>NZ_JBIVZG010000015.1:22635-199508 GCF_044759445.1 Streptomyces sp. NPDC101118 | reverse complement strand
GACCGCCCACCCCGGTCCGGAAGGCAAAATCCCTCGGCGGACAACCCCCGAAAAACGCCCCGGAGGAACACAAGCCACCCACCACACTCAGAGCCTTTGCCCGGCGTCGGGGGAGGAGCCATCCCACCAGACGGCAGCACGACCTCCGGCCACCAACGCTCCCGCCCACCCCGCCGCCCCACGGGGCGCGCACCACCGTCCGTAGGCCCACTACTTGGCATAGCGGCCTCCGGGCCGTCCGTGCCCGTTCATAAGCCGCCACAGATCGCTACGCGCTTCGACCGCCACGCGACCCACGGCCCGCTGGGGCTGGACAAGAGCCGCCCACGATCGCCGCGCCCTACGCCGTCGCGCGACCCACGGCCCGCTGGGCCGGACACAAGCCGCCCACGATCGCCACGTGCTCCCGCCGTCGCGCGACGCACGGTCCGCTGGGGCTGGAAGCCGGGCCGGGTCTCGGACGCGCGCCCGGACGGAAGCGGTCTCGTCCTGACCCCGCCCCAGTGTCGATTGAGTGCAACTTCGGTCGGGGCCGGGCCGTGTCTTGGGCAGATGGTGGCCGGCGGCTTGGCGGCACCGGGGGGCTGCCCGCCACCCGCCACCAGCAGCCCCGGGGGCGCAAGAACGTACAAGACCCGGGGTCGGGGGCGCCGTAGCGTGCGGTGGGTGGAACAGACAGCAGCAGCACCACCGCACACGGCTTCCGGGGACGGGGGCGGGCGGCCTCGGGGGGCCGTGGTCCGGGACGCGCTCGGCGTCGGGGTGGCCGTGGGCCTCTCCGGGTTCGCCTTCGGCGTCACCGCCGCCGGGGCCGGGCTCACCGTGGCCCAGGCCTGCGCCCTCAGCCTCCTCGTCTTCACCGGCGCCTCGCAGTTCGCGCTCGTCGGCGCACTCGCGGCCGGAGGCAACCCCCTGACGGCCGCCGCCGGCGCCTTCTTCCTCGGCACCCGCAACGCCTTCTACGGCCTGCGCCTGTCCCAGCTGCTCGCGCTGCCCCGCGCCGTCCGGCCCCTCGCCGCCCACTGGGTGATCGACGAGACGGCCGCCGTCTCCCTGGCCCAGGCGGACCGCCGCAACGCGCGCCTCGGGTTCACCGTCACCGGGCTCACCCTGTACCTGCTGTGGAACCTCACCACCCTGCTCGGTGCCCTCGGCGCCGAGGCCATCGGCGACACCAACGCGTGGGGGCTCGACGCCGCCGGGCCGGCGGTCTTCCTGGCGCTGCTCGCCCCCATGCTCCGTACCGCCACCGAGCGGGCCGTGGCAGCCCTCGCGCTCGTGCTGGGCCTCGGCTTCCTGCCGTTCCTGCCCGCCGGCGTGCCCGTGCTGGTCGCGGCCCTCGCCGCCCCCGCCGTGCTGTACGTCAAGGGCAGGGAGGCCGCGCGGCGCGAGCGCCGGGAGCTGGATTCCGTACACGAGAAGGACGAGGACCGATGAACGTCTGGATCGCCATCGCCGCAACCGCCGTCGGGTGCTACCTGCTCAAGCTGGCCGGTCTGCTGGTTCCCGCGGGCGCGCTGGAGCGGCCCGCCGTCCGCCGGCTCTCGGCCCTGCTGCCGGTCGCCCTGCTGGCCGCCCTCACCGCCCAGCAGACCTTCAGCACCGGTCACGCCCTGGTGCTCGACGCCCGCGCCGCAGGTCTGGCCGCCGCCGGGGTCGCGCTGCTGCTGCGGGCGCCCTTCCTGCTGGTCGTGGCCGCAGCCGTGCTCGTCACCGCGGGCGTACGGGCGCTGGGCGGCTGACCGGCCCGGCGCCGATCTGCCGCCCGTGGGCCCGCAGCGTGAGCAGCGCCTCGATCGTCGCGATCGGGCGCCGCTCCAGGCTGCTGCCCGGCGCCCAGGCGCGCCGGCGCACCGGCCAGCCGCCGTCCTCCTGCTGCTCCGCGGCGAGGAAGTCCAGCGATCGGGCCAGCTCCTCGTCCGTGAACCAGCCGCGCGCCAGCGACTCCGGCCGCCGCGCGAGGTCGTGCGGCAAGAGGCGTTCCCCGGGCGCGTACCCCGCCGCCACCGGGTAGCCGTCCCGCTGCCCGGGGTCGAGTACGACCAGCCGCGCCTCCCGCACCAGCCGGCCGAGCCGGTCCGCCGCAGCCTGCGCCCGTGAGCGGTCCGGGGCGCCGTCCAGGAACTCCACCGCGGCCTGGATCTCGTACGGGTGTGAGTGCCGCAGCGTCTCGATGCGGTCCCAGCAGTAGTCGGTGGCGCGGAACAGCCAGGCGTGCCAGACGCGGTTGCGGTGCAGTACGCCGACCACGGGGCCCGTGGTGAGCAGCTCGCTCGGCGGGTCGTCCACGACCGGGTGGTAGGGCGCCCCGGGGTAGTTCCGCGGGCCCGGCCGCAGCACCGGCAGGGCGCCGTCCGCTGTGGAGACCTGCGTCAGGTGGCGGCACAGCCGCTCGATGCGCTGCCCGGCGCAGCGCCCGAGGGCGTCGAGGACGCGCAGCGCGTGGGCGGTGTGCAGGGGCTGGCTGTCGGGGCCGCGGAGGTCGGGGTCGAGGGCGTGGCCGTAGCCGCCGTCGGGGTTGAGGTAGGGGCCGAGGGCTGCGTCCACGGGATCGGCGGCGCCGCCGAGGAAGTGGTAGGCGAACCGCCGCTGTTCCAGGACCCGGGCGGTGAGCCAGACGAACCGCTCGGCACGGGCCAGGGGGGATGCATCGTCACCAGGCATGTCCCCCAACGTAGGGCGGATTCCGGCCCCGGACGGGGACGAACGAACCGGTCCACCCGGGGGGCGGGATACTGGGGGCATGCGGTTGACGATTTTCTGGGAGCGGATGGCCGAACACTTCGGTCCCGCCTATGCCGACTCGTTCGCTCGGGACCACGTGATGGCCGAGCTGGGCGGCCGTACCGTCCACCAGGCCCTCGACGCGGGCTGGGAGACCAAGGACGTGTGGCGCGCGGTGTGTTCGGCCATGGACGTACCGGGCGACAAGCGCTGACGTACCGGGTGACAAGCGCCGAGGGCCGGACGGGCGACGCATACGGGACACTTGCCGGGTGGCAGCCACCCATGAGACCGACCAGCCCGAGCACCCCCGGGGCGCCTCCGTGCCCCCGGGCTCCGTCCCGTCGCCCTCGCGCGAACCGGAGCCGTCGGCCCGTTCCGTGCCGTCCCCGGCGGCCGCGCCGCCCGGCGGCTCCGGCCAGGAGGGGGAGGGGCCGGGCGGGCACGAGGGTGCGCGGGCCGGTGGCGGCGGAGCGGCGCACGGCGCGGGCGCGGAGCCGCCGGCCGGGCCCGGTACCGCCTTCCGTCAGCCACCTGCGCGGATGCCGCGCTGGCTGCCGCGCGCGGTGGTCCTCGTACTCGCCCTGTACGCCTGCTTCCAGCTCGGCAGCTGGGCCTTCCACCAGCTGATCGGGCTGCTGCTGAACATCCTGATCGCCTTCTTCCTCGCCCTGGCCGTCGAGCCCGCGGTGAGCCGGATGGCGGCCCGCGGGATGCGCCGCGGGGTGGCGACCTTCCTGGTCTTCCTCGGTGTGCTGGTCTTCGCGCTGGGCTTCATGGCCCTGCTCGGCTCGATGCTCGCCGGGCAGATCGTCGACATGGTGGAGAGGTTCCCGCAGTACCTGGACTCGCTGATCGACTCGATCAACCAGACCTTCCACACCGACCTGTCGCGGCTCGCGATCCAGGACAGCCTGCTGCACTCGGACTCGCTCCAGAAGTACGTGCAGAACAGCGCGTCCGGCGTGCTCGACGTGTCCGCGACCGTGCTGGGCGGGCTGTTCAAGCTGCTGACCATCGCCCTGTTCGCGTTCTACTTCGCCGCCGACGGCCCCCGGCTGCGGCGCGCGCTGTGCTCCGTGCTGCCCCCGGCGCGGCAGGCCGAGGTGCTGCGGGCCTGGGAGATCGCCGTCGCGAAGACCGGCGGCTACCTCTACTCGCGCGGGCTGATGGCCCTGGTGTCCGGGGTCGCGCACTACATCGTGCTGTTCGTGCTCGGGGTGCCGTACGCGCCCGCGCTCGCGGTGTGGGTCGGGCTGGTCTCCCAGTTCATCCCGACCATCGGCACCTATCTGGCGGGCGCGCTGCCGATGCTGATCGCCTTCACGGTCAACCCCTGGTACGCGGTGTACGTGCTGGGCTTCGTGGTGGTCTACCAGCAGTTCGAGAACTACATGCTGCAGCCGAAGCTGACCTCGAAGACCGTCGACATCCATCCGGCGGTGGCCTTCGGCTCGGTGATCGCGGGGACGGCGCTGCTGGGGGCGGTCGGCGCGCTGATCGCGATCCCGGCGGTGGCGACGCTGCAGGCGTTCCTGGGGGCGTACGTGAAGCGGTACGAGGTGACGGCGGACCCGCGGGTCTGAGGCGGCCGGCTCCAGGCCAGGCCCGGCCCTGCCCCGGCCCGGCCCAGGCCCGTCCCCGGCCCAGGCCCGTCCCCGCCCCGGACCCGGCGGGGGCCGGGACCGGGGTGCTAGGGCCGGCCGTCCGGCCCGGCGGCGGCCTCCGCGAGGGTGCGCAGGACCCGGTCGAGCCGGGAGCTGCGGGACCGCGGGGTGAGGGCCTGGAGCAGGGGCAGGACCAGCTGGTAGCGGGCGGTCCTGTCGAGCGCCTCGAAGGCGGCCCGGGCGGTGGGGTCCGCGTCGAGCGCGGCCGTCAGCTCCGGCGGCACCTCCGCCGCCGTCTGCGGGGCGTACGCCGCGTCCCACCGGCCGTCCTCCCGGGCCCTGCGGACCTCGGTGAGCCCGGGCTCGCGCATCCGCCCGGCGGCGGTGAGCCGCTCGACCTTCTCCACGTTCACCCGCGACCAGAGGCTGCGGGGCCTGCGCGGCACGTACTTCTGCAGGTAGTGGCGGTCGTCCAGCGAGCGGCGCTGCCCCGAGATCCAGCCGAAGCAGAGGCCGATGTCCACCAGCTCGTCGGAGGTCACCGACGGGATGCCCGAGCCCTTCTTGGCCATCCTGATCCACACGCCCTCGGCGCGCGTGTGGTGCCCGGCCGCCAGCCAGGTCTCGAAGGCCGTGCCGTCCGCGAAGGCGATGATCTCCACACCGTCCAGCTGCTCCATGCCGGTCAGCCTAGGCCGGAGGACCCGGCTCCGTCCGGGTCCGCGGGCAGCCGGTGGTCCCGCAGCGGTGCGTGGTCGATCACCTCGACGTAGACGATCCGGCCCTGCACCACGTCCAGGTTCAGCATCCCCTGCTCGGCGAGGAGGGGCAGGCAGCGGTGGCCGGGGCCGTACGGGCCGTCGGGGCCCGGGGCGGTGCGGAAGCTCTGGCAGAAGTCGTCCGTGCACGGGCAGCGCTCGTACAGCCGGACGTCCCGGACGCAGACGGCCAGGTCCCGCTCGCCCTCCGCCTCCAGCAGGGCGACCAGCTCGGCGACGAGGTCCGGGTGGACCTCGCGCACGAGCGGAGGCCCGGCTTCCGCGGCTTCAGTGGGTTCTCCGGCTTCCCCGTCCGCCACGTGCTCGCGCTCGCTCATGGCCGCACCGTAGCCTCCGTCGCGCCCGCCCCGGGCGGCGGGGGCGGGGCGGCGGGCCGGGTGGGCGTGGCGCGCTTGACACGGAATTCGAACATCCATTCTGATGGAGAACCTGGCCGTGTGATTGCAGGGGTTTTCTCCGGTTATCCACAGCCGGAAGGGGCGTGGAGGCGCATTGTCAGTGGCAGGCGTTAGCGTCTTTGACGTGAAGCGATCGACTCAAGCAACCCGGGTGGAACCCATGGCAGGCACCGACCGCGAGAAGGCGCTCGACGCCGCGCTCGCGCAGATTGAACGACAATTCGGCAAGGGCGCCGTGATGCGCCTCGGCGACCGGCCGAACGACCCCATCGAGGTCATCCCCACCGGGTCGACCGCTCTGGACGTCGCGCTCGGCGTCGGCGGCCTGCCGCGCGGCCGTGTCGTCGAGATCTACGGACCGGAGTCCTCCGGCAAGACCACGCTGACCCTGCACGCGGTGGCCAACGCGCAGCGGGCCGGCGGCACGGTCGCGTTCGTGGACGCCGAGCACGCCCTCGACCCCGAGTACGCCAAGGCGCTCGGCGTCGACACGGACAACCTCATCCTGTCCCAGCCCGACACCGGTGAGCAGGCCCTGGAGATCGTGGACATGCTGGTCCGCTCCGGCGCCCTCGACCTCATCGTGATCGACTCCGTGGCAGCCCTCGTGCCGCGTGCGGAGATCGAGGGCGAGATGGGCGACTCCCACGTGGGTCTCCAGGCCCGACTGATGAGCCAGGCGCTCCGGAAGATCACCAGCGCGCTGAACCAGTCCAAGACCACCGCGATCTTCATCAACCAGCTCCGCGAGAAGATCGGCGTCATGTTCGGCTCGCCGGAGACCACGACCGGTGGCCGCGCGCTGAAGTTCTACGCCTCCGTGCGCATCGACATCCGCCGCATCGAGACCCTCAAGGACGGCACCGAGGCGGTCGGCAACCGCACCCGCTGCAAGGTCGTCAAGAACAAGGTCGCCCCGCCGTTCAAGCAGGCCGAGTTCGACATCCTCTACGGCCAGGGCATCAGCCGCGAGGGCGGCCTGATCGATATGGGCGTGGAGCACGGCTTCGTCCGCAAGGCCGGCGCCTGGTACACGTACGAGGGCGACCAGCTCGGCCAGGGCAAGGAGAACGCCCGCAACTTCCTGAAGGACAACCCCGACCTCGCCAACGAGATCGAGAAGAAGATCAAGGAGAAGCTTGGCGTGGGCGTCCGCAAGACGGCCGACGCCGAGCCCGGACCCGACGCGGCCACCGTCTCCACCGACGACGCCAAGTCCGTGCCCGCGCCCGCGAGCAAGGCCAAGGCGACCAAGGCCACCACGGCCAAGAGCTGACCGTGATGGTCCCAGCACCCGAGGACGGCAGCGGTCCCGGCCCGTCGAGGGCCGGGCAGGGGCCGCCGCCCGGCGGGACGGACGAGGCTCCGGAGCGACAGAGCCCCGAGGAGCAGGCCCGGGCGATCTGCCTGCGGCTGCTCACCGGAAGTCCGCGCACCCGCCGCCAGCTCGGGGACGCCCTGCGCAAGCGGGGCATCCCCGAGGAGGTCTCGGAGGAGGTCCTCTCCCGCTTCGAAGAGGTGGGCCTCATCGACGACGCCGCGTTCGCGGGCGCCTGGGTGGAGTCCCGGCACCACAGCCGGGGTCTCGCCCGCCGGGCGCTCGCCCGCGAGCTCCGCACCAAGGGCGTCGAATCCACCCTGATCGACGAGGCGATGGAGCGCCTCGATTCGGACCAGGAGGAGGAGACCGCCCGCGAACTCGTCGCGCGCAAGCTCCGTTCCACCCGCGGACTCGAGCGCGACAAGCGGATCCGGCGCCTCGCCGGCATGCTCGCCCGCAAGGGCTACCCCGAGGGCATGGCCCTGCGGGTGGTCCGCCGCGCCCTCGAGGAAGAGGGCGAGGACACCGAGGACCTGGGGTACGGCTTCGGCTGACCGCCGGTGGCGGCGCCTCCCCCCGGAAGGGGGGTGGGGCTAGCCCCCCGACGGGACGCCGGGGCACTCCAGTGCCCCGGGGCACCCCCGGCCAGCAGGCTTGGCCGCATGATGCTGCGTTTCGCCCTCCAGACCGTCAGGGACCGCAAAGCAGGGTTCCTCGGCGCCTTCGTCGCCTTCCTCTGCGCGGCGGCCCTGATCACCGCGTGCGGCTCCCTGCTGGAGACCGGACTACGCGGCACGATCGCCACCGAGCGCTACGCCGGCGCCCCGGTGGTCGTCTCCGCCGACCAGAACGTCCACCGGACCACGGTCAAGGACAAGGGCGACGGCGAGAAGAAGTACAAGCACAAGGCCAAGCCCGTCCCGGAGCGGGCCTGGCTCCCCGCCGGGACCCTCGACCGGGTCCGCGCCGTCCCCGGCGTCGCGCGGGCCGTCCCCGAACTCACCTTCCAGGCCGTCCCGCTGACGAAGGCCCCGGGCGGCCTCCCCTCGTACGGGCACTCCTGGGAATCCGCCGCCCTGACCCCCTTCACCCTGGCCGCGGGCCGCGCCCCCCGCACCGCCACCGAGGTCGTCGTCGACCGCGCCCTGGCCCGCAGTGCCGGCCTGCGCCCCGGCTCCCCGCTCACCGTCCAGGCCACCGCCTCCCCCCGCACGTACACCGTGACCGGCATCGCCACCGCCGCCGACGGGGACCTCCGGCACCAGACCTCCCTCTTCTTCAGCAGCGCCGAGGCCCGCCGCCTCGCCGCCCGCCCCGACGGCCGCTACACCGCCATCGGCGTGCTGCCCGCCCCCGGAACCGGCCCCGCGACGCTCGACGCCGCCGTCACCCGTGCCCTCCACGGCACCACCGCCCAGGTCACCAGCGGGGCCGACCGCGGGCCCGTCGAGTTCCTCGACGCGGCCGGGGCCCGCATCAAGCTCGTCTCCATCGGCGGCTCGATGATCGGCACCTCGCTGCTGGTCGCGATCCTCGTGGCCGTCGGCACCTTCGCCCTCGCCGTCCAGCAGCGCCACCGCGAACTCGCCCTGCTCCGCGCCATCGCCGCCACCCCCCGGCAGCTCCGCCGGCTGCTCGGCGCGGAGGCCCTGATCGTCGGTCTGGCCGGCGGCGCGCTCGGCGCCCTCGTGGGCCTGCCCCTCGCCGCGTACCTGCACGGCCGGTTCGTCGACGCCGGTGTCGTGCCCGCAGCCCTGGAGCGCTCCGCGGGCATCCTCCCCATGCTCGCGGCCGTCGCCGTCACCCTCGTCGGAGCCCGGGCCGCCGCCCGCATCACCGCCCGCCGCATCGCCCGGATCCGCCCCGCCGAGGCGCTGGCCGAGGCCGCCGTCGAGCGCTCCCGCCCGGCCTGGGCCCGGATCGCCGCCGGACTCGTGCTGGCCGCCGCCGGCGTCGTACTGATCGCCCTGCTCAGCGCGCTGCGCACCGAGCCCGCCTCGACCCCGGTCACCTTCCTCGCCATCGTGGTCCTCGCCGGCGCGGTCTCGCTGCTCGGCCCGCTCCTGGTGAAGGGGGCCACCGCCCTGCTCGCCGGCCCGCTCCGCCTGGCCGGCCCCAACGGCCGCCTCGCCACCGCCAACCTGCGCGGCAACGCCACCCGGATGGCCTCCGCCGTCGCCCCCCTCGCCCTGCTGGTCGGCATGACGTGCACCGTGCTCTTCAGCCAGCCCACCCTCGGCAACGCGGCCCGGGCCCAGGCCCGCGAGGGCATCCGCGCGGACTGGATCCTGGCCGCGCAGGGCCCGGGCGTACCGGGGGAAGCCGCGGCGAAGCTCCGCAGGACCCCGGGCGTCACCGCCGCGACCGAGGTCGTCACCACCCAGGTACGGGTCGGGCTGACCAAGTACGCGGCCCAGGGCGTCACCCCGGCCGGACTCACCCGCACCTGGGACCCCCAGGTCACCCGGGGCACGCTCGACGGTTTCGGCCCGCGCAGCGCGGCGGTCAGCGAACTCGCCGCCGAGGCGCTGGACCTGCGCCCCGGCAGCACCCTCACCCTCCATCTCGGGGACGGCACTCCGGCCGCCGTCACCGTGACCGCCGTCTACGCCCGTGGCCTCGGCTTCGGGGACCTCACCCTCGCCCACGACCTGGTCGCGGCCCACGTGGACAACCCCCTCGCCCGCGCGGTGTACGTCGCCACCGCCCCCGGCACCCCCCGCGACCGCCTCACCGCCGCCGTCGCCCGCTTCCCCGGCACAGCGCTCCTCGCCCCCTCCGCGGCCGACGCGGCCCGGGCCGAGCGCCAGCAGGCGAACGCCGAGGTGAACCTCATCGCGATGGGCCTGGTGCTGGCCTTCACCGCCGTCTCCGTGGTCAACACCCTCGCGATGTCCACCGCGGAGCGGGTCCGGGAGTTCGCGCTGCTCCGGCTGACCGGTGCCACCCGCCGCCAGGTGCTGCGGATGCTGCGGCTGGAGGCCCTCGCCGTCCTGCTGATGGGCGTGGTCCTGGGCAGCGGCACCTCCCTCGCCGTCCTGACCGCCTTCAGCGTCGGGATGACCGGGAGCGCGGCACCCGCCGTGCTGCCGCTGGTGTACGCGGTCGTCCTGGGCGCGGCCGGGCTGCTGGCCCTGGCGGCCACGGCGGTGCCGGGACGCTTCGCGCTGGCGGTGCGGCCGGTCGAGGCCGCGGGGGCGAGGCAGTAGCGGCGGAGTTCGGCCGGGCGGGGCGTTCCTCCTGCGGGAGGGCGCCCCGCCCGGCGTTCCGGTGCCGTGCCGTCAGGCGGGGTGCCGGCCGGTCCTGGCCTCAGTCCTGGCCCTGGTCCTGGCCTTGGTCGTGCCCCTGCCCCTGACCCTGACCCTGACCCAGGTCGTGGCCCCGTTCGACCGGGAGTCCGGCCGACCGCCACGCCTGGAAGCCGCCGATCAGGTCGGTGGCGCGGGGGAGGCCGATGCGCTGGAGCTCGGCTGCCGCGAGGCTGGACGCGTACCCCTCGTTGCAGATCACGATCACGGTCAGCCCGTGGTCCGTGGCCTCGGGCAGCCGGTGGCTTCCGTCCGGGTCGAGGCGCCACTCCAGTTCGTTGCGCTCGACCACCAGGGCTCCGGGGATCAGCCCGTCGCGTTCGCGCAGCGCCTGGTAGCGGATGTCCACCAGCAGCGCGCCCTCGGCGGCGGCCGCGCGGGCCGCGTGGGCGTCCAGCCGGTCCAGTCCCTCGCGCACCCGCTCCAGGTAGGCGTCGATGCCCCGGGGTTCCCCGCCCCCGGGGCGGCCCGCGGCGCTCACTGCCAGTCCGCCGGGCGCTCGACCTGCTCCAGGCGCAGCACGGCGCCGGAGCGCGAGTAGCGCCGGATCAGGGGCAGCGGCGGGTAGTACGCGTGGACCGAGACGGCGTGCTCGGTCTCCGAGTCGTTGAGCACCTCGTGGACGTGGTGCTCCAGGAACGCCCGGCCGGTGCCCTCGGCCAGGCTCCGGCTGCGGTCGACGTCCTCGGCGAGCTCCAGGCTCTGCCAGCCCTCCGAGGGCAGCCGCACCGCGAGGGAGTGCTCCGTGAGCCGTCCGGAGGCGGTGGCGAAGGCCCCGCGCGACTCGGCGTGGTCGTGCCAGCCGGTGCCGGTGCCGGGCGGCCAGCCGATCAGCCAGGCCTCGCTGCCGCCGGGCCCTTCCAGCCGCACCCAGGTGCGGCCCTCCGGGTCGAGGGGGAGCTGGGCGACGAGCTCGGGGTCGGCGGCGGTGCGCAGGGCGAAGTCGAGGAGTTCGGCGGCGGTGGGGCCGTCCTGGACCTGGGTACGGGTGTGCGCGGGCGCGGAGAGGGAGGGTGACACGGGGCATCCGTCCTGGGAGTTCGCGGGGAGCGCGCGTCCTGGCGCGCGGAGGAAGGCGAATCAGCAGGAGGGTCGACACACGCAGCCCGCGTAGCGGAGGAGGTCCATGTGAACCCTCCGCCACAGGCGTGCATCGGTGCCGGTCATGTCCCGGAGTACACCACGGGGCTCAGCGGACGGTCAATCGATCACCGCGACACGTACCACGATACGGATGCCCAGCGCCCGGCATCCGGGCGCGCCCGCCCGTCCCCGGAGCCCGCCGCCCCCTTCCGACCAGGGCCGGAGGGGCTGCGCGGGCTCCCGGCACGCGGGCGGGCCGGCGCGCGCGGCCCCGTACCGCTGCGTTCAAGTGCGGCGGCCGGCCGCACCCGCCGCTCCGCCCGGCAGGGTTCCGGTCAGCTCGCCGCGTCGGCCGCCGTGGGGACCGGGTCCTCGGACGCCGACCGGTCGGTGGAGCCGCCGCGGACGGCCTCGGCCGCCTCGTACAGCTCCGCCGGGCGCACGCCGGAGAACGCCCCCACCAGGTGCCCGTCCGGCCGGACCAGCAGCACGGTGTGCGCCGCCGCGCCCGGGTACGACTCGGCCACCAGCAGCTCCGCCCGCGTCGGCAGCGCGCTCACGGCGGCGGCCAGCCGGGGCATCAGACCGGCCTTCAGCCAGTGCCGCCGGTCCCACACGCCGGTGCCCGGAGCCACGAGCACCACGAGCAGCCGCCCGCGTCCCAGCCGGTCGCGCAGCGGCACGGTCGTCCCGTCCGGCGCGGTCACCCGTACGTCCGTCACCGGCGCGCCCGGCTCGGTGGCGGTCTGCACGGCGCCCTCGGTGGGCGCCGGGGCCAGCGGCGAACGCCCGTACCCCGGCGCGGAGCCCAGCGGCCCGCGGCCCAGGTGGGCGTCGGACAGCAGCGTGGCGTGGGCCCGGGCCGCGCCCGGCAGCAGCACCCGCAGCCCGCCGGAGGAGCGCAGCACCGGCATCGCCTGGTCGGCGGCCCGCAGCCGGGCGGCCACGGCCGTGCGGCGCTCGCTCTGGTAGCTGTCCAGCAGGGTCTCGGAGGCCCCTTGGTGCCAGGCCAGCGCCAGCTTCCAGGCGAGGTTCTCCGCGTCGCGCAGCCCCTCCTCGACGCCCTGCGTGCCGAGGGCGCCCAGCAGGTGCGCCGCGTCCCCCGCGAGGAAGGCGCGGCCGTCCCGCCAGCGCCGGGCCAGCCGGTGGTGCAGCGTGTGCACTCCCGTGTCGAGGAGCTCGTACGGCGGTGTCGTCCCGCCGCACCACTCGGCGAGCGTGTCGCGGATCCTGCCCACCAGCACGTCCGGGGTGACGAGGTCGCCGCGCGGCGGGAGCAGCCAGTCGAGCCGCCACACCCCGTCGGGCAGCGGGCGGGCGGTGACCTCCTCCGGGGGCGACCGGTGCAGCAGCGCCTCGTCGGGCCAGGGGAGTTCGGTGCGCAGCGCGGCCACCGCGTGCCGCTCCACGGCGGTACGGCCGGGGAAGCGCACGCCCAGCAGCTTGCGGACCGTGGACCGGGCGCCGTCGCAGCCCACCAGGTAACTCCCGCGCCACCACGTGGTTTCCGCCCCGCGGGTGTGGGCGGTGACGCCGTGCGGGTCCTGCTCCACGGTGTCCAGCCGGCTGTCCGCGACCACCTGGACCAGGGGGTGCGCGTGCGCGGCGTCGCGCAGCCCGCGGGCGAGGGCGTGCTGCGGCACGTGCAGGGGAGCGGGCGTCCCGGACTCGGCGTCCCGGGGCGCGAACTCGATGCGTACGGGCTCCTGCCGGCGCCGCACGGTGCGCCAGGCGGTCCACCGGGCGGCCTCGTCGCGCAGCGTCGTACAGCCCAGCCGGCGGACCATGGCGGCGGTGTCGGCGTGCAGGACGACGGTACGGGCGGGACGCGGCTCGTCCTTGCCGGGGCCCTCGTCCAGGAGGACCGAGGGAACGCCCTGGCCCGCGAGAGCCAGCGCGAGCGAGAGCCCCACGGGCCCCGCTCCGACAACGATCACCGGGTCCACGCGTGCTCCCCGGCCGTCCGATTTGTGATCACAGAACGTATGCAACCCACTGCGCGTGCTTGCGTCAAGTGACGTAGGTATGCGGAGAGAGGTGTGGTGAGGCGGAACGTTCCGCCACACCACACCTCTCTCCGCGGGTGGGTGATCCGGGGTCAGATCTTCTCGTCGTTGCCGCCGGCGTGCGGGGCCGCGAGCTCCTCGACCTCCTCGGCGGTGAGGGTGGTCCCGGTGCTCCGCTTGGAGCGGCGCAGCCACTTCTCCAGCCAGGAGGCGAAGGCCGTGAGCGCGAAGTTCACCGCGATGTAGATGGCCGCGATCACGACCAGGGTGGCGATGGTGTTCGAGCCGTAGTTGGCCGGGATGGTGCGGTAGGCGGACATCAGGTCCTCGACGCCGAGGATGGCGCCGCCGAGCGCGGTGTCCTTGAGGATCACGACCAGCTGGCTGACCAGGGCGGGCAGCATGGCGGTGACGGCCTGCGGCAGCAGGATGTACTGCATGATCTGGCTCTTGCGCATGCCCAGCGCCTTGGCGGCGTCGGACTGGCCGTGCGGCAGCGAGAGGATGCCCGCCTTGACGATCTCCGCGATGACGGAGGCGTTGTACAGCACGAGGCCGGTGACCACGGCGTACAGCGGCCGGATCTCGGAGCCGATGGCGGTGTACTCGACGTACAGCTGGCTGGCGAACAGCATCAGCATCAGCACCGGGATGGCGCGGAAGAACTCGACCCAGGCGCCCACGGGCACGCGGATCCAGCGGTGCTCGGAGAGCCGCCCGATGCCGAGCAGGGCGCCCAGCGGGATGGCGATGACGATCGCCAGGATCCCCGCCTTGAGGGTCTCGCCGAGGCCGGGGAGGAGGAAGGTCGTCCAGACGTCGCCGTCCTCGACGAACGGCGTCCACTTGGCGGCCTCCATCTCGCCCTTGTCGGCCATCGTGGCGATCACGTACGCCAGGGCGCCGCAGAAGACGATGCCGAAGGCGATGGTGTAGAGGACGTTGCGCCGCCTGGCCCTGGGGCCCGGGGTGTCGTACAGCACGGAGCTCATCGCTTCACCGCCATCCGCTTGGCCACCCAGCCGAGGAACAGACCGGTCGGGAGGGTCAGCACGATGAACCCGAAGGCGAAGACCGCGAAGACGGCCAGGATCGCGTCGGATTCGTTCTCGAGCATGGTCTTCATCAGCGTGGCCGCCTCGGCGACGCCGATCGCGGCCGCCACCGTGGTGTTCTTGGTGAGCGCGATCAGGACGTTGGCGAGGGGCGTGATGACCGCGCGGAAGGCCTGCGGCAGCACGATCAGCCGGATGACCTGGGTGAAGCTCAGGCCCAGCGCGCGGGCGGCCTCGGCCTGGCCGGGCGGCACGGTGTTGATGCCGGAGCGCAGCGCCTCGCACACGAAGGTGCCCGTGTACGCGATGAAGCCCAGGATCGCGAGGCGGAAGCCCTTCTGCTCGAAGGTGTCACCGCCCAGCGTGACGCCGAGGGTGTCGCCCAGGCCGAGCGAGCAGCCGATGATGATCAGCGTCAGCGGGGTGTTGCGGACCAGATTGACGTACGCGGTGCCGAAGGACCGCATCAGCGGGACGGGGCTGACCCGCATGGCGGCCAGCATGGTTCCCCAGATCAGGGAGCCCGCCGCCGACCAGAGGGTGAGCTGCACCGTCACCCAGAAGGCGCCGAGCAGGTCGTACTGCGGATTGTCTAGAAAATCGAACACGTCGTTGCCCTGCGCTCTCCTCAGGATGGCTGGTGGGGCACGCCGCCGGTGGCAGGCCGGCGGCGGGCCCCGTCAGTGGCTCAGCTGCCCTCGGTGACCTGCGGGGCCGGCTCGTTCTTGTAGTTCGCCGGGCCGAAGTTGGCCGTCACGAACTTCTGCCAGGAGCCGTCCGCGACCATGTCCTTGAGCGCCTGGTTGATCTTGGTCTGGAGCTCCTTGTCGCCCTTCTTCAGACCGATGCCGTAGTTCTCGTCGCTCAGGGTCAGGCCCAGGAGCTTGAACTTGCCGGCGTGGTCCGGCTGCGCGGCGTAGCCGGCGAGGATGGAGTTGTCCGTGGTGAGCGCGTCGACGGACTTGTTCTCCAGGCCGGTGATGCACTCCGAGTAGCCGCCGACCTGCTTGAGGTCGGCCTCGGGGGCCAGCTTCTCCTTGACGTTCTGCGCGGAGGTCGAGCCGGTGACCGAGCAGAGCTTCTTCTTGTTGAGGTCCTCGGCCTTGGTGATCGAGTTGTCGTCGGCGCGGACCAGCAGGTCCTGGTGGGCCAGGAAGTACGGGCCCGCGAAGTCGACCTTGGCCTTGCGCTTGTCGTTGATCGAGTAGCTCGCGACGACGAACTTCACGTCGCCGTTCTGGATCATCGTCTCGCGCTGGGCGCTGGGCGCCTGCTTGAACTCGATGTTCTTCTCGTCGTAGCCGAGCTTCTTCGCGACGTACTTGGCCACGTCCACGTCGAAGCCGGTGAACTTGCCGTCCGCGGTCTTCAGGCCGATGCCGGGCTGGTCGAACTTGATGCCGACGACGACCTTGTCGCCGGAGCCGCCGTCGCCCTTGTCGCTGTCGCCGCCGCAGGCGGTCGCGGTCAGGGCGAGGGCTACGACGGCCGCGGCAGCGGCGCCGACCTTGGAAACCTTCATGGTGAACTTCCCTCGGATGAGACGTGGTTGACGTTGACGAATACTGCTGACCGGATCAGTACCAGACCAGACCGGGACCGGTCAGTGGTGCAGGATCTTCGACAGGAAGTCCTTGGCACGATCGCTGCGCGGGTTGTTGAAGAACTGGTCGGGCGTCGCCTCTTCGACGATCTTCCCGTCGGCCATGAAGACCACCCGGTTGGCCGCGGAGCGGGCGAAGCCCATCTCGTGCGTGACGACGACCATCGTCATGCCCTCCTGGGCGAGCTGCTGCATGACCTCCAGCACCTCGTTGATCATCTCCGGGTCGAGCGCCGACGTGGGCTCGTCGAACAGCATGACCTTCGGGTCCATCGCGAGGGCCCGGGCGATCGCGACGCGCTGCTGCTGGCCGCCGGACAGCTGGGCGGGGTACTTCTCCGCCTGCGTGCCGACGCCCACGCGGTCGAGCAGGGCGCGGGCCTTGCGCTCGGCCTCCGCCTTCCCCGTCTTGCGGACCTTGATCTGGCCCAGCATCACGTTCTCGAGCACCGTCTTGTGCGCGAAGAGGTTGAACGACTGGAAGACCATGCCCACGTCGGACCGGAGGCGCGCGAGCTCGCGGCCCTCCGACGGCAGGTCCTTGCCGTCGATGGTGATGGTGCCGGAGTCGATGGTCTCCAGGCGGTTGATCGTCCGGCACAGCGTCGACTTGCCGGAACCGGACGGGCCGATCACGACGACGACCTCACCGCGGGCGATGCTCAGGTTGATGTCCTGGAGCACGTGCAGCGCGCCGAAGTGCTTGTTGACGTTGCTCAGTACGACCAGGTCCTCGCCGGCCGGGGCCGTGTCCTCGGGGCCCTTGGTCACTGATACTCCGCTCATCGGGCTCTTGCTCCGTCCTCCTCGGTTGCAAGGACATTAATGAGCCGGTGAGCGCAGCGTCATCACATCTGAGCGGAAATTGAGCATAACGATAAGGCTTCACCCGGACACAGTGCGTGAAGGGCGTCGTTGTACTCGTACCGGGTGCATAACGGAAGGCGCGCCGGGCCGGAACCCTCTTGACGTGGGCGTCTCCATGGGCGTGGATGCATGGTGGCCACGTGCGCGACCCTGACCATTCACCTGCGCGCGACCGGCCCGCGATCCGGAAAGGGGGACCCATGAGACTGCTGCTCGTCGAGGACGACGACCACGTCGCCGCGGCCCTGTCCGCGATCCTGGCCCGGCACGGCTTCCAGGTCACGCACGCCCGGAACGGTGAGGAGGCCCTCCAGGCGCTGCTGCCCGCCGGGGCGCCGCCGTTCGGCGTAGTGCTCCTCGACCTCGGGCTGCCCGACCAGGACGGCTACGAGGTGTGCGGCAAGATCCGCAAGCGCACCTCCATCCCGGTGATCATGGTCACCGCGCGGTCCGACGTACGCTCCCGCATCCACGGCCTGAACCTCGGTGCGGACGACTACGTCGTCAAGCCCTACGACACCGGCGAGCTCCTCGCCCGCATCCACGCCGTCGCGCGGCGCCGCGCGGGTGCCTCCGGGGAGGCGGCCTCCGGCGGGAACGTGGTCCGGCTGGGCCAGGTCGCCGTCGAGCTGGAGACCCGCCGCGTCACCGTGGCCGGTGCCGACGTACCCCTGACCCGCAAGGAGTTCGACCTGCTGGCGCTGCTCGCCCAGCGGCCCGGCGTGGTGTTCCGCCGCGAGCAGATCATCAGCGAGGTCTGGCGCACCAGCTGGGAGGGGACCGGCCGCACGCTGGAGGTGCACGTCGCCTCCCTGCGGTCCAAGCTCGGCATGCCGGCGCTGATCGAGACCGTCCGCGGCGTCGGGTACCGCCTGGTCGCCCCGGCGGCCGCCCCCTGACCGGCCGTACCCCATGCGCACCCGGCTCCTTCCCCTGCTCGTCGTCCTCATGGCGGGCATCCTCATCGCGCTCGGCTTCCCCCTCGGGGCCAGCCTCGCCGCCGCCCGGCAGCAGCGGGTGGTCGTCGACCGGATCGACGACACGGTGCGCTTCGCCGCGCTCGCGCAGTTCGTCAGCGACTCGGCCGACTCCGGCTCCGAGGGCGCCGACGAGCGCCGCGAGACGCTCCAGATGGAACTCGCCCGCTACTACGACCTCTACGACATCCGGGTCGGCGTCTTCTACCGGGACGACAACGCCATGGCCCGCGCCCCCGGCTGGTGGGCCCTGCCCGAGACGGGTGAGGGGCGGCGCGCCTTCGAGGAGGCGCTGGCCGGCCGGCGCAGCCACGACCCGGCCCAGGTCTGGCCCTGGCAGCACAACGGCCGGCTGGTCGTCGCCTCCCCGGTCGTCCTCGACGGGGACGTCGTCGCCGTGGTCGTCACCGACTCGCCCACCGGCCAGATGCGCTCCCGGATCCTGGCGGGCTGGCTGGTGATCGGCGCCGGCCTCGCCGCCGCCATGCTGGTGGCCTTCGGTGCCGCCCTCCGGCTGACCAGCTGGGTGCTCAGGCCCGTACGGATCCTCGACGCCGCCACCCACGACATCGCCACCGGCCGCCTCAACTCCCGGGTGGCCGCCTCCGGCGGACCGCCCGAACTGCGGCGGCTCGCCCGGTCCTTCAACGAGATGGCCGACAACGTCGAGGAAGTGCTGGAACAGCAGCGCGCGTTCGTGGCCGACGCCTCCCACCAGCTGCGCAACCCGCTGGCAGCGCTGCTGCTGCGCATCGAGCTGCTCGCCCTCGAACTGCCCGAGGGCAACGAGGAGATCGCCTCCGTGCGCACCGAGGGCAAGCGGCTCGCGCAGGTGCTGGACGACCTGCTGGACCTGGCCCTGGCCGAGCACGCCTCGGCCGAGATCTCCGTCGTCGACATCGGCGAGCTGGCCGCCGAGCGGGTGGCCGCCTGGCGGCCGCTGGCCGAGGAGAAGGGCGTACGCCTGACCGAGGTCGGCCGCGGTGCCGTGACCGCCTGGGCCGACCCCATCGCGCTGTCCAGCGCGCTCGACGCGGTCATCGACAACGCCCTCAAGTTCACGCCCGCCGGTGAGGAGGTCACGGTCTCGGTGGCCGCCGAGGGGCGCGCGGCGACCGTGGTGGTGGCCGACCGCGGGCCGGGCCTCACGGAGGAGGAGCTGGTGCGGGTGGGCGACCGCTTCTGGCGCAGCGGCCGGCACCAGAACATCAAGGGGTCCGGCCTGGGCCTCGCCATCTCCCGGGCGCTGCTCGCCGCGGGAGGCGGCTCCCTGGCCTACGAGACGAACCCGCCGCATGGGCTGCGGGTGACGGTGTCGGTGCCGCGGACGCGGCCTGGGGTTTGAGGGGGGCTGGGGTTTGATGGGGCTTGGGGTTTGAGGGGGGCTGGGGTTTGAGGCGGCCGGGGGGCTGAGGGGACCTGCGGTTTGAGGGGGACCCGGCGCCGGTGCCCGTGCGTTCCGCCGGCCCGCCGGAGCTTCGGTGGTGGGTCGTGTGGTGTGTGGGTCCCCTCGGTGCTTGACGCGTCGTGGCCTGCAGGCCCTGCGGCAGGCCCACCCCTGGGGCTTTGGGGCTTCGCCCTGGCCTTCGGCCACCCCAGGCCCGGGCCTGCCTCCGGTCCAGCCTGCCACGACGCCTCAAGCACCTCCCCCACACACCACACGACCGGCCGGGCCCTGCCAAGGGGGAGTGGCCCGGGGGCGGGGTGCGGGCCATGGAGGTATCGGGTGCTGGTATCGCTCCGTCGGGTGGGTGGAGGCTTCGGCCTGGCCTTCGGCCACCTCAGGCGCGGGCCTGGCTCCGGACCGGCCTGGCACGACGCCTCAAGCACTTTCCCCCGGCGGTAGGTGCCCCCTCACCTCCCCAGATACGCCTCCCGCACCGCCGCGTCATCCCGCACTTGCGCCGGTGTGCCCTCCGCCAGCACCGTCCCCAGGTCCAGCACCACCACCCGGGCGCACAGCTCCATCACGAAGGCCACGTTGTGCTCGACCAGCAGCACCGCGCACCCCTCCCGCGCCGCCAGGTCCCGCACCACGGAGGCCAGTTGCGCCCGCTCCGGTGCCGACATGCCGGAGGCCGGCTCGTCGAGCAGCAGCACCCGCGGCGGGTCCGCCACCGCACGGGCCAGCTCCGCCATCCGGGCCCGCCCCACGGGCAGCGCCCCGGCGTACGTGTCCCCGAGCGCCCCGATCCCGCAGCCGTCCAGCACCGCCGCGGCCCGCTCCCGGCGCTCCCGGGCCAGGGCCCGGCCCCGGCCGCCGCGCCACTCCTGGGCGACCATCAGGTTGTCGGTGACGCTCAGCTGCCCGAACAGCTGCTGCCGCTGGAACGTGCGGCGCATCCCGTGCCGGGCCCGCCACACCGGGGAGCGGCGGGTGATGTCGGCGCCGGCCAGCCGTACCGAGCCCGCGTCGGGCCGGCGTATCCCGGACAGCACGTCGAACAGGGTGGTCTTGCCCGCGCCGTTCGGTCCGATCAGCCCGCACACCTCCCCGGCGCGCAGGCCCAGCGAGACCCCGTCGAGGGCGCGCACCCCGCCGAAGCGGACCCCCACGGCCTCTGCGGTCAGCACGTACCCGGTCATCCGCGCACCCCCAGGTAGGCCTCGGTGAGCCGGTCCGCCTCGACCTCGGCGCGCGGCCCGCACCAGGCCACCCGGCCGTCGGCCAGGTACGCGACGGTGTCGGCGATGCCGAGGATCTCGGCCGCCTTCTCCTCGACCAGTAGCAGGGCCGTGCCCGCCGCCCGCAACTCGCCGAGCAGGGCGTACACGTCGTCGACCACGCGGGGCGCCAGGCCCAGCGACGGCTCGTCGGCGACCAGCACCCGGGGCGGGCGCTGGAGCAGCGGTGCGAGGGCCAGCAGCTGCTGCTCGCCGCCCGAGAGGGAGCCCGCGGGAGTGCGGCGCCGCTCGCGCAGGCGCGGGAACCGGCCGTACACCGCGTCCCGTTCGGCGGGGTCCGCCAGCCGCAGGGCAAGGTTCTCCTCGACCGTGAGGGCGGGGAACACCCCGCGCCCCTCCGGTGCCAGCAGCACCCCGTCGCGGGCGCGGCGCACCGGCCCGTGCGAGGTGACCTCGTGCCCGGCGGCGTGCACGGAGCCGGCGGTGACGCGCAGCAGACCGGCGGCGACGCGGCAGGCGGTGCTCTTCCCGGCCCCGTTGGGACCCAGCACGGCGACGATCTCCCCGGGCCGCACCGCGAGGTCCACCCCGCGCAACACCTCACCGCCGTCGTACCCGGCCCGCACCCCCCGCAACTCCAGCGCGGCCACGGAGCTGTCCCCGGCGCCCGCCGCCCCGGCTTTCCGGGCGTCTGCTGCCGCAGCTTTCCCAGTGCCCGCGAGCCCGGCTTTCCGGGCGTCTGGTGCCCCGGCTTTCCCGGTGCCTGCTGCCCCGGCTTTCCGGGCGCTCGCCGCCCCCGCTTCCCCGGCGCTCGCGTCCGGGCCTGCGCCACCCGAGCCCGGGCCCGCGACGCGCACCCCCTCTGGGGCGCGGAACGGCGCGGCGCCAGCCGCCGCCGCGCCCGTGACGGGGGCCCGGGGGCTCGCCCCCGGTTTCGGGGAGGGGCGGGTAGGGGAGACCTCCGCCTCGGCGCCCGCCCCCTCGGCCCGCACCTGCCCCGGCACCGCAGCGCCGGGCACGGGAACCGGCACGGCAGCGCCCGGCACGGGAGCCGGAGCCGAAGCTCCCGGCACGGGACCCGCACCCCTGCGCCGGGCCAAGCGCAGCGGAACGGCCGCGCAGTATCCGTCCGGGTCATTGGCCAGTGCCAGCCCCGCCAGGCCGAAGAGGATCACCGGCAGGTGCGCGGACGAGGTCACCCACTGCTCCAACACGTGCGGGGCCAGGGCGAACACCAGGCCGGCCACCACCGCGTACTGCGGCCGCCGCACCCCCGCGGCCACCACGACGGCCAGCCAGACCAGCCCCGTCATGGCGGTGAAGTCGGTGGCGGTGATACGGGTGTTGTACGAGGCGTACAGCACGCCCCCGAACCCGGCGAGCCCCGCGGACACCGTGAACAGCAGCAGCTTCGTCCGCAGCACCGACACCCCCGAGGCCATCGCGGCCGCGGGCGCCGACCGGACCGCCAGCATCGCCCGCCCCCACGGCGAACTCCGCAGTGCGGTCAGCCCCCATGCCACCAGCACCACCAGCACCAGCATCGCGACGCCGAACGCGCGGTCGTCCGCCAGGTCCACCGGCCCGGCCACGGGACGCGGCACCGACCAGCCGGCGTCCCCGTTCCGCAGCCAGCGCAGCTGGAACAGCACCTGGTCGGCCAGGAAGGCCAGCGCCAGGGTGGCCAGCGCCAGCGACCGCCCGCCCAGCCGCAGCGCGGGCAGGGCCACCAGCGCCCCCAGCGCCGCGGCCACGCAGGTCCCCACCAGCGCGGCGGCCACGAACGGCCACCCGTGGCTCATCAGCAGCCCCGCGACCAGCGCCGCCCCCGTGACGAACGTGGCCTGCGCGAGGGACACCATCGCCCCCAGGCCGGTCACCACCGTGAACGACATGAACACCAGCGCCAGCGCCAGCCCCTGCGCCAGCAGCCCGCTCCAGAACGGTGTGGTGACCGTGTACAGGGCGACGGCCACCAGCACCGCGGCCCCCGTCCAGGGTCCCCAGCGCCGCGCCCAGGGGGCGCCCGCCAGGTGGTCCGGCGGCGGCGCGTCGGCGGCGGCCGCGGTGCCGGCGGTCCGCTGCCGCCGGGTCAGCACCAGCAGTCCGGCGAAGAGGATCAGGAACGGCACCGCGGTGCGGAACCCGGTGATCCCCTCGGCGAACGACGCGTACCCGGCGACCAGGTTCTGCAGCACCCCCAGCCCGAGCCCGCCCGCGAAGGCCACCGGCACCGAGGCGAACCGCCCCAGCACCGCGGCCGTCGCCGAGACGAACAGGAACAGCGTGTAGTCGTGGGCCGACAGCCCCAGCAGCGGGGTCGCCAGCACCCCGGCCAGTCCCGCGAGCCCCGACGCCAGCATCCACGCGACCGAGGAGAGCCGGTCGGCGCTGATCCCGCGCAGCTCGGTGAGGGTGCGGTTGTCCACGGCCGCCCGCAGCAGGAGCCCCAGCCGGGTGTGCCGCAGCAGCACCCACAGGCCCACCGCGACCAGCGCGGTCACCACCCAGGTGATCAGCTGGTCGGAGTCCACCCCGACCCCGTCCATCAACTGCCAGGACTCCGCGGGGCTGGGCCCCACGCCCGGCAGCCCGAACTGGTTCTCGGCGGGCACCACGTCCGCCCCCGCCTCCGCCAGCAGCTCCACCGCCCACAGTCCGGCGGCCGGCAGCGCCACCAGCAGGCCGATGGTGGCCACCAGCTGCGCGGTCTCGCCCACCCGCGCGAGCTTGCGGAACATCAGCCGGTCCAGCGCCCACCCGAGCCCCGGGGCCAGCACGCCCACCACCAGCAGGGCGGCGGGGACCGCCGGCCAGCCCAGGCCCGAGTGCAGCTCGTGGAAGACCAGCGCGCACAGGTAGGCGGTGGCGCCGTGCGCGAAGTTGAACAGCCCGGACGCGGAGTACGACAGCACCAGGCCGGTGGCCAGCAGGGCGTACAGCGCGCCCGAGACCAGACCGCTCAGGACGAAGCCCAGCAGATCCCCCATGGCGGCGGGCCTACGAGAAGGGGATCGGCGGGTGGCACGTGAAGGGGACGGACACGTGGTACTTGCCGTCCTTCAGCTGTACGAGCGCCCCGCACCCGAAGCTCTCCTTCTGGCCCTTGGGCTCGGCCCGGTCGCCCACCAGCGTCCCGGTGTCGGAGAAGCCCTTGGCGGCGGCCTGGAAGGACTCCGGTGTCAGGTCCTTGCCGGCCTTCTTCGCGATGGCCAGGAAGAGGTCGGCACTCATGTAGCCGGTGAGCATGTGCATGCTAAGCGGCACGTCCTTGCCGCCGGCCGCCTTCCTGATGTCGGCCTTGAACTGCGCCATGTTCGCGTCGTCGGCCTCGAACGGCTGGAACTGCAGCAGCACGTGCACGCCGTCCAGCGCCATCCGGGTCGCGTCCTTGGCGAGCAGGCCCGGGTCGTAGTCCGTGGGGTCGGTGAGCACCCCGCGGTAGCCGCTGCGCTTGAGGGCGGTGAACAGGCCGATGTTGTTGGGCGTCTGCATCACGGAGACCACCGCGTCCGGCGCCTTGCCGTCGTTGCTGCGCAGGATCTCCTTGGTGTACGCCGACCAGTCCGTAGGCACGGAGGCGGCGGGCACCGACGGCTTGGCGTACGCGACCTTGAAGCCGGCGGCCGCGAAGCCGCGGCCGAAGGTGCGGATGCCGAACTTCCCGGCGTCGCTGTCGTTGGCGATGATCGCCACGGACTTGCCGGCGCCGCCGCCGAGGACCTGCTTGATGCCCTCCGGCCAGGTCTGGTTGAGGGTGCCGCCGGGCATGGGGACGAGACAGCCGTTGAAGCCGTAGATGTAGGAGGGGCCGCAGAAGGCGGGGGTGGTGCCCCAGCCGAAGACCGGGACCTTCGACTGCTGGAGGAAGTCCGCGCCGGAGAAGGTGACCGAGCTCATCGGGGCGACCGCGAAGACCTTGTCCTGCTGCACGAGCTTGCGCGCGGCGGCGGTGTTCTTGCCGGGGTCCTGGCCGTCGTCCTCGGCGCCCAGGTAGTCGATCCTGCGGCCGTTGACGCCGCCCTCCTCGTTGGCGCGCAGGTAGCGGGCGCGCGCGCCGAGGTCGGTGTCCTTCTTGCTGTAGCCGCTCGCGGTGGTCATCGAGACGATGCCGCCCACGGTGATGGCGTCCGCGGTGACCCCGCGGACGGCGCCGGGCTTCTTCCCGTCGTCCCCGGAGGGTGCGTTGGAGGCGGAGTTGCAGGCGGACACGGAAGCGAGCGCGAGGGCCGCCGCGGCCACGGCGAGGGTGCGGATCGGTCGCAACATGAATGAGGTCCCTCCGTCGGAATCCCCGCATTCTGTGTGCGACCTGATGAACCGTCAATAAATGCGCGAGCATGAATTGACGATCCATCAGATTGTGATGCGGGTCGGACGGAGAGCCCCGGGCGACGCCCCCTCACTCCTGGTAGAGCGCGGCCACCTCGGACGCGTACGCCTTCTCGATCGCCCGCCGCTTTAGCTTCAGCGAGGGCGTCAGCAGCCCGCCCTCCTCCGTGAACGGCTCGGCCAGCACCCGGAACGTCCGGATCCCCTCCGCCCGCGAGACCAGCGTGTTCGCCGCCACCACCGCCCGCCGCACCTCGGCTGTCAGTGCCTCGTCCCGCACCAGCTCCGCCGGCCCCATCGCCTGCCGGCCCCGCATCGCCAGCCAGTGCGCGACCCCCTCCGGGTCGAGGGTGAGCAGCGCGGCGACGTACGGGCGGTCGTTGCCCAGCACGATGCACTGCGACACCAGGGGGTGGGAACGCACCCGCTCCTCCAGTGCCGCGGGGGAGACGGACTTGCCGTTGGAGGTCACCAGGATCTCCTTCTTCCGCCCGGTGATCGTCAGGTACCCGTCGTCGTCCAGCCGCCCCAGGTCGCCCGTCGCCAGCCAGCCGTCCCGCAGCACCGCGTCCGTCGACCGGGCGTCGTTGAGGTAGCCCGCGAACACGTGCCGCCCGTACAGCCACACCTCCCCGTCCTGCGCGATGTGCACGGCGGTGCCCGGGATCGGGGGCCCCACCGTGCCGTACTTGGTCCCGCCCGGCGGGTTCGCGGTCGCCGCCGCGCAGGACTCCGTCAGCCCGTACCCCTCGAAGACCGTCACCCCCGCCCCCTCGAAGAACAGGCCCAGCCGCCGGGACATCGCGGAACCGCCCGACATCGCGTGCCGCACCCGGCCGCCCATCGCCTCGCGTACCTTCCCGTACACCAGCTTCTCGAACAGCTGGTGCTGCACGCGCAGCGAGGCCGACGGGCCCGGTCCGGTGCCGAACGTGCGCAGCTCCCTGGCCTCCGCGTAGCGCACCGCCGTCTCCACGGCCCGGTCGAACGGCCCCAGCCGGCCCTCGGTCTCCGCCTTGCGCCGGGCGGCGGCGAAGACCCGCTCGAAGACGTTGGGCACCGCGAGGATGAACGTCGGCCGGAACGCCGCCAGGTCCGGCAGCAGCTGCTCGGCCGCCAGCACCGGCTGGTGCCCCAGCTTCACCCGGGCCCGGACCGCGGCCACCTCCACCATCCGCCCGAAGACGTGGGCCAGCGGCAGGAAGAGGAGCGTGGACGGCTCGTCCTCCGGCTTCGAGCGGAACACCGGCTCCCAGCGGGCGACCATCGTGTCCGCCTCGTACATGAAGTTGGCGTGTGTCAGCACACAGCCCTTCGGCCGGCCGGTCGTGCCCGAGGTGTAGATCACCGTGGCCACCGAATCGGGGGTCACCGCCCGCCGGTGCCGGTGCACCACGTCCTCGGAGACCGCCGCCCCGGCCGCGTACAGCTCCTCCAGCGCGCCCGCGTCCAGCTGCCACAGCCGCGCCAGCATCGGCAGCCGGTCCACCACCGAGCCGACGGTCATGGCCTGGTCCTCGTGCTCGACCACGCAGGCGCTCACCCCGGCGTCGAACAGCATCCAGTACACCTGCTCCGCGGACGAGGTCGGATACACCGGCACCGGCTGCGCGCCGACCGCCCACAGCGCGAAGTCGAACAGCGTCCACTCGTACCGGGTCCGCGACATGATCGCGACGCGGTCGCCGAACCGTACGCCCTGCGCCAGCAGCCCCTTCGCCAGCGCCAGCACCTCGTCCCGGAAGGCGGCGGAGGTGACGTCCCGCCACTCGCCGTCCGCCTTGCGGCCGAGGACCACCCGGCCGGGGTCGTCGAGGGCGTGCTCGAACACGGCATCGGCCAGCCCGCCGACGGGTGGTGCCGTGACCACCGGCGGGACGCTGAACTCGCGCAAGGGACCACACTCCTTTCCGCACAGCGCCGGTGACGGTACCCCACCCGAAGCCCGGGCGGGACCCTGCTGGAAGATCCCCCGGGCGAACCCATCACCACTGGTCAGCGCCCCGCCCCCACCGCCCCCAAACCTCCACGGAACCTGTACGCCCCCTCCATCTGCCCAGACGGCGGCAGGTGGGGGCCGCTGCACACCTCCGACCCGGTTTACGCATAGCGGCGGCGGACGCACGCACAGTGCTGTGTAATCACCCTGGCCCCAAGAGATCGGCCGGACCGGGACGTCACCGGACGGCGGCACCGACGCGGTCACCAGGCGACACAGGGCTCCGCGCGAGCCCACTGACAGGAGCACCCGCATGGCCACTCCACCCCCGCCACATGGACAGCCCCCGCACCACCCGTACCAGGGCCCCTACGGCCATCAGCAGCCCTACCCGCCGCAGCAGCCCGGAATGCCGCCGGGGCCGCAAGGCGGCTGGCCTCCCCCTCCGCCGCCGAAGCCCGGCATGAGCGCCGGGGCGAAGGTCGGCATCGGCTGTGGTGCCGCCTTCGGTGCGCTCGTGCTCATGGCCGGCTGCGGGGCGGTCGTCGGCGTCTGGAGCGAGAACGACGCGGACGGCGTCAGGAAGGCCCGAGCCACCGCTTCCGCCGGTCCGTCAGCGCCTACTGCTGCCCCGTCGCAGGCCGGGACCGCTCCGGCCCAAGCGAAGGAGAAGGAGAAGGAGAACGGAGAGACCCTGCCGGTCACGCTGACCGCGAAGAAGGTCCGGTTCAAGCCCACGGCGCTGCACGACAACGCCGACTACACGGCGATCCGGGTCACCGTGGTCAACAACGCCGACGACAAGGTCTCCGTCAACCCGCTCTACTTCGAGGTCACGGACGCGAGCGGGGCCAAGCACTCCGCCGAGGTCTTCGGAGCCGAGGACAACCTCCAGGCCGTCGAGCTCTACAAGGGTGAAAAGGTCACCGGCACCATCACGATCAAGGGCAGGATCACCCCGGCCAAGGTGTACTTCACGAAGAACGGCTTCGGCACCACGTACAGCGCCCCCGTCAAGTAGCGGGCGCGGGCCCCTCCGGCAGTGGAAACGAAAGAGCCGGTCACAGTGACTGTGTCACTGTGACCGGCTCTTTCTGGTCGGTCGACCTCTGTGTCCGAGGGGGGACTTGAACCCCCACGCCCGATAAAGGGCACTAGCACCTCAAGCTAGCGCGTCTGCCATTCCGCCACCCGGACCGGGTGAGCGCCCCGGTTTCCCGCGGCGACATGGACAACAATAGCAGGGGTTCGGAGTGCTCTTCACCCGCATATCCGGAGGTCAGCTCGCTGCGCGGGTCCTGTTCTCGGTAACCCAGTCGGCGTGGTGCTGCCAGCCGTACAGGGTGTCGCCGTCCAGGTACGCGTAGTACGCGCCGCAGCGGAAGGTCGCCCTGCCGCGTGCGTCCTCCGGGAACCAGCCCGCCTTCAGCGCGGGTGCGGCGCCGGTCGTGGCGTCCGGGACGGCCCGGCACCCCTCCGGCAGCGCGCCGCCCGGCAGGGTGGCCTTGATCAGCCGGTCGCCGCCCGTGGTCCGCATCGCGTACCGGACCCCGCTCGCCCCGTCAGGCAGCCAGCCCGGCACCGTGCCCCGGTCACGCTTCGCCTCGGCGCCGCTCGCGTACGCCGCGGACTCCTCGTGCCGGTTCTGGTACCAGTCGGCCGCCGCCGGGACGGCCACTGCGGCGCCGAAGCCCACGCCGGCGACGGTCGTCACGAGGGTGAGGGCGAGGGACCTGCGGTTCATGGGGGGCCTTCCGGCTCGGGCGGCGTGCGTGCCCCTCCATGCTCGGCGCCCGGCCGCCCCGCCACGTCAGACCGCGGGACCAACCCGGGTACGACCCAGGTGGCAGACCGCCTACGGACAGCGGATGACCTGGCCCGCGTAACTCAGGTTGCCGCCGAAGCCGAACAGCAGCACCGGCGCGCCGGCCGCGATCTCGCCGCGCTCCACCAGCTTCGACAGGGCCATCGGGATGCTGCCCGCGGAGGTGTTGCCCGACTCGACCACGTCCTTGGCCACCACCGCGTTGACCGCGCCGATCCGCTCCGCGAGCGGCTCGATGATCCGCAGGTTGGCCTGGTGCAGCACGACCGCGGCCAGTTCCTCGGGGGAGGTCCCGGCCTTCTCGCACGCCTTGCGGGCGAGCGGCGGCAGCTGCGTGGTCGCCCAGCGGTAGACGGACTGGCCCTCCTGCGCGAACACCGGCGGCGTGCCCTCGATCCGCACGGCGTGCCCCATCTCGGGCACCGAGCCCCACAGCACCGGGCCGATCCCCGGCGCCTCGCCCTCCGGCACGGCCTCCACCACGGCCGCGCCCGCGCCGTCGCCGGTCAGCACGCACGTGGTGCGGTCGTTCCAGTCGGTGATCCCGGTCATCTTGTCGGCGCCGATCACCAGCACGCGCGTCGCCGACCCGGCGCGGACGGCGTGGTCCGCGGTGGCCAGGGCGTGGGTGAAGCCCGCGCAGACCACGTTGAGGTCCATCACCGCGGGGGAGCCCATGCCGAGCCGGGCGGCGACCCGGGCGGCCGTGTTGGGCGAGCGGTCGATCGCGGTCGAGGTGGCGACCAGGACCATGTCGACGTCCGCCGGCGTCAGCCCGGCCTGGGCCAGCGCCTTCGCGCCCGCCTCGGCGGCCAGCGCGTCCACGGGCTCGTCGTCGCCGGCCATCCGGCGGGTCCTGATGCCCACCCGGGACCTGATCCACTCGTCGCTCGTGTCGACCATGGCGGCCAGGTCCTCGTTGGTGAGGATCCGGGCGGGCTGGTAGTGCCCCAGCGCTACCACTCGTGAACCGGTCATGGGCGTCATGGGCGGGTTCCCCCTCGTGCCTCGTACAGGAATTACCCAGCTTTGCCTGCTACTGCTGGGTATGGGGGCACGTGACCTCTCAGGATTCGACCCCAGCCTTGTGGAGGTTCCACAAGTCCCGCCCGGGGCCGGGCCCCTCTGACGTGCAGGACAATGGGGTCGGGACGGCCGACGGGGGCCGCCCCGCCGTGTGCCGAGGGAGTGGGCTGATCGCCATGGGACGGGTCACCGAACGCCGTCGCGTCATCAGGATCCGGAACGGGGTGGCGGGCGTCCGGCCGGACACCCTGGTCGCCGAGGAGCCGCTGGAGATCCGGCTCAACGGCAAGCCGCTCGCCGTCACCATGCGCACGCCGGGCGACGACTTCGCGCTCGCCGCCGGCTTCCTGGTCAGCGAAGGCGTGATCGGCGCGGCCGACGAGGTCCGGTCGATCGTGTACTGCGCCGGCGCCACCGAGGACGGCTCCAACACGTACAACGTCGTGGACGTGAAGCTCGCCCCCGGCGTGCCGGTCCCGGACGTCTCCCTGGAGCGCAACGTCTACACCACCTCCTCGTGCGGCCTGTGCGGCAAGGCGAGCCTGGACGCGGTGCGTACGGCGACCCGCTTCCCGGGACTGGCCGGCGACCCCGTACGCGTCGGCGTGGAGCTGCTCAGCGAGCTGCCGGACCGGCTGCGCGGGGCACAGAAGGTCTTCGACACCACCGGCGGACTGCACGCGGCGGGCCTCTTCTCCCCGGACGGCGAGCTGCTGGACCTGCGCGAGGACGTGGGCCGCCACAACGCCGTCGACAAGATCGTCGGCCGGGCGCTGCGCGAGGGCCTGCTGCCGCTGGCCGGGACGGTGCTGCTGGTGTCGGGGCGGGCCTCGTTCGAGCTGGCGCAGAAGGCCGTCATGGCCGGCATACCGGTCCTCGCCGCCGTCTCCGCGCCGTCCTCGCTGGCGGTGGACCTGGCGGCCGAGTCGGGCCTCACCCTGGTCGGCTTCCTGCGCGGGGCATCGATGAACATCTACGCCGGCGAGCAGCGCATCCGCACGGGGGCGGAGGCGTAGCGACCGCGGCGACGGGCCCTCGGGCCGGGGTCGGCAGGTACGCATGCCCCGCCGGCGGCCCGCGCCACCGGCTCGTGGCCCCGGCCCGCCGCCCCTGCCCCCGTCAGCGCCGGCGGCGCCGGCCGCGGGTCTCGCGGGCGGGGGCCGGCTCCGGGGCCGGGGGTTCGATCATCTGGAGCTCCAGCGCCGGCGGGACCGGCGCCCGTCCCGGGCCCCCGGCCGCGGCCCAGGCCAGTACGTCCTCGGTGACGTCGTCGTCCAGCGCGAAGCCGATCCAGGCCGCCTTGGCGCCGCGGCGCCGCGCCTCCGACGAGGGCTGGACCACGATCACGTTCGCCTGCGCGCAGGGCCCGAGGCAGTCGCTGGTACGTACGGCCAGCGCGCCGCCCGAGGCCTCGGCGGCCGCCCGCAGCCGGGCCAGCTGCCCCTCGTGGTCGGAGCCCGGGTTCTTGCGGGGGTCCCCGCAGCAGCAGCCGCGGCAGACGACGAGGGTGCAGGGGCGGGACGACGCGAGGGGCCGGAACCCGGGGGTGGCGGGCCGGACACCGGACGCGGTGGGTCGTATCGAGGTCACCGCGGCAACGGTATCCGCCCAGGACTCAGGGCTGTTGGGCGCCGGCTGAGACCTCCGCCACACGGCCGCCGGGGAGTTGCTCTCCCGGCTCACCCTGCCCGGCCGACCCGGCCGACCCGCCCGACCCGGCCGACCCGCCCGACCCGTCCGACCCGTCCGCCTCTTCCCGGGTTCCCGTCACCGGGTCATCGGCGCGGCGGCGGGCCAGCACGGCACAGACCATCAGCTGCATCTGGTGGAACAGCATCAGCGGCAGCACGGCGAGGCTCGCGTGGGCCCCGAACAGCACGCTGGCCATGGGGAGTCCGGCAGCCAGGCTCTTCTTCGACCCGGCGAACTGGATGGCGATCCGGTCCGCCCGGCCGAAACCGAGGCGCCGGGCCCCGTACCACGTGACCGTCAGCATCACGGCGAGCAGCACGGCTTCGGCGAGCAGCAGCGCGCCCAGGCGGCCGATGCCGACCTGGTGCCAGATGCCGGCCGCCATGCCGGCGCTGAACGCGGCGTAGACGACGAGCAGGATCGAGCCGCGGTCGACGTAACCCAGCACCTTCTTGTGCCGGGTGAGGAACCCGCCCACCCAGCGGCGCAGGAACTGCCCCGCGAGGAAGGGCAGCAGCAGCTGGACGACGATCTTCAGCAGGGAGTCGAGGGAGAAGCCGCCCCCGGCCGAGCCGAGCAGCGCGGCTGCCAGCAGCGGGGTGAGGAAGATGCCCGCGAGGCTGGAGAAGGAGCCCGCGCAGATCGCGGCGGGGACGTTGCCGCGGGCGATCGAGGTGAACGCGATCGACGACTGGATGGTGGACGGGACCAGGCAGAGGAAGAGGAACCCGTCGTAGAGCTGCGGGGTGAGCACGTGCGGGACGAGCCCGCGGGCGGCGAGGCCGAGGAGCGGGAACAGGGCGAAGGTGCAGAGCAGCACCGCCAGGTGCAGCCGCCAGTGGCGCAGCCCGTCGAGCGCCTCGCGGGTGGACAGCCGGGCCCCGTAGAGGAAGAACAGCAGCGCCACCGCAGCGGTCGCGGCACCGTCCGCGACCCCGGCGACGGCGCCCCGGGCGGGCAGCAGGGCCGCCAGGCCCACCGTGCCGACGAGGGCGAGGACGTACGGGTCCAGCGGGAGCCGGGCGGGCATCCGGGGGCGGGGCATGGGGCGCACCTACGGGGGATGGGGGACGGGGGGCGGGGGCGGGGCGGGCGGTCCGGGTACGGCCGGTCTGCACGAGGCGTGCCGTGTCCGGCCGTCCTGCACGCGGTGTGCCGCGTACGGCCGGTCCGCGTACGGCCGGTCCGCGTACGGCCGGTCCGCGTACGGCCGGTCCGCGTGCAGCCGGTCCGCGTGCAGCCGGTCCGCGTGCGGCGCTCCCATCGTCCCCCGCCACCGGGTCATCGGGAAACCCGTACACCACTCTGACTGCCATCACGGATCACGATGACCGGACTATCCTGGCGCCCATGACCGACGCGGTGTACGACCCCGTCCAGCTGCGCACCTTCCTCACGGTGGCCCAGACCCTGAGCTTCACGCAGGCCGCGCGGCGGCTCGGGCTGCGGCAGTCGACGGTGAGCCAGCACGTGCGGCGGCTGGAGGACGCCACCGGGCGGCTGCTGTTCAGCCGGGACACCCACAGCGTGCGGGTCACCGAGGACGGCGAGGCGCTGCTGGGCTTCGCCCGCACCATCCTCCAGGCCCACGAGCGGGCGGCGGCCTTCTTCGCGGGGCCCCGGCTGCGTGGCAGGCTGCGGTTCGGGGCCTCGGAGGACTTCGTGCTGACCCGGCTGCCGGAGATCCTGGAGGCCTTCCGCCACGAGCACCCCGAGGTGGACCTGGAGCTGTCCGTGGAGCTGTCCGGCACCCTGCACGAGCGGCTGGACGCGGGCCGGCTCGACCTCGTGCTGGCCAAGCGGCGCGGCCCGGGGGACGAACGCGGCCGGCTCGTGTGGCGCGACCGGATGGTGTGGATCGGCGCCGAGGGCGTCCACGTCGACCCGGACCGCCCGGTGCCGCTGATCGTCTTCCCGCCGCCGGGCATCACCCGGGCGCGGGCCCTGGAGGCCCTGGAACGGGAGGGCAGGTCCTGGCGCATCGCGTGTACGAGCGGCTCGCTGAGCGGCCTGGTCGCGGCGGCCCGCGCCGGTCTGGGCGTGATGGCCCACACCCGGGGCCTGATCCCGCCGGGCCTGGTCCGCGTCCCGGACCGTGCCGGCCTCCCCGAGCTGGGCGGCGTGGAGTTCGCCCTGCTGGGCACCCCCGACCCCGCCCCGGCGGCCGAAGCCCTGGCGGCGGCGATCCTGTCGAGCGCGGACCGGCTGGGGCCGGGGCGGGTCACGGGGTAGCGCCGCGTGCGGTCAGTACGTGTCCCCGCCGGTCTGGCCGTACACGTCGTTGACGACCTTCTGGGCGAGCGACTCGTGGCCGGGCGGCACCTCGACGCGGACCCACATCACCCAGCCGCGGTAGGGCGCGTCCGGCCGGTCCTGGGTCCAGAGCTGGCGGAGCAGGTACATCCGGTGCGTGTTGGCCCCGTCGACCTCACCGGGCTCGCCGCGACCGGGCGCCGTGGCGAAGAACGTCGACGAGGCGGACCGGGGGTTCCTGACCGGCCCCCGCTGCCAGCGCAGGGTGCGCGACTCGGGCAGGCGCTCGAAGAACGCCCTGGTCCTGTCCTGGGTGCACCCGCCGGTGCACCGGTCGACGGCGACGTCGATGCGGGCGGCGACCCCGTCCGGGAACTTGGCCGCCGTGTACGAGGGTTCGCAGGACATGTCCAGGGGCTCGGGCGCACCGAGTGCCGTGCACGAGAGTCCCCGGGGTGCCCGCAGCACGAAGGGGACGCCGGACGCGATCCACAGACGGGAGGGCTCGGCCGCGCCCCAGGTCGCACCGTACAGGGCCGGTCCCCGTGCCGCGTCCCGCTTGTAGAGCGTGAACCGGTTGGGGGTGGGGACGGCCGGGCGTGAGACGTCGGCCAGGGACATGGGCCGGCCTGCGTGCGCGCCGAGGCCGGCCCGCCGCAGGGCGTTCCGGGCGAGGGTCTCGGCCACGTGGAGCGCCAGGGCCCCCTCGGCGTACTCGTCCTCGTACTCGACCTCGAGCAGGAGGTTGCCCACCCGCACGCGGACCCGCACGTCCGGCCCGAACCTGCCCGCCACCGAGTACGCCTCGTCGCCCAGGCCGGCCACGGGCTTGAGGACCGCCCACGGCTCCGCGCCCGAAGTGCCGATCGAGTCGGTCTTCCGGACCGCCTCGAACCGCTGTGCCGCCAGCCCGGACGCGCTCGCCTCCCCGTATCCCGTCAGCAGCGTCGTGCCGATCGTCACCTCGGCGTCGGGGGCGTACGGCGAGGCCGCCACGACCCGGCACACGTCGCCGTCCGGGCCGTCTTTCCCGGCCCGCCCCACGCCACCGGGGACGAGCACCGCCAGGTCCCTCGCGTCCAGGAGTGCACAGGCGTCCGGCGCCGCCCGGACGGGCCCCGGCAGCCTGCCGTCGCGCAGCGGGCCGGTCGCCGTGACCATCAGGGTCAGGGCGGCCAGGCCCGCCGGCACGTACCGGGCGAACGAGAAGGGCGGCCGCCCGCCGTTCCTGCGGGCGGGCCCGGCCGGCTCCGCGTGCGCCGTCTCGGCCAGGCGGTTGCGCAGTTCGAGGTGCCGGAACCGGTACGCACCGCCGGCCTGCCGCAGCACGTCGCGGCGGCTCGCGTCCGCCAGGAAGGGCATCAGCCGCCAGGGCAGCTGCCCCGCGGCGGCCAGCCAGAGCCGGGCCGGGACGTACCGGCCCCAGGCGGAGACCGCGACCGAGTACAGCGTCCAGGACGTGAGCGCAGTCACCCCGAGGAACAGCCAGTCGCGGGCCGACGCCAGGTCCCGGCCCGCCGAGACCTGCCACAGCACGTGCGCCGCGACCGGCACCGACAGCAACGCGAACAACCCGTCCTCGGCCGCGATCCGCGGCTGCGGCGCCAGCCAGCCGAGCAGCAGGACCGACCTCCGGTCGGACCGCAGCAGGTCCGCCGGCGAACTGGCGCGCGCCGGGTCGGCCGGCCGCCACAGCACCGGAAGCGCCACGTTGGTCCACCACAGGGGCACGACCACGCTGACGACCGTGATCCACCCCAGAGCGGATCCCCCGACGGCCGCCGCGACGGGCCACCCCACCGCGAGCACGGCCCCCACCAGCAGGACCGTCACCCGGACCGGCCGCTTCGCCAGCGCCTCCCGCACCATCCGCGCCGTGGGCCTGACCAGCCGCTGCGGCGGAACCCGCCGGGCGGAGCCCGCCGACCCCGACACCAGCAGCAGCACCGCGGCCGACAGCACCAGCCAGACCGGCCAGGCCGGGACCGCCACCCAGTGGTTCCACCAGGGCTGCTCGAACGCGGGACCCGCACAGACCACGCCCATCACCGCGAACGCCGGCAGGTAGCGCAGCGCCCGCACCAGGCGCGGCACCTCCTCGTCCAGCCGCCACCAGGCGAACTCCTGACGGTTGGCGTCCCGCATGCGGCGGGCCAGGAACTCCGTCCAGCTGCGGGCCGTCTCCCGGCCCCAGCGCTCCCGGTCGTCCCGCGACCCGCTGTACACGACGGCCAGGAAGGCGTCGTACAGGTGGCGTTCGAGTTCCCGCCGTCCGGAGAACCGGCCCGGCTCCACGAGCTCGGCGGGGGACCCGCCCCCCGTGCCGTACGCGACCCGCGCCAGCTCGACCATGAGCGGTACCCGCAGCACCCGGCGCAGCCTGCGCGCCTCCCGCGTGCTCCCCTGCCTGAGCTGGTCCAGCACCGCGTCCCAGGGCTCGCCCGACGGCCGGTCCCGGCCCAGGTAGTCGTCCAGCGCGTCGTCGGTCAGGCCGTCCAGGGTGACCTCGGTGCGCTGGAAGGTGCGGTGCGCGTGCGCCTGCCTGCGGTACGCGGGCCCCCGGCTGGTCAGCACGAACGGGCCGTCGACGGCCCCCAGGTCTTCCGTGAGCTGCCGGAAGGCCTCCTCCCGCACCGGACCCGGCAGTTCGTCGAAGCCGTCGAGCACGGGCAGGACGCGGCCGGTGCGCAGCAGCTGGAACGCCACCTCCGCCGGGGGAGCACCCGGAACCGGCGCACAGGCCTCGGGGTGCGCCGCCGCGAGCTGCTCGGACACCCAGGTCAGCAGGCCCTGCGACGGATCCCAGGAGGCGAGCGGCACCAGCGCGGGCACCCGGTCGTACGCCCCCTCCTGCCGCTGGAGGAGCAGGTCGCGGGCGAGCCCCAGCGCCAGGAACGTCTTGCCGGCGCCCGCGCCGCCGAGGACCACCAGCCGCCCGTGCGGCACGGCCCGGAAGAAGCGGGCGGCCGACGAAGTGTCCGCGTCCAGGGCCGGGGCGTGCGTCCCGCCCGTGTACGACCAGGTCACCGAGATCGGCTCGGGACCCGAGGTGCGAGACCGCCGGTCCAGTGCGTACCGGCTGGCCAGACCCTCCGCCAGCGCCTCCGCCGCCCGGTCCAGGTGGCGGGGCGACCGCCAGGCCAGGCTCCGTCGCCGCCGGGCCCGGGCCCGCAGCCGCGCCCAGATCTCGTACACCACGGCCGTGCACAGCAGCACCCAGCCGGCCTCCGCCGCCAGCCCGTCGTACGGGTGGGGGACCGGCAGCCGGGGCCGCGCGAGCACGAGGGCCACCGAGCAGGCCGCCGCCACCGCGCGCAGCACCGTGCCGCCGTGCCCCCGTAACCGCGAACCACCGTCGCCCATAGCGCCGTTGCCCTCCCGAGTCCCGCACCGCCCGTCGCCCCGGCCGCAGTGCCCCGCTGACGGTACGACGAACGACGGCGCTCCCACACCCCCGGTTCCACCGGGCACACCCCCGCCGCGGGCTTTCTGTTCGTACGCGGCACTCTGTACCGTCTGGGGTGGTACGGGCAGGGCGCGCGAGGGGCGCGTGTGGTGGGAGGGGTGACGGGCGATGGACCGGCGGTCGGTGGTGACCGGGGTGCTCTGTGCCGCGGCGGCGCTCGTGGCGTCGGCCGCGATGACGGTGCTGGTGCCTCCGGAGACGACCGCCCACCAGCGCAACGCCCGCGCCGACGTGCGCGACGGGACCGCGGGCGCCCAGGCCCCCGCCCCGTCACAGGCCCCGGCGACGCCGGCCGGGGACCCGGCCGCCCTCGCCGGCGCCCTCTTCGAGCACGGCCTCGACGGCGGCCACCACTGCACCGCCACCGTGGTCCGCAGCCCCGGCCGGAACCTGATCGTCACCGCCGGGCACTGCCTGGCCGCCGGCCCCGCCGGGCAGGACACGGTCTTCGCACCCGGCTGGAACCAGGGCAGGGCCCCCCACGGGGCCTGGCGCGTCGAGGAGGTCTTCGAGGACCCCCGCTGGTCCGACGACGGGGACGACGCCTACGACCTGGCCTTCGCCCGGCTCGCCCCCGACGCGCAGGGCCGCCGCATCGAGGACGTGGTCGGCGGCGCCGAACTCGACACCGGTGCCCGCTCCGACGAGCCGGTGACGGTACGCGGCTACCCCAGCGACCGGGACGTGCCCCGCACCTGCACCGCGCCCGCCGCCCGGGCCGGGGACTCGCTCCAGCGCTTCGACTGCGCCGACTTCCCCACCGGCACCAGCGGCAGCGCCTGGATCGCCGCCGACGGGAAGATCATCGGCGTGCTCACGGGCGGGGACACCGACGACGAGTCCACCAGCACCCTGCTCGGCGGCTACGCCCGCGAGCTGTACGACAGGGCAGCCGCGTCCCGCTGACCGGGCGTCAGCGGGGCCGGGTGGGGCGGCCGGGTGGGTCCGGCGGCGTCAGCGGGGTCCGGCGGCGTCAGCGGGGTCCGGCGGCGTCCACGGCACCGGGACCGCTACCGGTCCACCCGCTCCCAGCCCCGCCGCGGCGGACGCTGCCCCAACTGCCCCTGCTCCTTCGACCGGTAGACCACGTACGGCCGGAACAGGTACTGCACCGGCGCACTGAACATGTGCACCAGCCGCGTGAACGGCACCAGCGCGATCAGCACCATCCCGATCACGATGTGGACCTGGAACGCGACCGGCACGCCCTCCATCAGCGACACGTCCGGCTGCAGCGTGAACAGGCTGCGCGCCCAAGGGGCGATCGTCTGGCGGTAGTCGTAGCCGGAGCTGACCGACGAGTCGGCCAGCTTGGCCCACAGGCCCATCACGATCGCTGCCAGCAGCATCACGTACATCGTCTTGTCGTTGCGCGTGGTCGCCTTGAACACCGGGGCGTTGGTGCGCCGCCGGTACACCAGCATCCCGATGCCCACGACCGCCAGCGCGCCCGCGGCCGTGCCGCCGAACAGCGAGAACAGGTGGTACGTGTGCTCCGACATGCCCACCGCGTCCGTCCACGACTCCGGCACGAACAGCCCCATCAGGTGACCGACGAGCACGAAGAGGATGCCGTAGTGGAACATCGGCGAGGCGATGTTCAGCAGCCGCGACTCGTACACCTGCGAGGACCGGGTGGTCCAGCCGAACTTGTCGTAGCGGTGCCGCCAGATCAGCCCCGACACCAGCAGCACGAACGCGACGTACGGCAGCACACCCCACAGCAGTGTGCTCATCAGCTCTCCCCGCTCAGCACCGGCAGCAGCCCCAGGTGCCCGTACGGGGGAAGTCCGTCCAGCCCCACGTCCTCGCGCGGCGGCCCCGACCGGGCCAGCGCCCGCGCCTCGGCACGGTCCTTGGGGGAGGGGCCGGGCAGCGTCGCGCAGACGGCCGCCACCACGTGCGCGTACGGGGTGCCCGTCTCCGCCAGCGCCAGCCGCAGCAGCTCCAGGCCCGCCCGGTGCTCGCGCAGCAGCGACCCGTCACCGGTCTGCGCCGTGAACTCCAGCACCGCCGGCAGGAAGTCGGGCAGCTCCTCGTTGCTGAACTCCAGCCCGTGCGCCCGGTACGCCTCCTTGAACCGCACCAGCGACTCGCCCCGCCGCCGGGTGTCCCCGTCCAGCCACCAGCTCAGGTACAGGCAGTGCTTGTTCTTGAAGTCGAAGACCCGCACGTAGTGCGCGGCCAGCGCGTCCAGCGGCACGGACTCGGCGTGGTCGAGGAAGCCGTGCAGCTGGGGCGCGGCGGCCCGCAGGAGCGGCAGCCGCTCCTCGAACGCGGCGTCGGGGTACGTCAGGCACAGCGCGGCGGCCTGGTGCAGGACCGCGGGGTCGGCGGCCGGGGAACCGGGCCGGATACGGGTTCCGGTGCTCACTTCTCCTCCTCCTTGTCGGCGGTCTGCCGCCTGCGCAGTGCATGGAAGTTCTCCAGGGTCACCAGCGGCAGGGCCTTGCGCCCCGAGTCACCGCCGAACGCCCCGTCGTCGGTCGGGCCGGTGCCGCCCATGCCGGGCCCGCCGGCGTGGTCCAGGCTGCACGCGTCGGGCACCGCGGACTCCTCCAGCCGCCGGGCGTCGCCGACCGCGGCCGTCGGGATCACGTACCGCTCCTCGTACTTGGCGACGGCCAGCAGCCGGTACATGTCCTCGATGTCCTGGCCCTTCATGCCGACCCGCTCCGCCACCGAACTGTCGGGCCGGCGGCCGAGGTTGACGTCACGCATGTACGACCGCATCGCCGCCAGCCGGTCCAGCGACGCCCTTACGGGCTCGGTGTCGCCGGCCGTGAACAGCTCCGCCAGGTACTCCAGCGGGATCCGCAGCGTGTCGATGGCGCCGAACAGGTTCCCGGCGTCCTCGCCGTCGAACCCCGTGTCGGCCAGCGCGTCCACCACCGGCGACAGCGGCGGGATGTACCAGACCATCGGCATGGTCCGGTACTCCGGGTGCAGGGGCAGGGCCACCCGGTACGTGCTGATCAGGGCGTACACCGGCGAGCGCCGCGCCGCCTCGATCCAGTCGTGCGCGATCCCGTCGCGCTCGGCGGCCCGGCGCACCTCGGGGTCCTCCGGGTCCAGGAACACGCCCAGCTGCGCCTCGTACAGGTCCTGCTCGTCCGCCGCGGACGCCGCCTCGGTGACCCGGTCGGCGTCGTACAGCACCACGCCGAGGTAGCGCAGCCGGCCCACGCAGGTCTCCGAGCAGACCGTGGGCAGCCCCACCTCCAGGCGCGGGTAGCACAGGGTGCACTTCTCGGCCTTGCCGGTGGCGTGGTTGAAGTAGACCTTCTTGTACGGGCAGCCGGTGACGCACATCCGCCAGCCGCGGCAGCGGTCCTGGTCGACCAGGACGATGCCGTCCTCCTCGCGCTTGTACATCGCGCCGGACGGGCAGGACGCCACGCAGGCCGGGTTGAGGCAGTGCTCGCAGATCCGCGGCAGGTAGAACATGAAGGTCTGCTCGAAGGCGAACTTCACCTTCTCCGCGGCCTTCTCACGGGTCTTCACCACCATCGGGTCGGCCCCGCCGTGCTCGGGTGCCCCGCCGAGGTTGTCGTCCCAGTTGGAACTCCACTCCACCTTCATGGGCTTGCCGTCGAGCAGCGACCGCGGCTCCGCCACCGGGAAGTCCTCGCCGAGCGGCGCGTCGGTCAGGTTGCGGTAGTCGTACGTCCAGGGCTCGTAGTAGTCCTTGATCTCCGGCAGCACGGGGTTGGAGAAGATCGACACGAGCTTGTGGAAGCGGCCGCCGGCCCTGAGTTTCAGCCGGCCCCGTTTGTTGAGCTCCCAGCCGCCGCGCCACCGCTCCTGGTCCTCGTAGCGCCGCGGGTAGCCCTGGCCGGGCCGCGTCTCGACGTTGTTGAACCACACGTACTCCATGCCCTGCCGGTTGGTCCACGTCTGTTTGCACGTCACCGAACACGTGTGGCAGCCGATGCACTTGTCGAGGTTCATCACCATCGCGAGCTGTGCCATGACACGCCCGATGGGGGCTCCGTCACGGGCCATGTCAGTACTCCACCTTCTGCGACCGGCGCCGGATGACCGTCACCTCGTCGCGCTGGTTGCCGGTCGGCCCCAGGTAGTTGAAGGCCCAGGAGAGCTGGGCGTACCCGCCGATCAGATGGCTCGGCTTGAGGATGAGCCGGGTCAGCGAGTTGTGGATGCCGCCGCGGCGGCCGTTGTGCTCCGCCTTGGGCACGTTGACCGTGCGCTCCTGCGCGTGGTGCATGTAGACCGTGCCCTCGGGCATGCGGTGCGAGACGATCGCCCGCGCCACGACCACGCCGTTGCGGTTGACCGCCTCGATCCAGTCGTTGTCCGCGACGCCGATCGCCTCCGCGTCCTGCGGCGACATCCAGATGGCCTGGCCGCCGCGGGACAGGGACAGCATGAACAGGTTGTCCTGGTACTCGGAGTGGATGGACCACTTGTTGTGCGGGGTGAGGTACCGGACCGTCACCTCCCGGTTGCCGTCCGGTCCGAGCACCGGCTCGCCGAACAGCCGGTGCATGTCCAGCGGCGGCCGGTACACCGGCAGGCCCTCGCCCAGCTCGTGCATCCAGTCGTGGTCGAGGAAGAACTGCTGGCGGCCGGTGAGCGTGTGCCAGGGCTTGAGGTGCTCGGTGTTCAGCGTGAACGCCGTGTACCGGCGGCCGCCCGATTCGCTGCCCGACCACTCCGGGGAGGTGATCACGGGCACGGGAGCCGCCTGCGTGTCGGCGTACGTGATGTGCTTGCCCTCGTGCTCGGACGCCAGGTGCGCCATCTCCTGGCCGGTGCGCTCCTCCAGGGTGTGGAAGCCCTGCGTGGCCAGCCGGCCGTTGGTGGTGCCGGAGAGCCGCAGGATGGTGTTGGCCGCCTTCACCGCCGTGTCCAGCAGCGGGCGGCCGTCGGCCGGGCCGCCGCGGGCCGTGCCGTTCAGCGCGCCGAGTGCCTCGATCTCCTCGTCGGGCCGGAGCACGATGCCCTTGGCCGGCAGGCCCAGCTTCTCGACCAGCGGGCCGAGCGAGGTGAACTTGGCGCCGACCGCGGTGTAGTCGCGCTCCACGACGGTCAGCTGCGGCATGGTCTTCCCGGGCACCGGCTCGCACTCGCCCTTGCGCCAGTCCAGTGCCACGCCGCCCGGCTGGGCGATCTCGCCCGGGGTGTCGTGCTGGAGCGGCGAGGCGACCAGGTCCTCGCGGGTGCCCAGGTGGTCGCGGGCCAGCTCGCTGAACCGCTCGGCCACGGCCTTGAAGGTCTCGAAGTCCGTGCGCGCCTGCCAGGGCGGGTCCACGGCCGGGGTGAAGGAGTGCACGTAGGGGTGCATGTCGGTGGTCGACAGGTCGTGCTTCTCGTACCAGGTGGCCGCCGGCAGCGTGATGTCGGACAACAGGGTCGAGGAGGTCATCCGGAAGTCGAGCGACAGCAGCAGGTCGAGCTTGCCCTCCGGAGCCTGCTCGTGCCATGTCACATCGCGCGGCCGCATCCCGGGCTCCGCCTCCTGCGCGTTCAGCGACGAGTGCGTGCCCAGCAGGTGCTTGGTGAAGTACTCGGCGCCCTTCGCGGAAGACCCCAGCAGGTTCGCCCGCCACAGCGTCAGCACCCGCGGCCAGTTCTCCGGCGCGTCCGGGTCCTCGCAGGCGAAGCCCAGCCGCCCGGCCTTCAGCTCGTCCACCACGTACGCCGCCGGCTCCCGGCCCGCCGCCCGCGCCTGCTCGGTGAGGTCCAGGGGGTTGCGGTCGAAGGTGGGGTACGAGGGCATCCAGCCCGAACGCGCCGACTGCGCCAGGCAGTCGGCGCCGGTCATCCCCGCGAAGCGGCCCTCGCCCAGCGGCGAGGCCAGCACGTCCGCCGTGAACCGGTCGTACCGCCACTGGTCGGTGTTGAGGAACCAGTACGCGGCACCGATCATCTGCCGCGGCGGCCGCGACCAGTCCGACGCGGCGGCCAGCGTGGCCCAGCCCGTCACCGGGCGGCACTTCTCCTGGCCGACGTAGTGCGCCCAGCCGCCGCCGTTGCGGCCCTGGCAGCCGGTGAGCTGGAGCAGCGCCAGGAAGGCACGGTAGATGGTCTCGGAGTGGAACCAGTGGTTGGTGCCTGCCCCCATCAGGATCATGCAGCGGCCCTGGGACTCCTCCGCCGTGGCGGCGAACTCCCGCGCGATGCGCACCGCCCGCGCCGCCGGCACCGAGGTGTGGGTCTCCTGCCAGGCTGGCGTGCCGGGCTGGCTCGCGTCGTCGTACGAGACCGGCCAGTCGCCCGGCAGGCCCGGGCGGCCCACGCCGTACTGGGCGAGCAGCAGGTCGTACACCGTGGTCACCAGCCGCCCGCCGATCCGGCGTACGGGCACGCCGCGGCGCATCACCTCGCCCCGGCCCTGGCCGTGCGTGCCGCCCTCGGTGTCGAAGCGCGGCAGCAGCACCTCCGCGGTGCCCGCCGCGCTGTCGCCGCCCTGGAGCGTGAGGGCCGGCCGGATGCCGCCCAGGTCGAGGTTCCACTTGCCCTTGCCGGACTCCGTCCAGCGGAAGCCCAGCGACCCGCCCGGCACCACCGGCTGCCCGGTGGCCTCGTCCAGCACCGCGGTCTTCCACTCCGCGCCCTCGGAGGCGTCGCCCAGATCGGATGCGCGCAGGAACTTCGCGGGCACGTGGGCGCCGTCGCGCTCCTCCAGCGTCACCAGGAACGGCAGGTCGGTGAACCGCTTCACGTAGTCGGTGAAGAACGGCGTCTGCCGGTCGACGAAGAACTCCTTGAGGATGACGTGCCCCATCGCCAGGGCCAGCGCCCCGTCGGTGCCCGGGTGCGGGTGGAGCCACTCGTCGGCGAACTTCGCGTTGTCCGCGTAGTCCGGCGCGACCACCACCACCTTCTGGCCGCGGTAGCGGGCCTCGGCCATCCAGTGGGCGTCGGGGGTGCGGGTGACGGGGACGTTGGAGCCCCACATCATCAGGTAGGCCGCGTCCCACCAGTCGCCGGATTCCGGCACGTCGGTCTGGTCGCCGAACACCTGGGGGGAGGCGACCGGCAGGTCCGCGTACCAGTCGTAGAAGCTCAGCATCGGGGCGCCGATCAGGCTCATGAACCGGGCGCCGGCGGCGTGCGAGACCATCGACATGGCCGGGATCGGGGAGAAGCCGGCGACGCGGTCGGGGCCGTACTGCCTGATCGTGTGGACGTGCGCGGCCGCGATGATCTCGACGGCCTCGTCCCAGTTCGCCCGCACCAGGCCGCCCTTGCCGCGCGCCTGCTGGTACGTGCGGCGGCGCCCGGGGTCGGCCTGGATGTCCGCCCACGCCAGCACGGGGTCCTTCAGGCGCGCCTTGGCCTCGCGGTACATCTCCAGCAGGACGCCCCGCACGTACGGGTAGCGCACGCGGGTGGGGGAGTACGTGTACCAGGAGAACGCGGCGCCGCGGGGGCAGCCGCGCGGCTCGTACTCCGGGCGGTCCGGGCCCACGGAGGGGTAGTCGGTGGCCTGGGTCTCCCAGGTGATGATCCCGTCCTTGACGTACACCTTCCACCGGCAGGACCCCGTGCAGTTCACCCCGTGCGTCGAGTACACGACCTTGTCGTGGCTCCAGCGGTCCCGGTAGAAGGCGTCGGCCTCCCGGCCGCCGGTCAGCCGCACGCTGTGGAGGTCGGGTGCGTCCTCGCCGCGCCGGAAGAACCGTCCGGCCTTCAGCAGCACCGCGCCCGGCTCCGATGTGGTGTCCCGCACCCGTACCTCCCCGAAACGATCAGCCATGATTCACCATAAAAGTGGCAATTGTCGGATTCCGCGCGGCGGAGCGGTCGACCGGGGGACCCGCGGAAACCCCCGCGCCCGCCCGCGCGACCGTCACCACCGGCGCCCGCGAGACCCCGTGACGCCCGTCGGCGGCGCCGGCCCCCACCAGCACCGCCGCGCACGTGAAGAGGGCCGCCAATTGGGTTGAGGGTCAGCCCGGTTCGAACCGGTGCGGCTCCCGCACCGCCACCTGCTTCCGGTCGCCCCGCAGAAGACGGCACACCGACCGCGCCGGTCCCGCTGCACCCGCCGCGCGTACCGGACCACCACGTACCCGACCGTCACCGCCGCGGCAGCACGGTCAGGGCGCTCGGGCAGCCGAAGCGGCGCGGCGTCCGGTCCTCGCGCGGCTCCTCCGTCCCGACCGCGGGCCCGCCCGGCGCCGCGCCCGCAGGGCCATCGGTGTGATCCGGCACCGGACGGAACCCCGTCCGCCGGCAGGCCGGCACCCGGTGCTGCGTCCGGCCGGACCCCGCCCCACGATCAGCCGGGACCCGGTGCCCCGTCCGGCCGGGACCCGCCCCCCAACCGGCCGGGGCCCCGTCCGCCGACAGTCCGGGACCCCGTCCCCCAATCGGCCGGAACGCGACCCGGCCGGGCGCCGGGCGCGCGCGGGCGCGTATCGATCCCGGCCCGTGATCGTTTCTCCTCCCGGAGCCACCACGCCGTGGTGCGCCCGACCGGACCGGGAGGACACGCGGTGACCGCTTGGCAGTACCTGGCCGGCGCAGGGATGCTGGCCGCCCTCAGCCCGCTGCACGCCCAGACGGCCCAGGCCGCCGAACCCCCGCCGGACCCCGGCGCGTTCCCCGCCGCCGTGCGGCCGGACGCCTGCCCGGGGGAGCCCCCGGCCACCCCGCCCCCGGCCGCCCCGCCCCCGGCCATCCCCGGACCCCCGCCCCCGCTCACCGTGCCCCCGGCGGAGCCCGCACCCGGGCCCGTCCCCGAACCCCCGGCCCGCCCGACCCCGCCCCCCACGCCGGCCCCGGCACCCCCGCGGCCCGCGCCCCGGCACCTGCCCCCGGCCGGGCCGTCACCCGAGCGGCACGCCCCGCCGGCAGTGCCGGCCGCCGCGGCGCCGGCCCCGGTGCCCGGGCCCGCGTACCCGCCCGCCGAAGCCCCGTACCCGGCCCCCGCACCCGCGGCCCCCACGACCGCGCCCGAGACCCCCGCCGCCGCACCCGCACCGCCCGCGCGGGCCTTCCACGTCCGCCCCTACCACCGCTCGGCGCTCCTCCAGCGCCCCGGGCCGCAGGGCATGTCCACCATGACGCTCATGATCGTCGTGACCACCCCGGCGGTCCTGGCCGCCGCAGCCCTGCGCCCCCGCGGCAGGTCGCGCTCCGGCTCCTGACCGGCCCGCCCGGCCCCCGGCCGCGACCACCCCCGACCCCTAACCGTCCCGATCCGACAACCGGAGACCCCCGTGTACGAGTGGCTGATCCTGGCCGTCTCCATGGTGCTCGTCTGCGCCGCCGTCCTCGCCTTCACCAACCTGCGCCACCGCAGGGTCGCCGAGGACGAGGACACCAACGAAACCCCCGACGTCATCGAGTACATGACGATGATGGTCGGCGTCGTCTACGCCATCGTCCTCGGCCTCGCCATCGCCGGCGTCTGGGAGGCCCGCGGCGCCGCCGAGGACAACGTCCGCCGCGAGGCCCAGGCCCTGTACGAGGTCAGCCAGCGCGTGGACGTCTACCCCGGGCCCGTCCGCGACCGCATCCGCGACGAGGTGAGCGACTACGTCTCCCACACCGTGGCAGTCGACTGGCCGCTCCTGACCGACGACAAGGCCCCCTCCGCGCAGGGCACCGCACTCCTGGGCAAGCTGCGCACGGACATCACCCACCAGAGCCCGGCCACCGAGCTCCAGGCCCAGGCCTACCAGCCGCTGCTGGACCACATCGCGACGGCCGACGACGCCCGGCACGCCCGCAACCAGGGCGCGGGCTCCACGCTCCCCGGGATCGTGTGGTTCGGCCTGCTCACCGGCGCCGTCGTCACCATCGGCCTGATCTTCACCCTGCAGATCCGCCGCTCGGGCCGGGAACTGCTGCTGGCGGGCCTGTTCAGCGCCCTGATCGTGTTCCTGCTCTTCCTGGTCTGGAGCCTCGACGCGCCGTTCGGCCGCGAGGGCACAGACGCCGCGGCGCCCTTCCTGGACCTGTTCCCGGCCGCCGTCGCACAGGCCGCCGCGGGCTGACCCGGCCGACCCCCGGCCGGGTCGGCAGGTCCGGCTACCCGGCCGACCCGGCCGGCCCGGCCCCGCTCGCCGGATCCGGCCCGGCCCGGCCGTCCCGCGGGGCGGCGGCAATGCCGCCCCGCCTCAGCCGGTGCCCGTGGCGCGCCGGGCCGCCGCCACCTCGCGGGAATGCCGCAGCGCGTGGGAGATGCGCACCAGGTCCCTCGGCCCCTCGGCCGGCCCCGGTACCCGCACCGGGGTCTCGTCCCCGTCCGGGCCGTCGTCGAGGGCGCCGGGGCCGTCGGGGCCGTCGGGCTCCTCGGCGGCCGCCGAGCGGGCCCGTACCGCGGCCGCGACCATCGCCGCGTCGGCCACGGCCTTGGCGCCGTCCGGCCCCTCGCCGGCCGCCAGGCTCCGCTCGTACACCCGCGCGTGCAGGGCGAGGTCGAAGTACGGGCCCAGCGTCAGGAAGCCGTCGTGGATGTCCGACTCCCGCTGGAGGACCCGCAGCTCGGCCGGCGACCACCAGGCGATCCGCACGCTCGGCGTGCCCGCCGGCACCGCGCCGCGCAGCTCGCGCCAGAGCGCCCCCAGCTGCCGGTACGTCGCCCAGGTGTGCCAGTTGTCCGCGGCCCGCTGGCACATCAGCGGCAGGATGAACCCGATCGCACTGACCAGCGCGCCCATCGACGCCAGCGGGGGAGCGAGGTACGTGCTCAGGCCGTCCCAGTCCCGCCCCGCCCAGCGCGCCCCGACGGCGGCGAACTTCGTCATGTCGTAGGCGATCGTGAAGCCGTAGCCCACGACGATGATCACGAGTCCGGTGCGCAGCCAGCCGCGGACCTGGAGCGACCAGCGCCAGCAGAGCACGGTCATCACCACGGCGGCGATGTGGTGCGTCACCAGGTACAGCGCGATCATCTCGCGGATGTACGGGGTGTTGGCGTAGTACGTGTCGAAGTCGCGCAGCCGCTCCACGGGGGTCTCCCCGAGGACGAACAGCACCACCACCGCCACGATCACGACCCCGTAGAAGGTCGTCCAGCGGCGCGAGAAGCGCCGGGTGTCCTCGGGCGGCCCGCCCCGCCAGTTCACGATCAGGATCAGACAGGACGCGCTGAACGCGCTGATCAGCGCGTACACCAGCGGGGCCGAGAAGTTCGGGGTGCCGGTCAGCCGGTTGACCACGGAGATCGTGGGCGGCGCGGCGAAGACGAAGACCGCTCCCGAGAGGATCAGCAGCGAGCAGACGGAACGCAGCAGCGGGTCACGCCAGTTGTGTCGCAGCGCCGGCAGCTTGAAGGCCAGGGAGATCCACAGGGCGGCCGCGGGAATGTAGTAGTCCCCACCAGTCAACGGTCAGGCCTGCGGTCCTCGGTAGCCCAGCGAGGCCTCGATGCGGCCGGCCAGTCCGTCGCGGCGGGCCGGGGCACGGCCGATGCCGCCGCTCCGCGCCAGCCAGGGACGGCACTTGCTGCCCAGCAGCAGCCCGAACGTCTCGGCCTCCGTCTCCTCCGAGACGTCGGCCCGGGTCCGGGCGGCCACCCGGCGCACCGTCTCGCTGAGGTCCGCCTCCTCCGACAGCAGCCGGGCCGCCACCGCCGCGCCGTCGACGTGGTGGCTGCAGTGGCCGGCCTTCATGTGCCACAGTTCGTGACCCAGGATCACCAACTGGTGGTCCGGGGCGGTGCGTTCCTCGATCACCACGAGGTCCCGGTCCGCCATGTCGAGCCACAGGCCACTGGCCGTCCCGGGTGGGAACGAGGCCATGCGGAACTGCACCGGCCGGCCGCGGTGGCGGCTCATGCCCTCGCACAGGGCGGCGTAGAGGTCCACGGGTTCCGCGGGCGCCGGGAGCCGGAGGCCGGCCACCAGCTCTCCGCACAGCCGCCGCTGCTCTCTGCCTATGCTCACCGTTCTCCCCGTCGGCGCGGATCCGGATCAGGACTTCAGGAATCTGTCGGTTTGACGCTCTCGAGCAGCATGTCCAGCCACTCGGTGACCTTGTCCCGGTGTTTGTCCGTGGGCAGTTGGGCGGCCCGCCAGGCGATGCCGCGGACCCCGTGGTCCTGGAGCAGTCTGGCCAGCGGGTCGGCTCCCGCGGGGACCTGGGCCGGCACGGTCTCCCGCTCGCGTCCCGCGAAGTCCTGCAGCAGCTGCTGCTCCGTCCGCAGGAGGGCGTCGGTGAGCGCGTCCGCGTCGTGGGCGGTGAGGAACCCGGCGTGCACGCCGAAGAACCGCTGGATCGCGTCGCAGTGTTCCATCGTGGGCCGCCGGTCGCCGTTGATCAGCGCGCCCGCCTGCTGGCGGGACATGCCCGCGCCGTCCGCGATCTCCTGCTGGGTGTAGCGGCGGCCGTTGGGCTTCACCCGGGTGCGGCGGAGCAGGGCCAGCCGCTGGAGGAAGCGCGCCTGTACGTCGGGCTCGCCGGCCGGACGGCCGTCGAGGAGGGCCCTGACCACGTCCGCCGGCACACCGGAGGCCTCGGAGAGGCGGCGGAGGTCGAAGACCTCCGCGTGGGCCCGCCCGAGCTTGTCGGCGAGTTCGGCGACGCGCGCCACGGTGGCCGTCAGAGGCGCGGTGGCCACTGGGACGGGAGCCGGGAAGCCGTCTGTCACCAGTGGTTCTCCTAGATCACGCGAGATTGGTTCGGACACGCGGTTGGCCTGAGGAGGCTAACCCGGATGCCCGCCCGACGGCTAGAACTTGCCACAGCTGTGGCGTGAATAAGGCGTCCCCCGGCTGGAATTGCCACAATAGTTGACACTCCATTGAGGCTGGTAGCAGGATCGCCACACGGAAATGAAGATCGCAGACCGTGAGAAGGGGGAGCTCTCGGTGTCACATCTCGCAGCGGTGGGCCCGTCCGATACCCTCGCGCGGTCCGGCCAGGAAGCCCTGGCGGGCGAAGAGCCCGTACGCGGAACGGTTCGGTCGGAGCGGCGCAAGGAACTCCTGCGGCAGCGCCGCGAGGAACTCGGCCTCAGCCAGGAGGACGTGGCCGCACGCCTGCGCATCAGCGTGCGCGCGTACGGGAACTGGGAACGCGGCCTGGTCAAGGAGTGGACCGACCGGAAACTGCTGGCACTCGCCCAGGCCCTGGAAATGAGCGAGCGGCAGTGCTTCTGGCTGTTCCGCGTCATGGCCGACCGCGACCCGCCGCAGTCCTGGCGCCCCTCCGAGGAGAGCCGCCTGCCCGACGACCCCGCACAGCGCGACTACCTCCGCGACTACGCGGCACTCATGGAGGCCGTGCCCTACCCCTCCTTCCTCGTCGACCACCGCTGGGACGTGGCGCTCACCAACTCCGCCTTCGACCAGCTCTTCCAGTCCGTACGACCGCACCCGACGGCCCTCCCGGACGACAACTTCCTGCGGTTCGTGCTCTTCCACCCGGACGCCGCCGCGGTCCTGGAGGACCACGAGCCGGCCTGGTGCGTGCCCCTGCTGGCGCAGTTCTCCACCGCGCTGGCCGCGGCACCGGAGGACGACGGCCTGACGAGCATCCGGCAGGACATCGCCCGCGACCCGTTCATGGAGGCCGCGTACCGCTACGGCGTCCCGCACTGGCTGAGCACGTACGGACCCCAGGCGGCCGAGCGTGACGGCAGCGTACGCGCCGTACGGCACCCCGACCCCCGCTGGGGACGGGCCCGGTGCCGCCTGGTGGCCGAAAACGGCCCCATGCTGGACGGCATGGGCTTCACCCGGATCACCCTGGTCCTCTCCGCCCCGCAGGGCGGCTACGGACCGCCCGTCGGCACGCCCCCGGCGCCCGCGCAGCAGGCCCCCAGGCTCCGCGCCGTCCCGCCGCTCAAGGACTGAGCGGCCGGGACCGCGGAGCCCGCCGGGCCCGCCCGCCGGCCGGCCGGAACCCGCGGCCGGCCGGGGCGCCGCTCCCCGGACGGACCGCACGGAGGCCACACTGTGCGGTACACGGTGACCTGTGACCGTGCAGTGTGAAGGGTGGTATGTCACGTGAAACTGACGATCCTCGGCGGCGGCGGGTTCCGGGTCCCGCTCGTCTACGGCGCGCTCCTCGGCGACCACGCCGAGGGCCGCATCGACCGCGTCACCCTCCACGACGAGGACCCGGCCCGGCTCACCGCCATCAGCCGCGTCCTCGCCGAACAGGCCCGCGGCATCCCCGACGCCCCCGCCGTCACCGCCACCCGCGACCTCGACGAGGCCCTGCGCGGCGCCGACTTCGTCTTCTCCGCCATCCGCGTCGGCGGACTCCAGGGCCGCGCCGACGACGAACGCGTCGCCCTCGAACAGGGCGTCCTCGGCCAGGAGACCGTCGGCGCCGGCGGCATCGCGTACGGCCTGCGCACGGTCCCCGTGGCCCGCCGCATCGCCCGCCGGATCGCCGAACTTGCCCCCGACGCCTGGACCATCAACTTCACCAACCCGGCGGGCCTCGTCACCGAGGCCATGGCCCGCGACCTCGGCCGGCGGGTCATCGGCATCTGCGACTCCCCGGTCGGCCTCGGCCGCCGCCTCGCCCGGCTCGCCGGCGCCCGCCCCGACCGCGCCTTCGTCGACTACGTCGGCCTCAACCACCTCGGCTGGGTCCGCGGCCTGCACGTCGACGGCCGCGACGAACTGCCCCGGCTGCTCGCCGACACCAAGGCCCTGGAGTCCTTCGAGGAGGGCCGGCTCTTCGGCGCCGACTGGATCCGGTCACTCGGCGCCGTCCCCAACGAATACCTGCACTACTACTACTTCAACCGCGAGGCCGTCGCCGCCTACCGGCAGGCCCAGCGGGACGGCCGCACCCGCGGGGCCTTCCTCCGCGACCAGCAGGCCGGCTTCTACGCCGAGGCGGCCCGGGAGGGCACCTCCGCCCGGGCCGCCTGGGAGCGCACCCTGGCCGAGCGCGAGGCCACCTACATGGCCGAGAACCGCGAGGCGGCCGGCGTCGGCGAACGCGACGAGGACGACCTCGAGTCCGGCGGCTACGAGAAGGTCGCCCTCGCCCTGATGCGGGCCATCGCCCGCGACGAGCGCACCACCCTCATCCTCAACGTCCCCAACCGCACCACCCTCTCCGTCCTCGACGCGGACGCCGTCATCGAGGTGCCCTGCCTCGTCGACGCGAGCGGCGCCCACCCCCTCGCCGCGTCGCCCCTCCCGTACCACGCCGTGGGGCTGGTCACCGCCGTCAAGGCGGTCGAGCGCGAGGTCCTCGCCGCAGCCGAGAGCGGATCGCGGGCCGCCGCCGTCAAGGCCTTCGCCCTGCACCCCCTGGTCGACTCGGCGGCGGTCGCCAGGACCCTGCTCGACGGGTACGTCGAAGCCCACCCCGGCCTCTCCTACCTGCGCGGATAGCCGGACCGGGACCGGCCGGCGCCGGCCGCGCCGGCACCCCCGTACGGCGTAATGTCACATGCGACACCCACACCCCGGTGTGAGAGTGCGAGATGTGACCACCCTCCGAGAGTCCGCCCCCGTGGCCGCCGAGCCGCCGCCCGTGCTGGACCGGCGGCGGCGCAACGTCGTCTTCGGCACGATCATGCTCGGCGTGCTGCTCGCGGCGCTCGACCAGACGATCGTGGGCACCGCGCTGCCCACGATCGTGGCGGACCTCGGCGGCGCCGCCCACATGTCCTGGGTGGTCACCTCGTACCTGCTCGCGGAGACCGTCGCCACCGTGCTCGTCGGCAAGTTCGGCGACCTCTTCGGCCGAAAGGTCATCTTCCAGATCTCCGCCGTGGTCTTCATCATCGGCTCGTTCCTGTGCGGCCTGGCCACCAACATGTCGCTGCTCATCGTGTGGCGCGGCCTCCAAGGCGTCGGCGCCGGCGGCCTGATGGTCACCTCCATGGCGCTGATCGCCGACGTGATCCCGCTCCGCGAACGCGGCAAGTACCAGGGCGCCATCGGCGCGGTCTTCGGCGTGGCCACCGTCATCGGCCCCCTCCTCGGCGGCCTGTTCACCGACCACCTCAGCTGGCGCTGGGCGTTCTACGTCAACGTCCCCCTCGCCGTCATGGTCGTCGCGGCCGCCGCCCGCTCCATCCCATCCGTGCGCTCCGCCAGCCGCCCGGCCATCGACTACCTCGGCATCGCCCTGGTCGCCGTCGGATCCAGCGCCCTCATCCTCGCCACCAGCTGGGGCGGCAACGAGTACGCCTGGGGCTCGCCCGTCATCATCGGGCTCTTCGCCGGCGGCGCCGTGGCCCTCGCGCTGTTCTGCGTGGTGGAGACCCGCGCCGCCGAACCCATGCTGCCGATGCGGCTGTTCCGCAACCCGGTCTTCACCGTCTGCTCGGTGCTCAGCTTCGTCGTCGGCTTCGCCATGCTCGGCGCGATGACCTTCCTGCCCACCTACCTCCAGTACGTCGACGGGGACTCGGCCACCGTCAGCGGCGTGCGCACCCTCCCCCTGGTCATCGGCCTGCTCATCGCCTCCGTCTTCAGCGGCAACGTCGTCAGCAAGACCGGCCGTTACCGGGTCTTCCCCATCGCCGGCTGCCTGGTCATGGGCATCGGCCTCTACCTGCTCTCCCGCATGGGCCCCGGCACCGGCACCTGGCTGGAATCGCTCTACATGTTCGTCCTCGGCGTCGGCATCGGCCTGTGCATGCAGGTCCTGACCATCGCCGTGCAGAACACCGTCGACTACGCCGACCTCGGCACCGCCACCTCGGGCGTGACGTTCTTCCGCACCCTCGGCAGCTCCTTCGGCACCGCCGTCTTCGGCACCCTCTACGCCAACAACCTGGGACCCAACCTGGCCGCGGGCGTCGCCGAGGCCGCCCGCACCACCGGCACCCCGCCGGCCGAACTGGCGGGCGCCGCCCAGAGCCCCCAGGGCGTCCACTCCCTCCGCCCCGCCGAGGCCGCGCCCATCGTCCAGGCCTACGCCGACACCCTCCACACCGTGTTCCTGTGGACCGTGCCCGTCGCCGCCGTGGGCTTCGTCGTCGCCCTGTTCCTCAAGGAGGTCAGGCTCCGCGACAGCGCCCGCGCCACCTCCACCGACATGGGCGAGGGCTTCGCTTCCCCGGCCACCACCGGCGACTCCGCCAAGCTCCTCGAACTGGCCGTCGGCCGGCTCATCCGCGGCATGGGCCCGGCGCAGGCCCGCCGCATCGTGGAGGAGTCCGACACCCGCCTCGACATCGCCGGGGCCTGGGCCGTCATGCAGGTCGACCTGCTCACCCGCACCGTCGGCCACGCCAGCCTCGGCCTGATCGCGGCCCGCCGCCACCTGCCGCCCGAGGTGCTCCTACCCGTCTTCGACCGGATGACCGAGGAGGGCTTCCTCTCGCGCGAGGGCAGCTTCTTCTCCCACACCGAGGCCGGCCGCCGCGAGGCCGCGGTCATCTCCGCCGCGTGGGCCGACTGGCTCGGCGCCGAACTGGAGAAGGACCGCGGACGCCCGCGCAGCGCCGAACTCCGCGCCGCCGCCGACGCGATCGCCAAGCGGCTGCTGGCCGAGGACCTCGCCGAGGGCGGCTTCGCCCGCGTCCCGGCCCTCCCGGGCTGACCGCCGCCGCACGCCGGCCCGGCGGGAGTCCGCCGCCCGTGTACCCGGCCGGCGGGTGTCCGCTGCCGTGCGCCGCTCCGGCGGGGACGCCGCCGTACGCCGGTCCCGCGGGCCGGCTCCCCCCACGGCGCTGATCCGGCCCGGCGTCCGCTGCCCGTACGCCGGGCCGGCTGGTCCGCTGCCCGTGCGCCGGACCGCCCGCCGTACGTCGTGCCGCCCGTCCCGCGCCGCCCGTGCCGCCCGTCCCGTGCCGCCCGTGCCGTGCCGGGCTAGGCCCCGTGCCGGGCTGCGTCCCGTGCCGGACTGCGTCCTGCGCCCGGCTACGCCCCCGCCACCGGGTAGCAGTGCGCCGGTACCGCCGCCACGTCCAGGCCGGGGCGCCACACCCGCAGCACTGCCGCCGACGGCGCGAACATCTCCGCCGGCAGCCGCTCCGGCGCGAACCACTCCCACCGCACGATCTTGTCCGGCTCGGTCACCCGTGCCTCGCCGCCGACGCCCTCGGCCACCGCGGCCGCCGTCACCCGACTCACGCCGCCCTTCGCGTCCTTGAGCACCGCCAGCACCCGCACCCGGGCCGGGTCGACCAGCAGCCCCGTCTCCTCCGCCAGCTCCCGCGACCCCGCGGCCTCGAAGCTCTCCTCCGGATCGGTCTTGCCGCCCGGCAGCTCCCAGCGCCCGTCGTGCGCGAGCCCGAGCAGTACCCGTCCGGCCGCGTCCACGACCACCATCCCCACGCCCGACACCGCGTTCGTGGCCGGCAGCGCCCGGTCGGGCCGCTCCTCGCCGGGCTTCCCGTCCGCCATCGCGCATCCCTCCGCAGGTCCGTGCCAGCGCGCCGCCACGGCACGCGACGCCCAGCCGAGGATACGGGCGCACCCCCGCCGGCACGCGCGGCCGCGGCAAGCCCGGCCGCGGGGAGCCCCTCGCCGGCACGCCTGGCCGTGGTGAGCCTGCCGCTGGCACGCCTGGCCGCGGCGAGCCCGTTCCCGGCACACCCACCCCGGCACACCCACCCCGGCACACCCGGCCCCCGGCACACCCGGCCCCGGCAAGCCCTGCCACGGCAAGCCCTGCCACGGCAATCCCGCCGCCGGCACGACACGGCACGGCACCGCACGGCCCGTCCGGCACGCCCCCGCGCGCCCCGCCCCGCCGCCCGGGTTTCGCCCCCGCCCGGCCCGCGCAGGCTCTTGGGCGACGCGGTGCACCGGCCCCGCGCGCGGGCGGCGGGAGGGGCAGTGGCGCATTTCCTGGTCATCGGCGGAGGCATCGGCGGCATGGCCACCGCCCTGCTCGCCGCGCGGCACGGGCACACCGCCGAGGTCTTCGAGCGGGCCGAGCGCGCCCCCGGCACCGACCTCGACGGCGACTTCTTCGGCTGGCACCGCCCCGGCGTCCCCCAGGCCAACCAGCCGCACGTGCTGCTCGGCGCCGCCCGCACCCTGCTCCGCACCGAACTCCCCGACGTGTACGCGGAGATGCTGCGTCTCGGCGCCCGCGAGCGGCACGAGCTCGACTGGTTCGAGGAACGCCCGCCCGCCCGGCCGGGCGACGACGATCTGGTGATGGTGCAGGCCCGCAGGATCGTCCTGGAGAGCGCCCTCGCCTCCGCCCTGCGCGCCGAACCCGCGGTCACCCGCCACTTCGGCACCCCCGTCACCGGGCTCCTCACCCGGCCGGCGGCGGGCGCGCAGCCGCCGCGCGTGACGGGCGTACGGACCGGGGACGGCCGCTCCGAGGGCGACCTGGTCGTCGACACCGCCGGGCGCCGCGGTGCGGTGGACCGCTGGCTCGCCGAGGCCGGCTGCCGGCCCGGCAGGACCGAGCAGCACCGCACCGGCATCGCCTACTTCGGCCGCTGGTACCGGCTGCCCGGCGGCGCCCTCGACGGCCCCGCCCGGCCCTGGTCGGTGGCCGGCGGCACCTTCGCGGGCTGCGCCGTCTTCCCGTCCGACAACGGCACGTTCGCCGTGACCCTGTTCGTCCACACCTCGGACCCCACCCGCGCGGCGCTGCGCGACCCGGCCGTCTTCGAGGCCGCCGCCCGCACGTTCGCGCCCGGCGCGGCCTGGCTCGGCCTCGGCGCCGAACCGCTCTCCGACGTGCTGGCGATGGCGGGGCTCGACAACCGCTGGAGCGCGCCCGCCGACGAGCGGGGGCCGGTGGTCACCGGCCTGGTGCCGGTCGGCGACGCCCTCACCCACACCAACCCCACCCTCGCCCAGGGCATGTCCCTGGCCCTGTGGGCGGCCCACCGGGTCGCCTCGACCGCACACGAGGACCCGGGCGGCGCCCGTTTCGCCACCGGGTACCACGCCTGGGCGGCCCGCACGCTGCGGCCCTGGTTCGACCTCCAGGTGGCGGCCGACGACTCCACCGGCGACCGGCTGGCGAGCCGCGCGGCGCGCACCGGCGCCGCCCGGGAGTCCGCGGCCCTCTTCGACTGCGCGCTCGACGACCCGGAGGTGATGCGGGTACGGGCCCGGGTCCGCCACCTGGCGGAGTCGCCGGAGCGCGCATACGCCGACCCGGGGGTCCGCCGGCGGGTGGCGGACTGGCTGGCCGCCCGGCCCGGGTACGTACCCAACCAGGCGGGTCCCGACCGGGACGAGTGGGAGAAGATCACCGCGCGCTGAGGCGGCGGGGTCAGCCGGTGCCGAGCACCTCGGCCAGGTCGTAGCGGACCACTTCCTCCAGCTGGGCGTACGTACAGCCGTCCGGCGTGCGGTCGGGCCGCCAGCGGCGGAACTGCGTGGTGTGCCGGAACCGGTCGCCCTCCATGTGGTCGTACGCGACCTCCACCACCCGCTCGGGCCGCAGCGGCACCCAGGTGAGGTCCTTCTTGCCGGACCAGCGGCTCGGGGCACCGGGCAGCCGGGCGCCCTCGTGCGCGGTCTCGTCGGACCAGGCGGCCCAGGGGTGGCCGGAGGCGTCGTCGAGCCGCAGCGGCTCCAGCTCCTCGACGAGTTCGGCGCGCCGCTTCATCGGGAAGGCGGCGCAGACGCCGACGTGCTGGAGGGCGCCCCGGTCGTCGTACAGGCCGAGGAGCAGGGAGCCGACGACGGGGCCGCTCTTGTGGAAGCGGTAGCCGGCGACCACGACGTCGGCGGTCCGCTCGTGTTTGATCTTGTACATGACCCGGGCGTCGGGCTTGTAGGGCAGGTCGAGGGGCTTGGCGACGACGCCGTCGAGGCCCGCGCCCTCGAAGCGGTCGAACCAGTCCCGTGCCAGCTCGGGGTCGGTGGTGGCGGGGGCGAGGTGGACCGGGGGCCGGGCCGGGGCCAGGGCCTCGGTGAGCCGGGCGCGGCGGTCGGCGAGCGGTGCGGGCGTCAGGTCCTCGTCGCCGAGGGCGAGCAGGTCGAAGGCGACCAGGCGGGCAGGGGTGCGCTCGGCGAGCAATGTCACACGTGACGCGGCGGGGTGGATGCGCTCGGTGAGCCGGTCGAAGTCCAGCCGGCCGTCGTGGACGATCACGATCTCGCCGTCGACGACGCAGCGGTCGGGCAGGTTGGCCTTCAGGGCCGCCGCCAGTTCGGGGAAGTACCGGGTGAGGGGCTTGCCGGTGCGGCTGCCGATCTCGATCTCGTCGCCGTCGCGGAACACGATGGCCCGGAAGCCGTCCCACTTGGCCTCGTACTGCATGCCGGCCGGGATCCGGGCCACGGATTTGGCGAGCATCGGTTTCACGGGCGGCATCACCGGCAGGTCCATGGCTCGATTCTGCGCCGGGGCCGCGCGGGCCGCCCGGTGTGCGGGGCCCGGCGGGCGCGCTTACCGTGGCGGGCATGGGATCTGCGGTGGAGCTGGACGCGGGCGGACGCACGGTCCGGCTGTCCAATCCGGACAAGGTGTACTTCCCGGAGCGCGGGCTGACGAAGCTGGACGTGGCGAACTACTACCTCGCGGTGGGGGACGGGATCCTGCGCGCCCTGCGCGACCGGCCGACCACCCTGGAGCGCTACCCCGACGGGGTGGAGGGCGAGTCCTTCTTCCAGAAGCGGGCCCCGAAGAACCTGCCCGACTGGATCCCGACCGCGCACATCTCCTTCCCCAGCGGCCGGACGGCGGATGAGATCTGCCCGACGGAGGTGGCGGCCGTGCTGTGGGCGGCGCAGCTGGGCTGCATCACCTTCCACCCGTGGCCGGTGCGCCGGGACGACACCGACCGGCCCGACGAGCTCCGCATCGACCTCGACCCGCAGCCGGGGACGGACTACGGCGACGCGGTGGAGGCCGCGCACGAGCTGCGGGACGTGCTCGACGGGCTCGGGCTGCGCGGCTGGCCGAAGACCTCGGGCGGCCGCGGGCTGCACGTGTTCGTGCCGATCGCGCCGCGGTGGACGTTCACCGAGGTCAGGCGGTGCGCGATCGCGATCGGGCGGGAGCTGGAGGAGCGGATGCCGGGCCGGGTGACCACGGCCTGGTGGAAGGAGGAGCGCGGCGAGCGGATCTTCGTGGACTACAACCAGACGGCGCGGGACCGCACGATCGCCTGCGCCTACTCGGTCCGCCCGCGCCCGCACGCCCCGGTCTCCGCACCGCTGCGCTGGGACGAGGTCGGCAGCGCCGAGCCGCGCGACTTCGACATCGTGACGATGCCGGCCCGGTACGCCGAGCTGGGCGACGTACACGCGGACATGGAGGACCACTCCTTCACGCTCGACGCGGCCCTGGAGCTGGCGGAGCGCCACGAACACGACCACGGCCTGGGCGACATGCCGTACCCGCCGGACTACCCGAAGATGCCGGGAGAGCCCAAGCGCGTCCAGCCCAGCCGGGCCAGACACGACGGCCCTCCCGGCCGGGATTCATGAGGCGGGCCCCAGCCCCTCGGGCAGGTGGGCGGTGACGAGGCGGACGGCCTCGTCCGCACTGGCGGCGTAGCCGATCACCCGGGAACTACGGGCCTCGCACACGCGGAACCGTCCGTCCGGCAGGGGGTCGACGGCCGGCGCCTGGACGACGTACGGGAAGGTCGTGGAGGTGCTGAGGCGCAGGGTGTGGTCGGAGGTGAACGGGAAGAGCTCCCGCAGCCTCGGTTCCGCACGGGCCGCCTCCAGCAGGGCGACGATGTCGGGGAACGGACTCCCCGGTGCGCGGACCTCGTGATCGTCACGCTGGCGCTGCCAGGTCAGGATCAACTGCTGCCATCTCGCCTCGACCGCACGGGGCGGCATGGATGCGTTCGAATTCACCGTCGGAGTGTGCCGTCCCGCCGGCCTTTGCGGAAGGTGTGCGTCCACAACGATCGAACTTCGTGTGACCGGACAAACACAGGACCGAAAAACAACACGAACGATCGTGCTAATATCTTCGCATCCGCCGTCCTGAGCGAGATCCGGAGAAACGGGCATGCAACCCATGGCTTCCCTGCTCGGCGCCGCCCTCGGCGCCGGCTCGTACGTCGCGCCGGCCCTCACCGGGCGGGCCGCGTTCCACCTGTTCGTCCGGCCCGCCGGGCGGAGCACCGCGCGGCCCGAGGAGGCCGCCCTGATGCGCGAGGCCGTCGTCGGGCAGGTCCAGGTCGACGGCCGTGCCGTCACCACCTACCGGTGGGGGAGCGGCGGCCGGCCCGTGCTGCTGGTGCACGGGTGGTCCTCCCGGGCCGCGAAGTTCGCCGGGTTCGTACGGGCCCTCCGCGAGCGCGGCCACACCGTCGTCGCCTTCGACGCCCCCGGCCACGGCGCCTCCGCCGGCCGCGCCACGAACATCCGCCAGATGCGCGACGCCATCCGGCAACTCCAGGAAGAGAACGGGGAGTTCGCGGCCGTCGTCGCCCACTCCTTCGGCGTCCTCGCGACCTTCTTCGCCCTCCGCAGCGGCGTGCGCGCCGACCGTGTCGTCGCCCTTGGCGGGGTCGCCGACTTCGACTACCTGCTGGCGCAGTTCTCGGCCCGGCTCGGCCTCGGCGCCCGGGTGCAGCGCGCCCTGCGCGCCCACGTCGAGGAGAAGCTCTTCCCCGGCGAGCCCGGCATCTGGGACCGGCTCGCCGCCACCCACCGGCCCGACGAGACCGGCGTGCGCGTCCTGCTCCTGCACGACGCCGACGACGAGGTCGCGGCCCCCGCCCAGGCGCGGGCCATCGCCGCCGCGTACGGCGACCGCGCCCGGCTCGTCGAGACCCGCGGCCTCGGCCACCGCCGGATCCTGCACGACCCCCAGGTGATCGCGAGCGCCGTCGAGTTCGCCGTCACCGACGAGAACCTCCCGTCGGCCGTCGCCTGACCGGCGGCCACGGGACCGCGGACGGTGCCGGCAGAGTGGAATCAGGCGGTACCGAACACGGGCGGCCGCTCCGGGAGTTCCTCCGGGGCGGCCGCCGCCGTGCGCAGCCGGGACAGGATGCCGCGCGCGGCCCGCCCGTACGCCGACGGGTCGTCGTGCAGCACCGACTCGGCGTTCGCCATCTCCATCAACGCGATGATCTCGAAGGCGAGTTGGGGTACGTCGAGGTCCGCGTCGAACCCGCCGGCCAGCCGCGCCCGCTCCAGCGTGCCCTCCACGTAGCGCCGCCAGTCCCCACGCGTCTTCGCGATCTCGTCGTGCACGGCGCCGGGGCGGGCGTCGAACTCGGCCGACACGGAGTAGAAGAAGCAGCCGCCGGGGAACACCCGCCGCTCCGAGTACTCCAGCCACAGCTCGCACAGCCGCCACGCGCGCCGGACGCCCTGCGGCTCGTCCCGCAGCGGCCGGATGACCTGGTCGGTGAACAGCTCCGTCGCCGCGCGGACGGTCGCGAGCTGGAGGTCCTCCTTCGAACCGAAGAGGGCGAACACGCCGCTCTTGCTCAGGCCCAGCTCGGTGGCCAGCTTGCCCAGGGAGAGCCCCTCCAGGCCGTCCACGGAGGCGGTGCGCATGGTCCGGTCGAGGACGAGCCTGCGCGTCTGGTTTCCGCGTTCCACGCGACCGTCAGTCATGCCCCCAGCTTACTGAACGCACGGTCGTGCGGTCTGTGGCCCGGGGGCGGGGGGAAGCGGCCCCGGCCCGGGCCGACGCGCGCGGGAAGCCGAACCCGGCGGAATGTCGGTGCCGGGTGCCATGCTCGGAGGTGTCGGAGTCCTGCGGTGGATCAGGGGAGACCGGAGAACCGGTGGCAAGGAGGCCACGATGCTGACCACGAACTACGTCGACGGCGCGCCGAACTGGGTCGACCTGGGCACTCCCGACGTCGCCGGCGCGGAGACCTTCTACTCGGCCCTCTTCGGCTGGACCTTCGAGGCGGGCGGCGAGGACGTCGGCGGGTACGGCACCTTCCGCCTCGGCGGCAGAGCCGTCGCGGGCGGGATGGCCCTCACCGACGAGCAGGGCCCGCCGGCCTGGACCGTCTACTTCCAGAGCCCGGACGCCGACGCGACCGCGCGGGCCGTGCGCCAGGGCGGCGGCCGGGTCCTCTTCGAGCCGACGGACGTCCTGGACCAGGGCAGGATGGCGGTCCTCGCGGATCCCGCGGGCGCCGTCTTCGGCGTCTGGCAGCCGCGGGCCAACCGGGGTCTGGACGCCGTGACGGACGTGGGCACCCTCTGCTGGACCGAGCTGTACACCCCCGACCCGGCCGCGGCGGCCGCGTTCTACCGAGGGGTCCTCGGCTGGGACGTGTCGGAGGTGCCCTTCGACGGCGGCGCGTACACGGTCGTCAAGCCCCCGGGCGCCCCGGACGAGCAGGCCTTCGGGGGGCTGGTGCCGCTCGGGTCCGACCCCGTGGACGACGTGCCGTACTGGACGCCGTACTTCGAGGTCCCCGACTGCGACGTGACCGCCGCCCGTGCGGAGGAGCTGGGCGGCAAGGTCCGGCTGACACCGGAGTTCATGGAGGGGGTGGGCCGGTTCGCCAAGCTCGCCGACCCCGCCGGGGCCCGCTTCGCCGTCATCGCCAGCGCCCCGCCCCCGGGCGCGTGACCGCCCGCGGGCGGCCGCGTTGAACGGTCGTTGATCAGCCGTTTATCGGCCCCCGGCACGATGCCGTTCATGCCGATCACCAAGACTCTCTCGCCGCTGGACTGGACGACCGACGCGCTCTGCGCCCAGACGGGCCCGGCCTTCTTCTTCCCGGAGCCGGGTACGTCGGTGCGCGACGCGAAGCGGCTGTGCGGGGCCTGCACGGGGCGCGCGGCCTGCCTGGAGTACGCCCTGGCCAACGACGAGCGCTTCGGCGTGTGGGGCGGGCTCTCCGAGCAGGAGCGCCTCGCCCTCCGCCGCAGCCGCTCCGGGGCCTGAGACCCCGGCCCGGTCCGGACGACGGGCCCGGCGGCCCGGCGGCCCGGCGGCCCGGAAGGTGCCTACGCCTTGCCGCGCGCGGCCATCCGCGCCGCGCGGGCGGCCAGGCGCTCGTCGAACTTCTTGGCCTCGGCGTCCAGGCCGTTCATGAACAGCCCGAGCTCGTCCTGCGCCTGCTGTCCCTCGGGGCCGAGGCCGGCGATCTCCATGACCTTGAGGAAGCGGAGCACCGGCGCCAGGACGTCGTCGTGGTGGATCCGCAGGTTGTAGACGCCGCCGATGGCCATCTGCGCGGCCATGCGCTCGAAGCCGGGCATGCCGTGTCCGGGCATCCGGAAGTTGACGACCACGTCCCGCACCGCCTGCATGGTCAGGTCCGGGGCCAGCTCGAAGGCCGCGGAGAGCAGGTTGCGGTAGAAGATCATGTGCAGGTTCTCGTCCTGCGCGATGCGCGCCAGCATCCGGTCGCAGACCGGGTCGCCGGACTGGTGGCCCGTGTTGCGGTGCGAGATGCGGGTGGCCAGCTCCTGGAAGGACACGTACGCCACGGAGTGCAGCATGGAGTGCCGGTTGTCGGACTCGAAGCCCTCCGACATGTGCTGCATGCGGAACGCCTCGAGCTTGTCCGGGTCCACGGCGCGCGAGGCCAGCAGGTAGTCGCGCATCACGATGCCGTGGCGGCCCTCCTCGGCCGTCCAGCGGTGCACCCAGGTGCCCCAGGCGCCGTTGCGGCCGAAGAGGGTCGCGATCTCGTGGTGGTAGCTGGGGAGGTTGTCCTCGGTCAGCAGGTTGACGACGAGCGCGATCTTGCCGATCTCCGTGACCTTGGACTGCTCCGGGTCCCACGCCTCGCCGTCCTCGAAGAAGGCCGGGAAGTTCCGCCCGTCGCCCCACGGCACGTACTCGTGGGGCATCCAGTCCTTCGTGACCTTCAGGTGGCGGTTGAGCTCCTTCTCGACCACCTCTTCCAGCGCGAACAGCAGCTTGGCGTCCGTCCACGCCGCAGAGCTGCCGAGGTGGGGAGAGGTGATGGTCACGGGTACTCCAGGGGGCAGGCCGAATACTTACGGCTTCGTAGGTTACGAAACCGTAGGTTAAAGCCGCCGTGAGGGGTCGCCAACCCCCACCTATTGAATTGTCCGGTTACGGTGCGTTATGAGTAGAGGTCGCGTAGGCGAACAGAGAGACAAGTCACGCAGCCTTCGAGCTTCTCGAACTCGCTGATGTCCACCTGAACCGGTTCATATCCAAGGTCCGCGAACAGCTCCGCGCTCCTCGGCGCGCTCGCCGCCATGAGCAGTTTCCGGCCACCGAGGAGCACCACGTGGGACCCCGCCTCCTCAGGTACCGGAAGGAACCGGCCGAACGCACTCGGGGTGTCCACCAGCGGCGGGTGGCCGATAACCGTCCCGTCGGGCAGCGCGGTGACCGCGGACTTCAGGTGCAGCACCTTCGAAACCGGTACGGCCACCACGCGCGCGCCGACCGGCTCGAAGGCCGCGCGCAGCTGCCGTACGCCCTCCGCGTTGGTCCGGCCGCCCCGGCCGACGTACACGGTGTCGCCGATCTTCAGTACGTCGCCGCCGTCCAGGGTGCCGGGCTCCCTGATCCGGTTCACCGAGCAGCCCAGGCGCGCGACCGCCTCCTCGACGGCCGCGATCTCCGGCCGACGGGAGTCCGCGCCGGGCCGCGTGACGAGGGCGACGTTGCGGAACATCACCACCGCGTCCTCGACGAACACCGCGTCCGGGCAGTCGTCCGCCGGGTCGACCTCCACCGTCTCCCAGCCGTGGGCGCGCAGGGCGTCGGCGTACGCGCCCCACTGCTCCAGGGCGAGGCCGGCGTCGACCGGCTCCCGCTCGATGTGGGTCACGAGCCCCTCGGTGAGGCGCGGTCCTGGGCGGCGGATGAGTGCTTTGCGGCTGGGCACCGTACGAGGCTCCTGGGTCCGGGAGTGGGCGGGGCGCCCATCATCGCCCGCCCGGCCCGCCGCCGTCAGCCCTCCTGGCCGGTTCGGCGAGCCGCCCCCGGCCGCATCAGGCCAGCAGGTGGTCCGCCGCGCCCGCCTTCACCGCGAAGATCAGCGCGCGGAGTGCCTCGATCGAGTCGGTGACGTACTCGCCGGTCTGGGTCGTGCCGATGTACGCCCGGCCGGACGCGTCCCGTCCGAAGCGGAAGCAGTTGGCGCCCTCACTGCAGAAGGCCTCGTCCCAGGCGATGTCGCTCGTGGTCATGTCGTCTCTCCTCAGGCGTGCGATCGCGGATCGGCTCGGTGCGCGCGGGTGCCGCCCCGTCCGGGGCACCCGCGGCCGTCACAGGTCCCGTGCGAGTGCGTGGATGAAGTCGGCAGAGGCCCGCTCGGGCAGCGCGAGCCCGCGCAGCCGGTCCAGCAGGCCCCGGTAGCGCCGCAGTTTCATGTCCGAGTCCAGGAGCATCGAGCCGTGCGAGGTGTCGAGCTGTACGGTGTCCAGCTGGCCGATCGGGGCGGCGGCGTACGTGAAGGACTGCCCCGCGCCCGGGAAGCCGCCCGCGGTGAAGGGGATGACGCGGACCGTGGTGTGGTCGCTCCCGGACTGCTCCAGGATGTGTTCGAGCTGGGCCCGTGCCACCTTCGGCCCGCCGAACTGCATGCGCAGCGCGGCCTCGTGGATCACGGCCTCGTACCGCGGGGGCCGGTCCCGCTCGAATATCCGGCGGCGGTTCATCCGCAGTTCGAGCCGGGCCCCCAGGTCCGGCTCGGGCAGCGGGGGGTCGGCGGTGTCGAAGACGGCCCTGGCGTGCTCCTCGGTCTGCAGCAGCCCGGGTATGTGGGTGGTCACCGCGGTGTGCAACGCGGCTGCGTGGTGCTCTAGTTCGGCGATGTCGAGCAGTCCCGGGGGCAGCATCCCGCGGTGCCGTTCCCACCATCCCCTGTCGCGCTCCCGGGCCATCGCGGCCAGCAGGTCGACCAGGGTCGTGTCGGGACAGTCGTAGTTGAAGGCGAGCGTGCGGACACGCTCGGCGGTGATGCCGATCCGGCCGGATTCGATGTTGGGGATCCGCGTCCGGTCGACCCCGAGGAGCGCGGCGGCCTGCTGGACCGTCATGCCCGACTGTTCACGGAGTTTGCGCAGCTCACTGCCCAGACGCTGCTGCCGTGCTGTCGGGGTGCTCCTGGGCGGCACGAATTCCCCCTCCTGTGCCGGACCGGGCGTGCGGGGCCCGGACCGGTTCCGAAATGGCATGAGAAAACACCACGTGGTCACACAAGTAGTAGCACTGTGCACCCCGTTGCGCTACGGTCGGTAGTGCAAGTCTCACACGGGGCGACCCCGTGCCCATGCATGACCACGCACCACGCACCACGCACCTCAGAACTGGGAGCAGCACGATGACGGGCACCCTCCGTGGCCTGCGGTCGATCCATGAGCCCGGGCCGTCCGGGTCGGGTACACCGGGTGTGGAGAAGCTGAGTTACTCCATAGGCCTGCCGGGTGGCGCGTACTGCGCGGGCAGCGCGCGGTCGGCCGTGCGGTCCCTGCTCACCCGGCACGGACTGGCCGACCTGTGCGACACGGCGGCGCTGGCCGCGTCCGAACTGGTCGCGGGCGCCTACCGGTTCACCCCGGACCAGGAGCTGGTGCTGAAGATCCGCTGGCAGTTCGGGGCGCTGCGGATCGTGGTGTACGACCAGCACCCCGCCCATGCCTCGCCGGCCGAGAGCGAGGAGTGCCGGCGCCGGCGCAGCCGGGGGATGTGGCTGCTGGCGGCGGTGGTGGAGTCCTGTGGCGGGGACTGGGGGCTCACGCCGGTGATGACACCCATGGGCGGCACCAAGTCCTGGGCCTTACTGCCCCGTTGACCGGGACGGCCGGAGCCCTACGGCACGTCGCGCAGCAGCTCCGCCAGGCTCCGGTCCATGTTCAGGTAGAGGTGTTCGAGGCCCAGGGGCACGACCGCGGCGGCGCGGTCCAGGAACCGGCGCAGCTCGTCCGTGCCGATGAGGACGATGGCGATGCCCTCGGGGGCGTGGAACTCGACGACCGTCCGGTCGGCGTCGTACGGGCGGACGCGCACGTCACCGAGACCGGTGGCCCGCTCGACGCCGGCCTCCAGCAGCTCCCGCGCGAAGGTCCACGAGACCTCGATGCCCTCCAGCGTCGCCGGGGCGGGGAATGCCATCCGGACGGCGAACGGGTCGGAGCGGTCGTAGCAGAGCGTGACGGGCACGGTCTCCACCTTCGGTGCGGTGGCGACCAGGCGGGCCTGTACGGCTTGCTCGATGACGGTGATCAAGGCCTGCTCCCTTGTGGCGGATCAGTGGCGGAACGATGGGTCGGTCCGGCACAGGGGTAGACGCTGGAACCGGCCATTCCGTGCATGCGCGGGGTGCGTGAGCTACGTCACCGAGCACGGCCGCCGGTGCTGTGTGATCGCACGGTGTGATCGAACGGGAGGCGCCCTGGACGGAGATCACCGGGTGCGTTAGCTTCCGGCGCCATGAGACTACTGGGACTTGGCATGTCTGCGGCAGCATTGGCCGCGGCCGTATCCGTCACCGTGTTACCCGCTTCGGAGGCCCCCGCACCGGAAGGGCCCGCGACCGCCGCCGCGCCGGGTACGGGCGCGCGCCCCGGCTGGGCGCTGAAGTCCACCGGCACCGACGCCCGCTTCCGGGGACTGGCCGCGGTCAGCCGTACCACCGCCTGGCTCGCCGGCTCGAAGGGCACCGTGCTGCGCACCGCCGACGGCGGGCGCACCTGGCGCGACGTGTCCCCGCCGGGAGCCGCGGCGGAGGCCCTGGAGTTCCGGGACGTCGAGGCCTTCGACGGCCGGCGCGCGGTGGTGCTGGCCATCGGAGAGGGCGAGGCCTCCCGCGTACTGCGCACCGAGGACGGCGGCGCGACCTGGACGGAGAGCTTCCGCAACACCGACGCGCGGGCCTTCTACGACTGCCTGACCTTCTTCGACCCCCGGCACGGCCTCGCGATGAGCGACCCCGTGGACGGTAAGTTCCGCATCCTCTCCACCGCAGACGGCGGTCGCAGCTGGCGGGTGCTCCCCGACACCGGGATGCCCGCGGCGCTCCCCGGCGAAGCGGGTTTTGCGGCCAGCGGCCAGTGTCTGGTGAGCGCCGGGCCGAAGGACGTGTGGCTGGCCACCGGCGGCGGCGCACAGGCGCGCGTGCTGCACTCCCGCGACCGGGGGCTGAACTGGGAGGTCGCCTCGACGACCATCCCGGCGGGGGAGGGAGCGAAGGGCGTCTTCGCGCTCGCCTTCCGCGACCGCGGGCAGGGCCTCGCGGTGGGCGGCGACTACCGCAAGGACCAGGCCTCGCCGCTGGCCTCGGCGGTCACCGGGGACGGGGGCCGCAGCTGGCGGGCCTCCGCCGTGCCGCCGGCCGCCTACCGGTCGGGGGTCGCCTGGCTGCCGTACACGCGCGCCGCCGCGCTCGCCGTGGGACCGACCGGCACCGACATCACCCACGACGCCGGCCGCACCTGGCAGCCGCTGGACGCCGGCTCCTTCGACACGGTGGACTGCTCGCGGTCCGGGGCCTGCTGGGCGGCGGGCGAGAAGGGCCGCGCCGCCCGCCTGGAGTAGCGGGTCCGGCCGGGCCGCCGCCGTGAGGGGCGACCCGGCCGGCGACCGCCGTGCCGCGGGACCTACGAAGGAAGGGTCTCGCGGACGGCGGCGAGGGACGGGGCGGTCTTCGTGGCGAGGAACTCGGTGATGCGGTACGCGCACACCCCCGCCAGCACGAAGGGGTCCCCGGCCGCTATGCGTTCCGCCTCCTCGCGGGAGACGCCGGTGGCCAGGATCACCCCGCCGTCGCGCGGGACCTTGCGGCCCGAGGCGAGGAACACGCCCTTCGCGTAGTGGGTGTCGAGCCACGCGAGGTGTGCGTCCATCTCCCGTTCGACGGCTTCGAGCGGGGCGGTATAGGTCAACTCCATGACGTACATGGTCGGAAGACTACGCTCGGACCCCATGACGAGCGTGAAGACCCCCGCGGACGAGGCCGAGGCCCGGGCGGTACAGGACGAACTGCGCGCCCGCGTGGTGCTGGACGAGACCGGGCCGGAGCCCGGCACCGGGCTGGTCGCCGGCGTGGACGTGGCCTACGACGACGAGCGGGACCTGGTGGCCGCGGCCGCGGTGGTGCTGGACGCCCGCACACTGGAGGTGGTCGAGGAGGCCACTGCAGTGGGACATGTGACATTTCCCTATGTCCCGGGGCTGCTCGCCTTCCGCGAACTGCCCACGGTCCTGGCCGCGCTCGACGCCCTCTCCGCCACCCCCGGCCTGGTCGTCTGCGACGGCTACGGGCTGGCCCACCCGCGCCGCTTCGGCCTGGCCTGCCACCTCGGCGTGGTCACCGGCCTGCCCACGATGGGCGTCGCGAAGAACCCGTTCACCTTCACCTACGAGGAGCCGGGCGACCGGCGCGGCGACGGCTCGCCCCTGTGCGCGGTCGACGGCACGGAAGTGGGCCGGGCCCTGCGCACCCGCGACGCGGTGAAGCCGGTCTTCGTCTCCGTCGGTCACCGGATCACCCTGGACACGGCCTGCGCCCACGCCCTGGCCCTCAGCCCCCGCTACCGCCTCCCGGAGACCACCCGCCACGCGGACTCCCTCTGCCGCCGGGTACTGGCCGGTCTCGCCCCCACGGCCTGACCGTCCGGCCCGGTCCGTGCGGGCAGCCGGCCCGGCTGAGTAGCCGGCTGAGTACCCGTACGGATGCCGGGCCCCGGCCGGCCGCGCGAGGCTGGGGGCATGACGACACGACACCGTGCACCGAAGCCCGAGGCGCTGCCCGCCGTCGAACGGACCGTGCTGGCCGGGCTGGTCGTGGCCGGACTCGCCGGGGCGGGCTGGCTCGGCTCGATGATCTACACCCTCGTCAGCTGGTCCACCGGCTGACGAGGGTGCCGCCCCGCCGGGGTGACACCTGACCCCGGCGAGGTGGGCGCCGCCTCCCCGTACGGCCGGCTCAGCGCCTCGCGACCACCCGGAAGCGGATGCCCGCCGCCGTGAGCCGGGACGTCAGCGCGTCGCCCATCGCCGCGGCCGTGGTCAACTGACCGGCGCGCGCCGGGAGTTCGTCGTACGCCAGACACAGTGCCGACTCCGCCAGCATCTTCGCGGTCTCCCCGTACCCGGGATCGCCGCCCGACACCTCCGTGAACACCCGGCGCCCGCCTCCCTCGCCCACGAACCGCACCGTGAACCAGCTGCGCGCACGCCGCTCCGCGTCCGGCCCGCGCCCCGGCTCCCAACGCCCCATCAGCCAGCGCCGCGCGGCGGGCACTTGGGCCAGCGCCACGGTCGCGCCCAGTGCCGCCGTACCGCCGAGCGCCACCGGCAGCCACTTGACCGACGCGTAGTGCCGGTACCGGAAGTCCGGCCCGTACCGGTCGAGTACGGCGGCCGACCGCGCCACGATCCGCGGGTCCAGCGTGGGCAGCGGCAGCGCCCAGGTGCCGGTCTCCCGGCTCAGCCGCGGCGCCCCCAGCGGAGCCCGGGCCCGCCGCCCCAGCAGCCGCGGTTCGTGCAGCCGCCGCTCCCGCGCGGCGCGCAGGGTCTCGGGGCCGCGCCCCATCGCCGTCAGCGCGGAGGCCAGGGTGCCGCCCGAGAACAGGGCGTTGGAGCGGACGTACCCGTCCACCGTCAGCGGCACGCCCTCGGGCAGCTGCCGCACGGTGAAGTACGCGCCGAGGTCGTGCGGCACCGAGTCGAAGCCGCAGGCGTGCACGATCCGGGCGCCCGTCTCGCGGGCCCGCGCGTCGTGCTCCACGAACATCCGGTCCACGAACTCCGGCTCGCCCGTGAGGTCGCAGTAGTCGGTGCCGGCCTCCGCACAGGCGGCGACGAGACCCTCGCCGTACCAGACGTACGGGCCGGCGGTCGTGGCCAGCACCCGGGTGGAGGCGGCCAGCTCGCGCAGCGCGGCCGGGTCGCCGGCGTCCGCCACGACGACCGGCAGCTCCGCGCAATCCGGCCGGAGCGCGGCCAGCCGCTCCCGCAGCCGCTCCAGCTTGGCCCGGTCCCGGCCGGCGAGGGCCCAGCGGCAGTCCGCCGGGGCGTGCGCGGCGAGGTACTCGGCGGTGAGGGCGCCCACGAACCCGGTGGCCCCGAAGAGCACCACGTCGTAGGCACGGTTCGCCCGCTCGGGCCCGTCCTGTCTGTTCATCCCCGCTCCTCCCGGCTGGTGTCGGTGGCGAAGGCTAGCGTGAGCCGGAACCGGCCGTGCGATCAGGGAGGTCCGCCGATGCGGAACGCGGTGCGCAAGTGGGAGAAAGTACGGGCATTCGCCCTCTCGCTGCCCGAGGCGGTGGAGGAGTTCCCCTGGGGGCCGGAGGACTGCGTGGTCAAGGTGAACAAGAAGATCTTCGTGTTCCTCGGCAACACCGACGGCCCCTCCGACCCCGGCCTGTCGGTCAAGCTCAAGGACGAGGCGCTGCACGGCCACGCCATGACCGCGCCCGGCGCCGAGCCCACCGGCTACGGCCTGGGCCGGGCCGGCTGGGTGTCCCTCCCGCTGGGGGAGGGATCGCCGGCGCCCGAGGTGCTGTGCGAGTGGGTCGAGGAGAGCTACCGCACGGTCGCCCTCAAGCGCCACATCAAGGAGCTGGACGAGCGGCACGCCTGACCGGCGGCACCGCCCGCCCCGGCTCCTTCCCCGGGCCGCCCCCCTGATTCACTAAGCGCTTGCTCGCCCGGGGCTTGTGCTGAGTGGAACACGTTCCTAGCATCGCTGGTGTTACATCAGTTGTGTCACATACCTGAGTACCTGGGGGCTCGATGGCGGTGGCAGGGCACGAAGCGGAGCACACGACACGGAACGGCCCGCTCGCGGGGGTACGCGTCGTCGAGCTGGCGGGCATCGGCCCCGGCCCGTTCGCCGCCATGCTCCTCGCCGACCTCGGCGCGGACGTGGTGCGCGTGGACCGCCCCGGCGGCGGGGGCCTGGCGATCAATCCCGCGTACGACATCACCAACCGCAACAAGCGCTCCGTGGTGATCGACCTCAAGGCCGAGGACGGCCCCGCCGCCGTGCTCGGCCTCGTCGAGCGCGCCGACGTCCTCATCGAGGGCTACCGCCCCGGCGTCGCCGAACGCCTCGGCGTCGGCCCCGACGCGTGCCACGCCCGCAACCCGCGCCTCGTCTACGGCCGGATGACCGGCTGGGGGCAGGACGGCCCCCTCGCCCAGCGCGCCGGCCACGACATCGCGTACATCGCGGTCACCGGCGCCCTCGGCATGATCGGCAACCCGGACGAGCCGCCCGCCGTCCCCGCCAACCTGGTCGGCGACTACGCCGGTGGCTCCCTCTACCTGGTCGTCGGCCTGCTCGCCGCCCTCCACCACGCCCGGGCCACCGGCACCGGCCAGGTCGTCGACGCCGCCATCGTGGACGGCACCTCCCACCTCACCGCGATGATCCACGGCATGGTCGCGGCCGGCGGCTGGCAGGACCGGCGCGGCGCGAACCTGCTCGACGGCGGCTGCCCCTTCTACGGCACGTACGAGACCGCGGACGGCGGGTACATGGCCGTCGGCGCGCTGGAGCAGCAGTTCTACGACGAGTTCACCGCGCTCCTCGGGATCGCGGACGAGGCCCCCGCCCGCAAGGACCTGGCCCGCTGGGGCGAGCTGCGCGAGGCCGTCGCCGCCCGCTTCCGCACCCGTACCCGGGCGGAGTGGACGCAGGTCTTCCAGGACAGCGACGCCTGCGTCGCCCCCGTGCTCTCCCTGCGCGAGGCCCCGCACCACCCCCACCTCGCCGCCCGCGCGACCTTCACCGAGTTCGGCGGCATCACCCAGCCCGCTCCCGCGCCCCGGTTCTCCGCCACGCCCGGCACCGTGCACAGCGGCCCCGCCATGCCCGGCGCCCACACGGCCGAGGTGGCCCGCGACTGGGACCTCCCGGGCCTGGCCACGGCGGTCGGCGGAGCGACGACGACCGACGGCGCCACGGCGACCGGTGGGTCGACGGCGACCGACGGCGCCACGGCGACCGGTGGCTCGACGGCGACAGGCGGCGCCACGGCGACCGCCGGAAGCAGTGCCCCCGACAGCCTCCCCACCCCCGCCCCGAAGCCCGCCCCCGAAGCCTGAGGACGACACCGTGGAACTGTCCATGCTGCTGGACTACGCCGGCGACCCCCGCCGCGCCGCGGACGAGGCCGCGGCCCTGGAGGCGGCCGGCCTGGACGCGGTCTGGGTCGCCGAGGCGTGGGGCTTCGACTCCCCGACGATCATGGGCTACCTCGCCGCCCGCACCGAGCGGATGAAGATCGGCTCGGCCATCGTCAACGTCTACTCCCGCACCCCCGCCCTCATCGCGCAGACCGCCGCCGGCCTCGACGCCCTCTCCGGCGGCCGGGCCATGCTGGGCCTGGGCGCCTCCGGCCCCCAGGTCGTCGAGGGCTGGCACGGCAAGCCGTACGACCGCCCGCTCGGCCGCACCCGCGAGACCGTCGAGCTGTGCCGCCGCATCTGGCGCCGCGAGACCATCGACCACCACGGCATCACCGACATGCCCCTGCCGCCCGAGAAGGGCGGCCGCCACGGCAAGCCGCTGAAGATCCTCACCCGCCCGGTCCGCCCGGACATCCCCGTCTACGTCGCCTCGCTGGGCCCCGCCAACGTCCGCCTCACCGCCGAGGTCGCCGACGGCTGGCTGCCCACCCTCTTCATCCCCGAGAAGGCCCGCCGGGTGTGGGGGACCGCCCTCGACGAGGGCACCGCCCGGCGCGACCCCGCCCTCGGGCCGCTCCAGACCGTGGCCGGCGGCCTGCTCGCCATCGGCGAGGACGCGGCCCGCGCCCGGGACCTCGCCCGCCCCCAGATCGCGCTCTACGTCGGCGGCATGGGCGCGCCGGGCAAGAACTTCTACAACGACCTCGCCGTGGCCTACGGCTACGAGGAGGAGGCCCGCCGCATCCAGGAGCTGTACCTCTCCGGCCGCAAGCGCGACGCGGCCGCCGCCGTGCCGGACGAGTTCTGCGAGCTGATGACCCTGTGCGGGCCCGAGGGGTACGTACGCGAGCGCATCGAGGCCTTCCGCGAGGCGGGCGTCACCATGCTCAACGTCACGCCCGTGGGCCCCGAACCGGCGCGGCTCATCGAAACCGTCAAGAACTGGCTCTAGGGGGAGCGGATGCAGCGACAGATCTACACCGAGGACCACGAGGCCTTCCGCGAGACGGTCCGCACCTTCCTCACCAAGGAGGTGCTGCCGCACTACGACCAGTGGGAGAAGGACGGCATCGTCTCCCGCGAGGCCTGGCTGGCCGCCGGCCGGCAGGGCCTGCTCGGCCTCGCCGTACCCGAGGAGTACGGGGGCGGCGGCAACCCCGACTTCCGCTACGCCGCCGTCCTGGCCGAGGAGTTCACCCGGGCCGGCGCGGCCGGACTGGCGATCGGCCTGCACAACGACATCATCGGCCCCTACCTGACCTCCCTGGCCACCGAGGAGCAGAAGCGCCGCTGGCTGCCCGGGTTCTGCAGCGGCGAGACGATCACCGCCATCGCGATGACCGAGCCCGGCGCCGGCTCCGACCTCCAGGGCATCAGGACCACCGCGGAGGACCGGGGCGACCACTGGCTGCTCAACGGCTCCAAGACCTTCATCTCCAACGGCATCCTGTCCGACCTGGTGATCGTGGTCGCCCGCACCACCCCCGAGGGCGGCGCGCACGGCCTGTCGCTGCTGGTCGTCGAGCGCGGCACGCCCGGCTTCGAACGCGGCCGCAACCTCGACAAGATCGGCCAGAAGTCCCAGGACACCGCCGAGCTGTTCTTCAACGACGTACGCGTCCCCAAGGACAACCTGCTCGGCGACCTCAACGGCGCCTTCGTGCACCTGATGACCAACCTTCCCCAGGAGCGGATGGCCATCGCCATGGCCGCGATCACCGCGGCCGAGCACCTGGTGGAGATCACCACCGCGTACGTCAAGGAGCGCGAGGCCTTCGGCCGGCCGCTCGCCAAGCTCCAGCACATCCGCTTCGAGATCGCCGAGATGGCCACCGAGTGCGCCGTCACCCGTGCCTTCCTCGACCGCTGCATCACCGAGCACGCCGCCGGCACCCTCGACGCCACCCACGCGTCCATGGCCAAGTGGTGGGCCACCGAACTCCAGAAGCGCGTGGCCGACCGCTGCCTCCAGCTCCACGGAGGCTACGGCTACATGACCGAGTACCGGGTGGCCCGCGCCTTCACCGACAGCCGCATCCAGACCATCTACGGCGGGACGACCGAGATCATGAAGGAGATCATCGGCCGCTCCCTGCTGGGCTGACAGGCCGACCGGCCGCCAGCCCCGCCGCGCCCCTCCACACCCCGTCCGGCGGCCGGACCTCCGTCCCGCCGCCGGACACCTCCCGCACCCCGCAGGACCCTCAGGAAAGGCTTGACCAGTGAGCAGCGAAGCTTACGTGTACGACGCGATCCGCACCCCGCGCGGGCGCGGGAAGGCCAACGGCGCTCTGCACGGCACCAAGCCCATCGACCTGGTCGTGGGCCTCATCGACGCCCTGCGCGAGCGCAACCCCGGACTCGACCCGGGCACCATCGACGACATCGTGCTCGGCGTCGTCGGCCCGGTCGGCGACCAGGGCTCCGACATCGCGCGGATCGCCGCCATCGCGGCCGGCCTGCCCGACACCGTCGCCGGCGTCCAGGAGAACCGCTTCTGCGCCTCCGGCCTGGAGGCCGTCAACATGGCCGCCGCCAAGGTCCGCTCCGGCTGGGAGGACCTGGTCCTCGCGGGCGGCGTCGAGTCGATGTCCCGCGTGCCGATGGCCTCGGACGGCGGCGCCTGGTTCGCCGACCCGATGACCAACTTCAACGTCAACTTCGTCCCCCAGGGCATCGGCGCCGACCTGATCGCCACCCTGGAGGGCTTCAGCCGCCGCGACGTGGACGAGTACGCCGCCCTCTCGCAGGAGCGCGCGGCCGCCGCCTGGAAGGAGGGCCGCTTCGCCAAGTCCGTCGTCCCGGTCCTCGACCGCAACGGCCTGACCGTGCTCGACCACGACGAGTTCATGCGCCCCGGCACCACCGCCGACTCCCTCGCGAAGCTCAAGCCGTCCTTCGCGGACATCGGCGAGCTCGGCGGCTTCGACGCCGTCGCCCTGCAGAAGTACCACTGGGTCGAGAAGATCGACCACGTGCACCACGCCGGCAACTCCTCCGGCATCGTCGACGGCGCCTCCCTCGTCGCCATCGGCTCCCGCGAGGCCGGCGAGCGCAACGGCCTGGCCCCCCGCGCCCGCATCGTCTCCGCCGCCGTCTCCGGCTCCGAGCCGACCATCATGCTCACCGGCCCGGCCCCGGCCACCCGCAAGGCCCTCGCCAAGGCCGGCCTGACCATCGACGACATCGACCTGATCGAGATCAACGAGGCCTTCGCCGGCGTCGTGCTGCGCTTCGTCAAGGACATGGGCACCACCCTGGACAAGGTCAACGTCAACGGCGGCGCCATCGCACTGGGCCACCCGCTGGGCGCCACCGGCGCGATGATCCTCGGCACCCTCGTCGACGAGCTGGAGCGCCAGGACAAGCGCTACGGCCTCGCGACCCTCTGCGTCGGCGGCGGCATGGGCATCGCCACCATCGTCGAACGCCTCTGAACCCGTCCTGTATCCCGCCCACGGCACGCCACCCACACGGAAGTTGAGAACATGAGCGAGTCCACCACGATCCGCTGGGAACAGGACGAGACCGGCGTCGTCACCCTGGTCCTCGACGACCCGAACCAGTCCGCCAACACGATGAACCAGGCCTTCAAGGACTCCATCGCGGCCGTCGCCGACCGCGCCGAGGCCGAGAAGGACTCCATCCGCGGCATCATCTACACCTCCGCGAAGAAGACCTTCTTCGCCGGCGGCGACCTCAAGGACATGATCCGGCTGCGCCCCGAGCACGCGCAGCTCGCCTTCGACACCGGCACCGAGATCAAGGCCTCCCTGCGCCGCATCGAGACCCTCGGCGTGCCCGTCGTCGCCGCGGTCAACGGCACCGCCCTCGGCGGCGGTTACGAGATCTGCCTGGCCTCCCACCACCGGGTGGCCCTGGACGCCCCCGGCTCCAAGATCGGCCTCCCCGAGGTCACCCTCGGCCTCCTCCCGGCCGGCGGCGGCGTCACCCGTACCGTGCGCCTCATGGGCATCGCCGACGCCCTCCTCAAGGTGCTGCTCCAGGGCACCCAGTACAACCCGCAGCGCGCGCTGGAGAACGGCCTGGTCCACGAACTGGCCGCCACCCCCGAGGAGATGCTGGCCAAGGCCCGCGCCTTCATCGACGCCAACCCCGAGTCGAAGCAGCCCTGGGACGTCCCCGGCTACCGGATCCCCGGCGGCACGCCGTCCAACCCGCGGTTCGCCGCGAACCTCCCGGCCTTCCCGGCCAGCCTCAAGAAGCAGCTCAACGGCGCCCCGTACCCGGCCCCGCGCAACATCCTGGCCTGCGCCGTCGAGGGCTCCCAGGTGGACTTCGAGACCGCGCTGACCATCGAGGCCCGCTACTTCACCGAGCTGGTCACCGGCCAGACGGCGAAGAACATGATCCAGGCCTTCTTCTTCGACCTCCAGGCCGTGAACTCCGGCCAGTCCCGCCCCAAGGGCGTCGAGCCCCGCAAGGTCACCAAGGTCGCCGTCCTCGGCGCCGGCATGATGGGCGCGGGCATCGCGTACTCCTGCGCCCGGGCCGGCATCGACGTCGTCCTCAAGGACGTCACCGCCGAGGCCGCCGCCAAGGGCAAGGCGTACTCCGAGAAGCTCCTCGACAAGGCCCTCTCGCGCGGCCGCACCACCGAGGCCAAGCGCGCCGAGCTGCTGGCCCGCATCACCCCGACCGCCGACCCGGCCGACCTCGCGGGCTGCGACGCCGTCATCGAGGCCGTCTTCGAGGACACCACGCTCAAGCACAAGGTGTTCCAGGAGATCCAGGACGTCGTCGCCCCCGACGCGCTGCTCTGCTCCAACACCTCGACGCTGCCCATCACCTCCCTCGCCGAGGGCGTCTCCCGCCCGGCCGACTTCATCGGCCTGCACTTCTTCTCGCCCGTCGACAAGATGCCGCTCGTCGAGATCATCAAGGGCGGGGCGACCGGCGACGAGGCGCTGGCCCGCGCCTTCGACCTGGTCCGCCAGATCAACAAGACCCCGATCGTGGTGAACGACTCGCGCGGCTTCTTCACCTCCCGCGTGATCGGCCAGTTCATCAACGAGGGCGTCGCCATGCTCGGCGAGGGCGTCGAGCCGGCCTCCATCGAGCAGGCCGCCGGCCAGGCCGGCTACCCGGCCAAGGTGCTCTCCCTGATGGACGAGCTGACCCTCACCCTCCCGCGCAAGATCCGCAACGAGACCCGCAAGGCCTTCGAGGCCGAGGGCCGCGCCTGGACCGCGCACCCCGCCGACCAGGTCATCGACCGCATGGTGGACGAGTTCGAGCGCCCCGGCCGCAGCGGCGGCGCGGGCTTCTACGAGTACGCCGACGGCAAGCGCACCCGGCTGTGGCCGGGCCTGCGGGAGCACTTCACCAAGGCCGGGTACGAGATCCCGTTCGAGGACATGAAGGAGCGGATGCTCTTCTCCGAGGCGCTGGACACCGTCCGCTGCATCGAGGAGGGCGTGCTGACCTCGGTGGCGGACGCCAACATCGGCTCCATCATGGGCATCGGCTTCCCGGCCTGGACCGGCGGCGCGATCCAGTACATCAACGGCTACGAGGGCGGCCTGCCCGGCTTCGTGGCGCGCGCCCGCGAGCTGGCCGAGCGGTACGGCGACCGGTTCACCCCGCCCGCCCTGCTGGTGGAGAAGGCCGAGCGCGGCGAGACGTTCGCCGACTAGCGGCCGAACGGGCGGCGTTCGTCAGGAGTCCTCCGGCTCCGGGACGAACGCCGCCCGCAGCTCCTCCTTGAGCGACCGCTGGAACGCGGTCACCAGCGCCTGCACCACCATCGGCTGCATGTGTGCCGACAGCGACTTCATCGCCTCCACCCGGTCCGGGTCGTCCTCGCCCTCCGTGAAGGGCCCCCACACCTCGTCCCGGAACAGCCGGGTCAGCTCGTGCGCCGCCGACCGGGTGTGCTCCAGCAGCACCTGCCGGGCGGCCAGGATCGTCCCGTGCGAGATCGGCACGTCGAGCAGCGCCACCCCGAGCCGCAGCAGCCCCAGGTCCACGCGGTAGCCCTCGCCCGCGGCCGACAGCACGTTCATCGCCGCCAGCCGCCGCACGTCGGCGTCCGCCAGCGACCGCCCCGCCCGCCGCTCCAGCTCCTCCCGCGAGATCTGCTCCGCCGAGTCCGGCGCCCAGGTGGCCACCAGGGCCCGGTGGATCGCCAGGTCGTGCGCGCTCAGGTCGTCCGGCAGCGCGTCCAGGTACCGCTCGATCGCCGACAGGGTCATGCCCTGCAGCTGCAGCTCCTCGATCAGCGCCAGCCGGTACAGGTGCTCGGGCCCGTAGTGGCCCACCCGACGGGGTCCGATCACGGGAGGGGGCAAAAGACCGCGCGTGCTGTAGAAACGTACGGTGCGGACGGTGACGCCCGCCCGGGCCGCCAGCTCGTCGACGGTGAGCGTGGACTCCGGGGCCTGGGTGTTCATCGTCTCCGCCTCGCTCTCTGCTCCACAGCTTGGGTTCAACAGTATTGCTGTCGCACCAACGATGTGAAACGGCCAGGAGCTGCCATGACCACGAATCTGCGACTGCCCGCCGACCCGCACGCGCTGACCATCCCCGCCCTGCTCGCCCGCAACGCCGAGGAACTCGGCGACCTCCCCGCCCTCTCCTGGCGGGACGGCCCCGGCTGGACGACCCTCAGCTGGGCCGACGTACGCCGCAAGGTGGCGGTGCTCGCCTCCGGCTACGCCGCGCTCGGCGTCGCCCGCGGCGAACACGTCCTGATCATGATGGGCAACCGGCCCGAGCACTGGCTCACCGACCTGGCCCTCGTCCACCTCGGGGCTGTGCCCGTCACCGTGTACGGCACCTCGGCCCCCGAACAGGTCGCGCACATCGCCCGCCACAGCCGGGCCCGCCTCGCCCTGGTCGAGGGCGCCCGCGAACTCGGCCGCTGGGAACCCCTCCTGGCCGACCCGGACACCCCCCTGGAGCGGCTGGTCGTCGCCGAGCCGGCCGAGGCCGCCGGCCACACCACGTACGGCGCCGTGCACGCCGCGGGCGCCCGCACCCACCGCGCCGACGCCTTCGAGAAGGGCTGGCGGGACATCCTCCCCGAGGACCCGCTCACCGTCGTCTACACCTCGGGCACCACCGGCGACCCCAAGGGCGTCCGCCTCACCCACCGCAACATCGCCCTCCAGTCCGTCCGCCTGGACCGGATGACCGAACTCCCCGAGCACGCCGAGCACATCTGCTACCTCCCCTTCGCCCACATCGCCGAGCGGATCCTCGGCATCTACCTGCCGCTGCTCCGCGCCGCCCACGTACGGCTCTGCGCCGACCCCACCGCCGTCGCCGCGGCCGTCCGGGAACTCCACCCCGTGCAGTTCTTCGGCGTCCCCCGGGTCTGGGAGAAGCTCGCCGCCTCCGTGCGCGCCGCCCTCGCCCAGCTGCCCGAGGACCGGCGGGCCGTCATCGAGGCCGCCACCGAGCTGGGCCGCGCCCACGCCGGGCACCGCGAGCGCGGCGAGGAGGTGCCGGCCGAGCTGGCCGCAGCGTACGAGAAGGCCCGTACGGAGATCCTCGTCCCGCTGCTCTCCCTGGCCGGCATGGACCGCCTGGTCTGGACGGCCAGCGCCACCGCGCCCATGCCGCTGGACGTGGTGCGCTTCTGGGCCGGCTTCGGCATCACGATCATGGACGCGTGGGGGCTCACCGAGACCTCCGGCGTCTGCACGGTCAACCGGGTGGACGACTTCCGGCTCGGCTCGGTGGGCCGCCCCATCGAGGGCCTGGAACTGCGGATCGCGGAGGACGGGGAGATCCTCACCCGCGCCGAGACCGTCTTCGGCGGCTACCTCCGGCCGGACGGCTTGCTGGAGAGCGCCTGCGACGCCGACGGCTGGTTCCCCACCGGGGACGTCGGCCGCATCGACGGGGACGGGTTCCTCTGGATCACCGACCGCAAGAAGGAACTCATCATCACCTCCAACGGCAAGAACGTCTCGCCCGCGCTGGTGGAGAACACCCTCAAGGAACACCCGCTGATCGGCCAGGCGTACGCCCACGGCGACGGCCGCTCCTACCTCGTCGCGCTGCTCGTCCTCGACCCCGACCTCGCCCCGGCCTGGGCCGCCGCCCGCGGAATCGAGGCCGCAGGTCCCGAGGAACTGGCCGCGCACCCCGCCGTACGCGAGGAGGTCGACCGCGCCGTCCGGGCCGCCAACGCCCGGCTCAACCGCACCGAGCAGATCAAGCGCCACCGCCTCCTCACCCGCGAATGGGGCCCCGACACCGGAGAGCTCACCCCCTCGCTGAAACTCCGCCGGCGCGTGGTGCGCGAGAAGTACGCGCAGGCCATCGACGGCCTGTACGAGGACTGACCGCACCCGGCACACGGCACTGCGCCCCGACGGGGGGATCCCGCCGGGGCGCAGTCGGCCGGTCCGCCCGGCGGCCGCCGGCCGGCCGCCGGGCGGACCGGCTAGCCGGCGGTCACCGGGTAGTGGTCCGAGAGGTTGTCGTACGTGTAGCTGGTGCCCCAGCTGCTCACGGTCCAGGGCGCGCTCTGCTCCTTGACCACGTTGTTGTTCCAGCCCGCCGGACGCACGTGGCCCGCACGGTGCAGGACGTAGTCCAGGTCCTCCCTCGGGTCGGACGGGTAGCGGTAGTTGGCGATCGAGTTCTCCGCCGTGTCGAACGAGTACGGGTGACCGGTGCGCGAGTCCGCGCCCACCAGGCCCGCGTCGGCGAGCATCGTCGCGTACTCCGGCGTGCGCGAGTCCACGTTGAAGTCGCCCGCCACGATGACCTGTTCGCCGGCCGGGATGGCCTTGGCGTCCAGGAAGGCGTCGATGTTGCGGAACTGCCGGCTGCGCATCTGCGCCGCCTCGCCCGCGCCGCAGCCCGGGTCGGTGGACTGCGCGTGGGTGCCCACCACGTGCACCTTGGTGCCGTTGACGTTCAGCACCGCGTACACGAAGCCCTTGTTGGACCACCAGTCGGCGCCGCAGGCGTCCTTGTAGACGTACTGCTCCTTGCGGACGATCGGCCACTTGCTCAGGATCGTCACGCCGCCGTCCTCGGGCGTGGTCGCGGAGTACGCGCCGCTCGTGGCGTCCCAGCCGGTCTTCGAACGGCCCATCACCGGCGTCTGGTACGGGTACTGCGCGGCGGCGTTGGACTTGAGCGCGTCCGACGAGGAGTTGTCGAAGGCCTCCTGGAGGACGACGACGTCCTTGCCCTGGAAGAAGGACGTCTTCGGTATCTCGGCGGCGCGGTGGTCCTGGCCCCAGTTCGGGTACAGGTTCTTGCTCATCAGGAACACGTTGTACGACAGCACGGACAGCCGGGGCACCGTGGTCGTGCCGCCCTCGGCGGCAGTGGCGGCCGAGGCGGCGGGGGTCGCGGTGGCCGTGAGGGCCGCGGCGGCCAGGACGGCGACGGCCGCGCCTGCGGCCCGGCTGCGGCGGATGCGAGAGAGCGCCATGGAGTCTCCTGATTCCCGGTGAACCGGTGGGGGAAAGATCGGCTCCGCCATCAAAGCAGCCGGAGTTACCCTCAGGTAACACCCATGCACCGGGAATCTTGACGGCCCGCGACGAGCGGATACTGGAGGCATGAGCCGGACCCCAGCACCCCAGCCGCCCCCGCCCGGCGGCATCCTCTGGACCGTCGCGGGCGACATCAGGGCCCTGCTCCTGCTGCCCGCCGCGTTCACCATGCAGGTGGCCCACCCGGTGGTCGCCGCGGGCGTCGACACGTACTCCGTCTTCCGCACCGACCCGTGGGGACGCGGCGAACGCTCCCTGCGCTCCGTCCAGCTGTGGGTGTACGGCGGCGAGGCCGCGGCCGAGGAGGGACGCCGGGTGCGCCGCCTGCACCGCGACATCAGCGGCACCGACGAGGACGGCCGCAGCTACCACGCCCTGGACCCCGCGTACTACACCTGGATCCACGCCACCGGCTTCCCCGTCTACCGCTACGGCCTCGCCTACGTCTTCCGCCCGCTGACCGGGGCGGAGGAGCGGCAGCTGTACGCGGAGTGGCTGATGGTCGGCCGGGTCCTCGGCATCCACGACCGGGACATGCCCGCCACCGTCGAGGAGTTCTGGCCCTACTACCGCACGATGCTGGCTGAGGAGATCCGCTCCACCGCCGTGGCCCGCGAACTCGTCGCCACCGACGTCGACCTGCCGGCCCCCACGGGCGGACCGCTGCCCGTCCGCCTCGCGGTCCGCGCCGCCTGGCCCGTACTCAGCCGGGCCTTCCTCCGCTTCCGCGCCTTCGTCACCGTCGGCCTGATGCCGCCCGACGCCCGCGCGGCCATCGGCCTCGACTGGACCCCGGCCCAGGAACGCCGCCTGCGCCTGCTCGGCCGCACGGTCCGCACCCTCGTCCCCCTCCTCCCGGAACGCCTCCGCTACCTCCCCATCGCGAGAGAGGCCCGCAGGACCCACCGCGCAACGCGCCGCGCCGCCCCCCGCTGAAGCGGACGGCGGCGCGGAACCGGACGTGTGCGGTGCGTGCTAGCCGATGAACCTCTGGAAGACGCGTATGTAGTCCTCAGGGTTCACGATCAGGGTCTCCGAGCCGGACCGCTCGGGCAGCTGTTTCTGGAAGAAGCACGGCTTCACCCCCGAGGTCACCTGGAGCAGGGCCACGACCAGGCCGCGGTAGTTGACGAGCTTCGAGTCGGCGGTGACCCGGCGCGCCAGATCGGGGTCCAGGTCGCTGTCCTTGATCTGCTGGCAGATCCACATCCAGTAGTCGTTGAGCGACTTCGACCGCAGCTTGGCCTCCCGCTCGATGCCGATGACCTGGAAGTTCCGGCACAGCTCGGGGGCGACTGCGTCGAGGGACTCCACGCGCCGTGCGTCGGCTTCGGTGTCCGCGATGCCGATCGCCACGTAGCCGGTGACGTTCGGACCGATGTTGGCGATGGCGGTGATCGTCCGGCAGATCTTCGCGAAGGACTGGGGATCGAACGCACGGGCCTCGTCGAGGCGCAGGAAGCCCTGCTTGCAGTCGAACGCCTGCTGCTCGACCAGGGCGTTCCCGAGGAGCTTCTCCAGCTGACTGGCCCAGCCGTACCGGCCCAGGTCCTGGCCCTTCGTCTCCGCCTTCTCGAACGCGTCCCGGAGGACGCCCTTGACGGCGTCGATCGTCTTGCGCTTCGAATCCCGCTGCCAGTCGCCGCCGCCGGACGGGACGGCCATGATGTTTGCCCCGATGCCGAGCAGGCGGCGCCAGGCGAGGTCGGCGTCCTGGAGCCGCATCCCGTCCTTGAAGATCAGCTCGTAGACGGCGAGGAAGACGCCGTGGAAGTAGCGCGGGGAACGCCCGCTGGTCCCGGCACTGACGAGGTTGGAGAACTTCTTGTCCCCTCGGGCGAGGATCGACCGGATGGTGTCGTAGACGTAGGTGAAGTGCTCCTCGATGGTGTCGGCGCCGTAGGACTCGATCGCGGAATTCAGCTGCCGGGAGGCCTTCGTGCCCTGGTCCTCGGAGGCGAGGTCGGTGTAGCTGTAGTACTCGTCTCGCAGGCGGGTGCCGGAGTTGGGGATCGGATCCGTCAGGCAGTCGATCAGGATGTCGAGGACGAGCTGCTCGTCGATGGACTCCCGGACGTCCTCCCGCCAGAGCACCCCCTCACGAACCCAGAAGATGTCGTCCACGAGGACTCCGTACTCGAGCCCCCGGTTCGTGATGCTCAGCTTCGGCATCGCCCGGAGGGGGACCACTTCGCTGGGCGACGTGTCCCCGCGGACCCCTGCGGAGATCACGCGGACGAGGTCGGCCAGAGGGGACAGCGTTCCCGCCTGCCGGAGGCTCTGACGGGAGAGCCTGCGGCCGCCGGAGTTGATCCGTCGGAACACCTCGTCCACGCTCGCGGGCGTGACCGGTCGGTACACCGACAATGCGACGTTGTAGTTCGCGAGGTGGACCGAGAGCTCACGGCTCATCACCGGGTGCTTCTGCTTCAGCTCGCCCTTGTCCACCCGGAGCTTCGTGTCCGCGAGCGCGTCCAGGTTGAAGTACTCGCCGCCGAACGGGAACTCGTTCTCGATGAAGGAGAAGACCGCGTTCATGCGTTGCATCCCGTCGATGAGCTCGAAGGAGACATCGCCGGGAGTGCCTATCTCGGCCACGAGGATGAGCGGGATGGGGAGGTCCTTGAGGAGCGAATCGATGAGCCGCTGCTTCTCTTCGACGCTCCAGACCAGCTTGCGCTGGTACCGGCGGTTGACCCGGAAGCGGTCGGCTATGTAGAAGGCGTAGAGCCGCTGGACGCTCTCGCTTCTGACAGTCAGTTCCCCGGCGGATGAGCTCGTCATGATCATGAAGGTACTGCAGCCGCGGACCACAGTTACGGGAATTTCGACCTTTGGGCCGGATCTGCTCGCATGGGCCGGCGGTGCTCCGCAGGGGCGGCACTCCGCCGCCCGGGAAGGCGGTCGGAGCACCGCCGGTCAAACCCTCCGTGCCGGTGTCAGTGGTCGTGGACCGTGTTCGTGGCGGCGATCTTCTTCCAGGACTTCGGGGCGGTGCGGTTCGGCGGGGTCAGGCGGTCGGCGGACGCGGTGTCCTTCGGGCCCTTGGCGTTCTTCGGGGCGCTGCCCAGGGCCTTGGCGGCCGTGCCGAAGGACGGCTTGCCCGGCGTGTACAGCCAGGTGTCGAAGAGCGCCGCGAGCGGCTTGCCCGACACCTTCTCCGCGTACTTCACGAAGTCGCCGACCTTGGCGTTGCCGTACGCGAACTCGGCCGGCCAGCCCTTCAGGATGGCGAAGAAGGTCTTGTCGCCCACCTGGTTGCGCAGCGCCTGGAGCGCGATCGCGCCCCGGTCGTACACGGCGCCGTGGAACTGGTTGTCCGGGCCCGGGTCACCCGGCTTGACCTGCCAGAACGGGTCCTCCGCGGGCCGTGAGTCGTACGCCCACTGCGCCAGCTCCTGCGCCGTGCCCTCGCCCTCCTTCTCCGACCACAGCCACTGGCTGTAGCGGGCGAAGCCCTCGTTGACCCAGATGTCCTTCCAGTTGTCCACGGAGACGGAGTCGCCGTACCACTGGTGCGCCAGCTCGTGGACGACCACCGAGACGTTCGCGCCGTTCGCGAACTGCCGCGGGCTGTAGAACGGGCGGGTCTGGGTCTCCAGGGCGTAGCCGCTGGTCACGTTCGGCACGTAGCCGCCGAGCGCGTTGAAGGGGTACGGGCCGAACACCTCGGACAGCCAGTCGGCGACCTCACCGGTCCGCTCGATGCTCGCGCGCGCCGCGCCCGCGTTGTCGCCCAGGTCCTTGCTGTACGCGTTGAGGACCGGCAGGCCGTTGGCCGTGGTGTCCTGCGTGATGTCGAACCTGCCGATCGCCAGGGTGGCCAGGTACGTCGCCTGCGGCTTGTTCGAGCGCCAGTTGTAGCGCGTCCAGCCCAGGCGCGAGCTCTGCGACTGGAGCACGCCGTTGCTGATCGCCTGCGTGCCGTCCGGGACGCTGACGGACACGTCGAAGGTGGCCTTGTCCAGCGGGTGGTCGTTCGAGGGGAACCACCAGATCGCCGAGTCGGGCTCCTGCGCGGCCACGCCGCCGTCCGGCGTGCGGTGCCAGGCCGTCCAGCCGTCGACCTTCAGCTCCGAGGGCTTGCCCGCGTACTTCACGACCACGGTGACGGACTTGCCCTTCGGCAGCGGGGCGGCCGGCGTGACCTCAAGCTCCTGCGTGCCCGACGTGGCGAACTTCGCCTTGGTGCCGTTCACGCGGACCTCGCTGACCTTGAGGCCGAAGTCGAGGTTGAAGCGGGACAGGTCCTGCTTGGTGGTGGCGAGGATGGTCGCGGTGCCCTCGAGGAGGTCGGTGACCGGCTGGTACTTCAGCCTCAAGTCGTAATGGGAGACGTCGTAGCCGCCGTTGCCGCTGGCCGGGTAGTAGGTGTCGCCGATGCCCGACGCGCCCGGGACGAAGCTCGCGGCCGACGCCGGGATCGCCAGCAGGACCGAGGCGGCGAGCACGCCGGGGACGATGACTTTGCGGTGCACGGATGCTCCAAAGGGGTGGTAGGGGCCGTGGGTTGCCCGTCGTGATCTTGCCGACCGGCCGTTCGAACGTATTCATCCCCGACGCCACAAGTCATGTCCACGCCCCCATCTGTCACACGATCGCCATTCGGCCGTCACGCTCGCCGAGGAACGCCCCGCCCCCGCCCGCCCCGACGTGATCAAGGCCCTGACCTGCCCGCTCGCAAAATCGAGAAAGTCCTGAAAGCACCGGGCGATAGAATCGGCCCCCTCATGACTGCAACCCTCGTCGCCAAAGACCTCGCCGCCGGGCACGGTGAGCGCTCCCTGTTCTCCGGGCTCGACCTCGTCGTCGCCCCCGGGGACGTCATCGGCCTCGTCGGCGTGAACGGCGCGGGCAAGTCCACCCTGCTCCGCCTCCTCGCCGGGCTCGACACCCCCGAGGACGGACAGCTCAGCCTCTCGCCGCCCACCGCCACCGTCGGCCACCTGCCCCAGGAGCCCGAACGCCGCCCCGGCGAGTCCGTACGCGCCTTCCTGGCCCGCCGCACCGGCGTCGCCGCCGCCCAGACCGCCCTCGACGCGGCCACCGAGGCCCTCGTCGAAGGCGCGCCGGGCGCCGACGACGCGTACGCCGAAGCCCTCGACCGGTGGCTGGGCCTCGGCGGCGCCGACCTCGACGAGCGCGCCGAGGAGGTGGCCGGCTCCCTCGGCCTCGCCATCAGCCTCGACCTGCCCATGACCGCCCTCTCCGGCGGCCAGGCCGCCCGCGCAGGCCTCGCCTCCCTCCTCCTCTCCCGCTACGACGTCTTCCTCCTCGACGAGCCAACCAACGACCTCGACCTCGACGGCCTGGAGCGGCTGGAGGCCTTCGTCACCGGGCTGCGCGCCGGCACGGTCGTGATCAGCCACGACCGCGAGTTCCTCGCCCGCACCGTCACCAAGGTGCTGGAGCTGGACCTCGCCCAGCAGCAGGTCAACCTCTACGGCGGCGGCTACGAGGCGTACCTGGAGGAGCGGGCCACCGCCCGCCGCCACGCCCGCGAGGAGTACGAGGAGTACGCCGACAAGCGCTCCGCCCTCGAAGGCCGCGCCCAGATGCAGCGCAACTGGATGGACAAGGGCGTCCGCAACGCCCGCCGCAAGGCCACCGACAACGACAAGATCGGCCGCAAGCACCGCGCCGAGTCCACCGAGAAGCAGGCCGCCAAGGCCCGCCAGACCCAGCGCGCCATCGAGCGCCTGGAGGTCGTGGACGAGCCCCGCAAGGAGTGGGAGCTGCGGATGGAGATCGCCGCCGCCCCGCGCTCCGGCTCCGTCGTCGCCGTCCTCCGCGAGGCCGAGGTGCGCCGCGGCGACTTCACCTTCGGACCGGTGAGCCTCCAGCTCGACTGGGCCGACCGCGTCGCGATCACCGGAGCCAACGGCGCCGGCAAGTCGACCCTCCTCGGCGCGCTCCTCGGCCGCCTGCCGCTCGACTCCGGCACGGCCACCCTCGGCTCCGGCGTGCTCGTCGGCGAGGTCGACCAGGCCCGCGGGCTCTTCCTCGGCGACGACTCGCTCCTGGACGCCTTCTGCGCGGCGGTGCCCGACATGGAGCCGGCCGACGTACGGACGCTGCTCGCCAAGTTCGGCCTGAAGGCGGTGCACGTCCTGCGCCCCGCCGCCACCCTGTCGCCCGGCGAGCGCACCCGCGCCGCCCTCGCCCTGCTCCAGGGGCGCGGCGTGAACCTGCTGGTGCTGGACGAGCCGACGAACCACCTCGACCTGCCGGCCATCGAGCAGCTGGAGTCCGCGCTGGAGGCGTACGAGGGCACGCTCCTGCTGGTCACCCACGACCGCCGGATGCTGGACGCCGTCCAGACCACCCGCCGCCTGGAGGTCGCGGACGGCAAGGTGACCGAGCTCTAGACCCGACCGGGCTCCAGCCCTCTCCCGGTTCCGGCCCCCCCGCGGGGCCCCCTCCCGCCCGGGCCGTCACAGGCCCGGGCGGAACAGAGAGGCGTCCGCCCCTCAGACCCCCGCCGGGGGCCTCCGCGTACGGGCCATCCGCCGCGCCACCAGGTTCCGCGGCAGATGCCGCACCGCCTGGGCGTACACCCGGTACCGCCAGCCCGTGATGCTCAGCGGCCGCCGCAGGGCCAGGTCGCGCAGCGCCCGGGCCACCACCGCGTCGGCCTCCAGCCACACCGCGTCCCGCAGCGCGCTCACGTCCATCCCGGCGCGCTCCTGGAACTCGGTCCGGGTGAAGCCCGGCACCACCGCCAGCACCCGCACCCCGTACGGCTCCAGGTCCACCCGCAGCGATTCGCTGAAGGCCGTCACCCAGGCCTTGGCCGCGCCGTACGTCCCCGTCGGCAGCAGCCCCGCCACCGAGGCCACGTTCAGCACCGCACCCCGGCCCCGCTCCCGCAGGCCCGGCACCACCGCGTGGGTCAGCCGCAGCGGCACCCGGACCAGCAGGTCCAGCATCCGTTCCTCGTCCTCGACCGGGCTGTACGGGAACGGCGCCGGCAGTCCGAAGCCCGCGTTGTTGACCAGCACGTCCACCGGCCGCCCGGCCTCCGCCAGCCGCACCTCGACGGCCTCCCGGGCCACCGGGTCCAGCAGGTCCGCCGGCAGCACCTCCACGGACACCCCGAAGGTGCCCCGCAGTTCCCCGGCCACGCTCTCGAGGCGCGCCTTGTCCCGGGCGACCAGCACCAGGTCACAGCCCTTGGCGGCGAAGCCGCGCGCGAAGGCCGCGCCGAGGCCGGCGCTGGCCCCGGTGATCAGAACGGTGGTCACGACACTTCCACTTCCGGTGCGAAGGACAGGGTGGCCGGGCCGGCGTAGGCATCGGCCACGTCGACGAGGAAACGTTTCTCGCTCTCGAGGTCGCTGCCGTCGATCGCCGCCGCGGTGAACGTGGACGCGCCAGGCTGCAGCCCCTCGGCCTTCGCCCGCCGCGCCTCCTTCATCACACAGGCCAGCACGGCCGCCTCGCAGCGCGGGTGCGGGACGCCGGCCGCGGCGACGTGCTCGCGGGCCAGCTCCGGGACGCCCGGAGCCACGTACTCGTTCAGCATCAGGATCGCGTCCCGCGTCTCGATCACCTTGCGGTAGACCAGCAGGTCGCGGGCGACCGGCGGCCACACCAGCTCCAGCAGCCGGGACGCGCGCGGCTTGTGCAGCGCCACGTGCGGCACCGCCTCCACCAGGTCCCGCCACAGCGGCCACAGCTGCCAGGCCGTGGACACGTCACCCGCGGTGCGGCGCAGCACGTACAGCGTCGGCACGAAGATGGCCGCGGCCCGCAGCAGGCCGTGCACGTTCATCAGCAGCGGCAGCGCCGGCAGCGCCCAGGTGGACCCCAGCGTGGCCTTCAGCAGGTAGACGAACCAGAACAGCCCCGCCAGCGCCGTGCCCAGCCCGAACAGCCGCAGCCCCGCCGCCAGCCCGGGGCTGTCGGTGCGCCGCCCGTACCGCCAGCACACGAACACGCAGACCGTGTTGGCCAGCAGGTGCGCGAACATCAGCGTCAGCCAGTACGCGAGCGAGGGAACCGGGTCCCCGCCGGGCGGCATGCCGTGCACCGTGTGCGGCGGGGCCAGCAGGTCCAGGGCCACCATCGCGCCCAGCAGCACCACCGTCATCACGCACGAGGCGAGCTGGAGGTTGCGCCCCCGGGTGGTCGTGGCCACGAAGTACAGCACCGCGCCCGCCGACAGGACACCCGTCAGGTTCCGCGTGAGGCCCACCGCGTGGGCGTAGTCCGGGTACTGGGCGGCCGCTTCGAGCACGGCCGGCAGGTTCAGCGTCATCGCGGCCGCCGCCGTGGCCACCGCCAGCCACAGGCCGCGCTGCAGCGGGTCGCGCACGGCCGAGGGGGCGCGCAGCAGCACGGCCGCCCACAGCACCACCACGCTGGGTACGGCGAGCCAGTCGCCGATCGCGGTCAGCTCATCCGCCATGGGACAGCCTCACCGCGACGGGGGAGAGCCGCATGCCGCTCTGGGGTGCCCGTACCCCCATCGCCGACTCCAGCTTCTCCAGCGTCCCCTGGGGCGCGGCGGCCGGGGCGAGGCCGGACTGGATGCGGATCATGCTCGCGAGCATCTCCGCCTCCTGCTCCTGCCGGGTCGTGTAGTTGGTCCGGCCCAGGATCACCGGCGCGTCGTCGGCGACGTCCTCGCCCTCCAGCGAGTTGTGGCCGAACAGGATGTGGCCCAGCTCGTGGAGCACGATGTGCTCCTGGTGCAGGCGCGAGGTCTGGGCCTCGTAGAAGACGTAGTCCACGGTGGCCGTTCCGACCCAGAGGCCACACACCCCTGACTCGGCCGCCTCCTTGGGCAGCGGGTGCAGCTTGATGGGACGGCCGCGGCTGTCCGCCACGCGGGCGCACAGGCCGTCGAGGGAGAACGGATGCGAGAGGTCGAGCTGACCGAGAATCGCCTCACATCGTTTGCGCAGTTTGAGTTGCCCGTATGGCATGTGTTCCCTCTTCGGACCCTTCCTCGGGCAGCGTCGATAGGCATGTGGGGAGAGTGTCATGACGTCCTGAGCCTTCAAGGCGGCCTCTGGGAGTGTGGTCCTCAGGGGAGTACGGGGTGCCGTCCCCCGACCATTGCGGACGGTCTCACCGTCATCCCTACAGATCTTGCTGCCCAGTTGGCAAGGCCGAGGCGGGGCCGACGGTCCCGATCCAGCCACCTGTTCCCGTGGGGGACGGATGTGCGGGTGCGAGGCGTTGCCCGGGAGGCAAAACGACGGGCCGGGGCACGGAACCCGCAGGTCCCGCGCCCCGGCCCGGTCAGGGGGCTGGTCGTCAGCCCGTATGCCGTCACGCGTCAGCCCGTACGCCGGCACGCGTCAGCCCGTACGCCGTCACGCGTCAGCCCGTACGCCGGCACGGAGGGCCCGGGCGCGCGCGGGCGGGGCCGGAGCCCGCCGTCGTACGCGCCCGGAGCCCCGCCTCCGTACGCGCCCGGAGCCCGCCCACGTGCCCGGCCCGGCCGGCTCAGCGCCGGCCGCGGCCCTCCTGGTCGCCCGTGAGGCCCGCGCGGCGGAGGGCGTCGGCCATCGCACTGTTCGCCGGCGCGGGAGCGGAGTCCCGGCGCGCACCGCCACGGCCGCCGGCCCCGCCGCCACCTCGCTGCTGCGGCGGACGGCCGCCCTGGCCGCCGCGGTCACCGCCGCGCCCGCCCCGGTCGCCACCCCGGTCACCGCCGCGGTCGCCGCCGCGCGCACCCCGGTCGCCCCGCTCGCCGCGGCCCGGGGCGCCGCCGGACTGGTCCGCGCCCACCTCGTCGTCCAGCCGGAGCGTCAGCGAGATGCGCTTGCGCGGGATGTCCACGTCCATGACCTTCACCCGCACGATGTCGCCCGGCTTCACCACGTCCAGCGGGTCCTTTACGAACGTCTTCGACATCGCCGAGACGTGCACCAGGCCGTCCTGGTGGACGCCGATGTCCACGAACGCGCCGAAGGCCGCCACGTTCGTCACCACGCCCTCCAGCACCATCCCCGCCGCCAGGTCGCCGATCTTCTCCACGCCCTCCTTGAAGGTGGCCGTCTTGAAGGCCGGACGCGGGTCGCGCCCCGGCTTCTCCAGCTCGCGCAGGATGTCCGTGACCGTCGGCAGACCGAAGGCCTCCGTCACGAACTCGTCCGGCCGCAGCGACCGCAGCACCGAGGTGTTCCCGATCAGCGCGGCCACTTCGCCGCCCGCCTTCTTCCCCATCGCCCGCACCACCGGGTACGCCTCCGGGTGCACGCTGGAGGCGTCCAGCGGGTCCTCGCCGTCGCGGATCCGCAGGAAGCCCGCGCACTGCTCGTACGCCTTCGGGCCCAGGCGCGCCACGTCCTTCAGGGACCTCCGGCTGCGGAACGGCCCGTTCGCGTCGCGGTGGGCCACGATGTTCTCCGCCAGGCCGCCGCTGATGCCCGACACCCGGGCGAGCAGAGGGGCGGAGGCGGTGTTCACGTCCACGCCCACGCCGTTCACACAGTCCTCGACCACCGCGTCGAGGGAGCGCGACAGCTTCACCTCGGACAGGTCGTGCTGGTACTGGCCGACACCGATCGACTTCGGGTCGATCTTGACCAGCTCGGCCAGGGGGTCCTGCAGGCGGCGGGCGATGGACACTGCGCCGCGCAGCGAGACGTCCAGACCGGGCAGCTCCTGCGAGGCGAACGCGGAGGCCGAGTACACCGACGCGCCCGCCTCCGAGACCATCACCTTCGTGAGCTTCAGCTCCGGGTGCCGGGTGATCAGGTCGGCGGCCAGCTTGTCGGTCTCCCGCGAGGCGGTGCCGTTGCCGATCGCGACCAGCTCGACCGCGTGCTCCTTCGCCAGCCGCGCCAGCTTCGCGAGGGACTCGTCCCACTTGTTGGCCGGGACGTGCGGGTAGACGGTGTCCGTCGCCACGACCTTGCCGGTGGCGTCGACCACGGCCACCTTCACGCCGGTGCGGTAGCCCGGGTCCAGGCCGAGCGTGGCGCGCGTGCCGGCCGGGGCGGCCAGCAGCAGGTCGCGCAGGTTCGCCGCGAACACCCGCACCGCCTCGTCCTCCGCCGCCTGCCGCAGCCGCAGCCGCAGGTCGATGCCCAGGTGCACCAGGATCTTGGTGCGCCAGGCCCACCGCACCGTGTCCGCCAGCCACTTGTCGCCGGGACGGCCCCGGTCCGCGATCCCGAAGCGGTGCGCGACCAGGCCCTCGTACGAGGAGGGGCCCGGGGTCTCGGACGGCTCCTCCGGCTCCAGCGTGAGGTCGAGGACCTCCTCCTTCTCGCCGCGCAGCATGGCGAGCACCCGGTGCGAGGGCAACGCCGTGAACGGCTCGGCGAAGTCGAAGTAGTCGGCGAACTTCGCGCCCGCCTCCTCCTTGCCGTCCCGCACCTTCGCCGAGAGCCGTCCGCGCGTCCACATCCGCTCGCGCAGCTCGCCGATCAGGTCGGCGTCCTCGCCGAAGCGCTCGGTGAGGATCGCCCGCGCCCCTTCCAGGGCGGCGGCCGGGTCGGCCACGCCCTTGTCCGCGTCCACGAACGCGGCCGCGGCGGCGGCCGGTTCCACCGACGGGTCGGCGAGCAGGCCCTCGGCCAGCGGCTCCAGGCCGGCCTCGCGCGCGATCTGCGCCTTGGTGCGCCGCTTGGGCTTGAAGGGCAGGTAGATGTCCTCCAGGCGGGCCTTGGTGTCGGCCGCCAGGATGCGGGCCTCCAGCTCGGCGTCGAGCTTGCCCTGCTCCCGCACCGAGTCGAGGATCGCCCTGCGCCGGTCCTCCAACTCCCGCAGGTACCGCAGCCGCTCCTCCAGCGTGCGCAGCTGGGCGTCGTCGAGCATCTCGGTCGCTTCCTTGCGGTAGCGAGCGATGAACGGCACCGTCGAGCCGCCGTCGAGCAGCTCGACGGCGGCCTTCACCTGCCGCTCCCGTACGCCGAGCTCCTCGGCGATCCGGCCTTCGATGGACTGGGTGGCTGCCGTCACGTTCCGTTACCGCCTTCTCGCTGAACTTGAGGTCAGCATTGTGGCAGGTGCGGTGCAGGGGAGGGGTAAGGCGGGCGGGGGGGCGAGGTCAGTCGTTGGCGGGGAGGCCGGGGGTGGGGTCGGCCTTGCCGGGGGGAGCCCGGTGGATGGGTCAGCCCTTGCCGGGGAGGCCGGTGGATGGGTCGGCCCGTGCTGGGGAGGCCGGTGGGTGAGGTCAGTCTCGGCGGGGAGGCCGGCGGGTGGGTCAGCCCTTGCCGAGGAGCCCGGCGGGGAACGCCCCGGCCGTCACCAGCCTGAGGACGAAGCCCTGGCCCAGCTCCGTGAGACGGGCCACGCCCTCGGCGCCGAGGTGCGCGTACGGGGCGAGGTCGAGCTCATCGGTACGGTCCTCCAGCTCCGCGCGCAGCCGGACGCCCGCCTCGGTCAACTCCCCTTCGGGGCCGAGCAGCCCGCGCCCGCGCAACCGCGCGGCGGCCGCGTCCAGGTCGTCCTGGCTCCAGCCGCGCGTGCTGAGCAGCCAGCGCGTCGACATGCCCTTGCCGGTCGCGGAGTGGCTGACCAGGGCCTCCACCGGGTCCAGACCCGCGGCGAGCAGGGCCGCGAGGTGCCCGTCGCCCCGGTGCTCGCGCAGCAGGGTCGCGGCGTGCCAGTACGCGAGGTGCGGCTCCTCGGGGACCGGGAGGTCGGCGTGCGCCGCGTACAGGGTGCGGGCGTGCCGGGTGCAGCCCTCGGCGGCGCGCAGCGCCAGCCCGGCGGCCTCGGCCAGCTCCGCCGAGGCGAGCACCTCGTCGCCGAGCAGCCGCCGCAACGAGGCGTCGGCGACCCGCAGCCGGGTGGCCAGCACCTCCTCGGGGGAGGCAACTGTCCAGGCGGCGGGCAGGTGCCGGCTGATCATGCCGTGGCTGAAGTTGTAGAAGGCCGCGGCCACGGCGCCCGCTCCCACGGCCCCCATCGCCGCGGCCCGGCCCACGAGGTAGGCCGCGTTGTGGTCCTCGAACCCGAGCGCCGCGAATTGCTCGGCGTAGTCGGGCGAGAAGTAGTGCGCCGAGTGGAACGGGTTGACGGCGGAGTGATGACACCGCCGCGCGTCGCGCGCGGTGAGGGTGGTGGGTGTGGTCATGGAGGCAGGTTACCGACTGGTTGGTATGTGGGGAAGGGGGTATGGGGTGGGTGTCGGGCGGTGGGGGGTGCGGGGCGGTGGTGGGTATGGGTGTGGGCCGGGTGCATCCCACACGCGCACGCGGCACGTTGCTGGCCGGGGGCACCCCACGCACGTGCGCGGCATGGTGTGGGCCGGGGGCGTCACACACGCGCACGCGGCACCTTGTGGGCCGGGGGCATCCGCAGTGGGCCGGTGTTGTGGGTGGGTCCTGGAGCCACCCGCCACTTGAGGGTGTTTCCGGGGCGGGGCGGGCCGTCAAGGGCGCTCCGCGTCGCCTTCGGCGATTCCACTTCGTTCCACCCTTGACCGCCCACCCCGCCCCGGGCGTACGACGAGTGGCGGGAGGCTCCAGGAGGGACGGTCAGGGGGCAAAGCCGACGGCCGGCCAGTAGCGATGGGGCGTGCCCGGTGGCTCCGCCACCCGGGCACCGGCCGGGAGCCCCGGTGTCGGCACCCGGTGCCCGGAGCCGGGGTGGGCCCCCGCCCCATGGGGCGGACGCGTCAGCGTCCGTAGGCCCTCCGCCCGTCTCAGCGACTTCCGGGCCGCCGGTGCCCCTTCATAAGCCGCCCACGATCGCTACGCGCTCCTGCCTCAGGGCGGCGGACGGCCGTCTGGGGCCGGACATAGGCCGCCGGCCGCCGAGACGTGCTTCTCACGTCTCGGCGGCCGGCGGGCCGTCGGCGGTGAGGGCTGCCGCCCGTGACCGGCACGCGCTGCTCTGGTCTTGGCGGCTGCGGATATCGGGGGGAAATGTGCGGTGATGGGATGGCAGAGTCGGGGATCGGCTCTCCGCGGAGTCGATTTGTGTGAACTGAGGGAAGGTGATGGGCGTGGCAGGTGGTTGGCAGGCATTGGCTCTGGGTCTCTTCCGGCGAGTTCGGATTGATCTGGCGCAGTCAGTCGAGGGCTTGGGGGAACGTGAACTCAACTGGCGGCCGTCGTCCGACAGCAACAGCACTGCGTGGCTCGTCTGGCACGTCGCGCGAGGTCAAGACCGCAACCTCTCCGAGGTCATCGGCCGGCCCCAACTCTGGTTGTCGGGTGGGTGGGCTGACCGGTTCGGCCGGCCTGCGGACCCGTCCGACACGGGATTCGGTCACTCGACGGACGAGATGAACGCCTTCCTCAGCCCCGGTGGCCCTCTCCTGCTCTCCTATCTCGATTCCGTGCACGAACTGGCAGAGAACTACTTGTCGTCGGCCCCCGCGGAAGATCTCCACCGCATTGCGCCCAGTCCCACACTCGGCACCGCCGACACCGTCGAGCTCCGCCTTCAGGGCCAGATCGCCGACTCCTTCGCCCACCTGGGCCAGATCGGCACCCTCCGCGGCCTGATGCCCGAGTTCCACGAGATGACCGACAGCCGCTGAGATCTCAGAAGCGCGTAGCGATCGCTGGCGACATCTGCCCGCCCAAGACGGCTGTCTGTCGCCGTGAGGCAGGAGCGCGTAGCGATCGTTGGCGGCTTATGAAGGGGCGCAGGCGGCCCGGAGGCCGCTATGCCGGCTGGTGGGCCTACGGACGCTGACGCGTCCGCCCCGTGGGGCGGGGCTGCACCCCGGCCCCAGATGCGTCCAGTTCGCTGAGGTCGGCCCAGGGGATACTGCCCTGCCTACCCCCGCCCACCTCCCCGCTCCGGCCCGGGAGGTACCCCCGTACTCCCGCCCGCTTCACCCCACGCCCCCCGGGAACCCATGGCAGGAAAGGTGGGAAGCCCGTCGTTGCGGCCATCTCGCTCCCACCCCACGATGAAGACATGGCGAAGCGAACCGTGCTGGTCGTGCTCTTCGACGGCGTACAGAGTCTTGATGTCACCGGGCCCGTGGAGGTGTTCGCCGGCGCCTCCGTCGGGCGCCCCGGTGACGGGTACGAGATCCGTACCGCCTCCCTCGGCGGAGCACCCGTGCGCACCTCCAGCGGCCTCACCCTGGTGCCCGACCTCGACCTCGCCGACGCGCCCCGCCCGCACACGCTCCTCGTGCCCGGCGGTCCCGGCACGCGGAACATCGACCCGCGCCTGGCCGACTGGCTGCGCGAACGGGGCCCGGGCACCCCGCGCCTGATGTCGGTGTGCAGCGGCGCCCTGCTGCTGGCGGCGGCCGGGCTCCTCGACGGGCGCCGCGCCACCTCTCACTGGACGGTCTGCGACCAGCTGGCCCGCGAGCACCCCGCGGTCGAGGTGGACCCGGACCCGATCTTCGTGCGCGACGGCAACGTCGCCACCTCGGCCGGGGTCACGGCGGGCATCGACCTGGCCCTCGCCCTGGTCGAGGAGGACCACGGGCGGGACCTCGCGCTGACCATCGCCCGCCACCTGGTCGTCTTCCTCCGCCGCCCCGGCAACCAGGCGCAGTTCAGCGCCCAGCTCGCCGCGCAGACCGCGCAGCGGGAACCCCTGCGCGACGTGCAGCGGTGGATCGGCGAGCACCCGGGCTCCGACCTGTCCGTCGAGGCGCTCGCCGCCCGTGCACAGCTCTCACCGCGCCACTTCGCCCGCGCCTTCCAGGCCGAGACGGGGGTGACGCCCGGCCGGTACGTGGAACGGATCCGGATCGAGCACGCCCGGCGGCTGCTGGAGGACAGCACAGAAGGGATCGCGCAGATCTCGCGCACCTGCGGCTACGGCACCCCCGAGGCGCTGCGCCGCGCCTTCGTGAAGACCCTGGGCCAGTCGCCGGCCGAGTACCGCCGCCGCTTCAGCCCCACGCCGCACTAGAGACGAGACGCGCCAGCCCCACCCACCCACCCACCCACCAACCCGCCAACCCGCCAACCCACCCGCCAGAACTCCACCAGGAGGCCCCACCGTGCAGATCGCGATCGTGCTCTTCGACCGCTTCACCGCCCTCGACGCCGTCGGCCCCTACGAGATCCTCAGCCGCCTCCCGGGCTCCGAGACGGTGTTCGTCGCCGAGCAGTCCGGCCCGGTGCGCAACGACAACAGCTCCCTCGCCCTGGTCGCCGACCGCACCCTCGCCGAGGTGCCGAACCCCGACATCGTCATCGTGCCCGGCGGACCGGGCCAGACGCCGCAGATGGGGAACACGGTGCTGCTGGACTGGCTGCGTGCGGCCGATGCCACCAGCACCTGGACCACTTCCGTCTGCACCGGGTCGCTGCTGCTGGCCGCGGCCGGCCTGCTGAAGGGGCGGCGCGCAGCCTCGCACTGGCTGGCCCTGGAGACGCTCCGCGGCTACGGCGCCGAGCCGACCGGCGAACGCGTGGTCATCGACGGCAAGTACGTGACCGCCGCCGGTGTCTCCTCCGGCATCGACATGGGCCTGACGCTGCTCGGCCGGATGGCCGGCGACCGCACCGCCCAGGCCGTCCAGCTGCTCACGGAGTACGACCCCCAGCCCCCGTACGACGCGGGTTCGCCGGACAAGGCGCCCGCCGACCTGGTCGAGGAGTGGCGCGCCAAGTCCCGCTTCATCCTCCAGTAGTACAGCCCCTCAGCAGCACAGACCGTCCGGACGGGGGTCAGACGGTCCAGGTGAAGCGCGGCGCCCTGCGCTCCAGGAAGGCGGCGACACCCTCCGCGGTGTCGTCGCTTTCGCGTGCCTGCTCCGCCCAGTGCGCGTCGCGGTCGGTGCGGCCGTTGGCGAACTCCTTGGCCGCAGCCTGCGTCAGCTGTGAGCGGGACGCGAGGGTACGGGTGAACTCGCCCACCCGCTTGGCCAGTTCGCCGCCCGGCAGCACCTCGTCCACCAGCCCCGTCCGCAGTGCACGCGCCGTGTCGATCAACTCGCCGGAGAACAGCAGGTACTTGGCGGTGGACGGACCGGCCAGGGCGGCGAGCCGGCGCGTTGAGCCGGACGGGTAGACGATGCCGAGCTTCGCCGGGGTGATCCCGAAGGCGGCGCCCTCCTCGGCGAACCTGAGGTCGCAGGCCACCGCCAGCTGGCACCCGCCGCCGACGCAGTAGCCGCGGATCGCGGCGATCGTCGGCTTGGGAAACGCGGCCAGGGCCTCTTCGGCCGCGAGCGCGAGCCGCTGCGGGGCGTCGTCGTCGCGCAGGCCCGAGATGTCCGCCCCGGCGCAGAAGGTCTCACCGGCGCCGGTCAGCACCAGGGCACGTACCGCCGGGTCGGCGGCCAGCTCGTCGAGGAGTCCGGGCAGCCGGGCCCACATCGCCGCGGTCATGGCGTTCCGCTTCGCGGGGTGCGCGATGACGACGGTGGCCACGCCGTCGGCCACCGAGTGCCTGACCTCGGCCACCGAGTGCCCGAGCTCGGCCTCCGGGCGGGGCGGCGGCGTGTCCCGGTGCTCGTCCTGACGCTCGTCCCGGTGCTCGTCCTGACGCTCTTCCTGGCGGTCCATGCGCCGGATGCTATCCCGGCCGGCCGCTCCTATGATCAAGGGAGTCCGGCGGGGGGTCTGGGAGGAGACGCGCCGATGGCCCCTGACCGAGCCGACCGCCCCGCGAACGGCAACCGCGGCGACGAAGGCGACACCACCCCGGCCCCCGACGACGCCCGCCGGCAGGGCCGGCGCCTGCGCCGGAGCTTCGGGCTGCTCGCCGCGCTCGGGGCGGTCCTGGTCGTGGCCGGTCTGGTCGGCCTCGTGTACACCGGGGTCGCGTCGCTGACCTCGATGTTCCTGTTCGGCTGGCTGCTGCTGATCGGCGGCGTGGTCGGGCTGGTCCAGGCGTTCCAGTCGCGCAAGAGCAACTTCTTCTGGCTGGCCGTGGTGGTGGCCGCGGTGAACCTGGCCGCCGGCTTCGTGATCCTGCGCCGCCCCGAGGCGACCGCCGAGGCCCTCACCATGTTCGCCGCCCTGCTGTTCCTCGTCGGCGGGGTGTTCCGTCTGGTGGGCGCCCTGGTGGTGCGCGGGCCGCAGTTCGGTCTGGCGCTCGTGCAGGGCGCCTTCGGGATCCTGCTCGGTTTCCTCGTACTCAGCCGCTGGCCGGACGACAGCCTGTACGTGATCGGTACGTTCTTCTCGATCGCCCTGCTCTTCGACGGGCTGAGCCTGCTCGCCGTGAGCCTGGGCGCACGCAAGGCGCTGAGCCTCGCGGAGGGCCCCGGCGCGGTGGCCGGGAAGGGCGGCGCGGAAGATCAGGAGCGGTCGAACAACTGACGCTGTCATAAGCCAGCGGTCAAAAGGTGTCCGAATGGCGCTGACTTCTGGTCAGGCTCCCGGCCCGGTCCCTCTCCTTCCCCACCCTTGAACTGTGGAGACGATCGAGCGTGAAGACGGGGGCCGGGACATGGACGCACCACCCCCGACCGTGCCCCCCACATTTGAGGGAGTCTGGCGGTTCACCGCACCCGCCACTGAAGAATCCGTTCCGCAGGCCCGCCGCGCCGTACGTGACCTGCTCGCCCGCCAGGCCGTCGCGGCCTCGGAGGACCTGGTCTACTCGCTGCTGCTGATCGTGTCCGAACTGGTCACGAACTCGGTGCGGCACGCGGCCCTGCTCTCGCCCGAGGTGGCCGTCGAGGTGGCCATCGGCGCGGCCTGGGTACGGGTGGCCGTCGAGGACAACCACCCGTACCGGCCCAAGGCCCTGGAGGCGGATTTCGGCCAGACCGGCGGCCGGGGCCTGCTGCTCGTCCGGGAGATCACCGCCCTCTCCGGCGGCACCTGCGACGTCGAGCACACGGCCGGGGGCGGCAAGGTCATCTGGGCGGCCCTGCCGCTCACCGCGATGCTCTGAGGGCGATCTGAGGGCACGGCGTGCTGAGGGCACGGTGTGCCGAGGCACACGTCCGCCGGGCCGAGCCCACCGCGCCCCGGCCGGACCTCACCGGCCAGACCGTCCGCAGCCACCAGGTCCCGGCGGTCCGTGCCTCACCAGCCTGCCGCGTCCCCCGTCAGCTCGCGGATCGCGGGACGCGCCGCGTCGAGCACGGTCATGAACCACGCGGAGAACGGGTCCTCCGCGTGCCGCTTGGCCAGCTCGTCCGCGGTGACGAACGCGGTGTCGGCGATCTCCTCCGGGTCCGGCCGCACCGCCGCCTGCGCGAGTCCCACGAACAGGTGGTTGTACTCCTGCTCCACCAGACCCGAGGCCGGGTCGGGGTGGTTGTAGCGGACCGTACCGGCCTCCGCGAGCAGCGAGGGCGACAGCCCCAGCTCCTCGTACGTGCGGCGGGCCGCCGCGGCGAACGGTGATTCACCCGGGTAGGGGTGGCCACAGCAGGTGTTCGACCAGACGCCGGGGGAGTGGTACTTCCCGAGGGCCCGCTGCTGGAGCAGCAGCCGCCCCTTCTCGTCGAAGAGGAACACGGAGAAGGCCCGGTGCAGCCGGCCGGGCGCCTGGTGCGCGGAGAGCTTCTCCGCGGTGCCGATGGTGTTGCCCGACTCGTCGACCAGTTCGAGCATGATCGGCTCGGGGGCGGTGCCGTTGGACGCGCTGCTCGCGGCGGTGGCTGAGGTGATCGGCATAACCATCCTTCGCTTCGGTCTTCGGCCTTCAGTCTGCCGTACCCGAGCGTCTTGTCCGCACTTCGGTGATCCGCGCATGTCTGCCCCCCCGCCGCGTGCTATGCGACGGGGGGCAGACCTCCGGACCGGCTCCGGCCGGGGCCCCCGGAACCGCAGCCCGGACCTCAGCCCTCAGCCCGGAACCGCAGCCCGGACCTCAGCCCTCAGCCCGGACCTGAGCCCCGACCGGCACCAGCCTCAGACCCCGAACGGCGCCGGATACGCCAGCGTCCCCGCCGGTACGGCCGCGGAGCCGTCCAGCACGAGCGCCATCAGGTACTCGTCCGGTACGTCGAACGGCGCCCGGATGCCGTACCGCGAGGCCCGGACGAACCCGAACCGCGGGTAGTAGCCGGGATGCCCGAGCACCAGCACCAGCGGCTCGCCGGCAGCCCGTGCCGCGTCGAGCAGTGCCGTCACCACCGCGCTCCCGGCGCCCTGCCGCTGCGCGCCCGGCAGGCTCGCCACCGGGGCCAGCGCGATGGCCGGGACCCCGTCGACGTGGCAGCGGGTCAGCAGCGCGTGCGCGGCCACCGACCCGTCGGGCGCCTCGGCGACGTACGACAGCCCGGGCAGCCAGGCGTCGTCCTCCCGCAGCGCGTCGACCAGGTCGGCCTCCATCGGCGTCTCGAAGGCGGCCGCGTGCACGGCGTGTACGGCGGCCCGGTCGTCCGCCCGCTCGGGGCGCACCCGCCACCGCGTGCCCCACGGCCGCAGCACGTACCCGGTGTAGCCGTAGTCGCCGCCGTGCTCGCGCCGCATGGCGATCTCCTCGCGGGTGGCGGCGAGGGCCGCCGCCATCCCGGGCGCGGAGGGGTCGGCCTCGTCGGCGCGGGCCGCGAGCGGTCCGTAGTACTCGTCCCAGTCGGACTCGGGCTGCGGGACGACGCCCACCACGTGGTAGCCGGCCGCGGCCGCGGCCGCCCGGTTCCGGTCCTCGGTGCGCAGCGGGCAGTGCGGGTCCCAGAAGGCGCGGGCCGCCGCGGACGGCTCGTCGACGGTCCACTCGCACTCGGTCAGCACGAGCGTGCCGCCGGGCGCGAGCAGCCGGCGCCACGTGGCCAGCGCGGTGTCGAAGCCGACGATGTACGCGGAGCTCTCCGCCCAGACGAGGTCGAAGGAACCATCCGGAAAGGGGACGTCCGCCATGTCCGCCTTGACGGTGTGGATCCGTCCGTCGAGCCCGCGGGCGCGTGCCGCGGCCCGCAGCTCGTCGAGGAACGGCTCGTGCAGGTCGACGGCGGTCACCTCGGCGCCGGCCTCGGCGGCGAGGAGCAGTGCGGAGCGGCCGGGGCCGCAGCCCAGGTCCAGGATCCGCGGCCGCTCGGGCAGCGGTCCGGCCAGGGAGAGCAGCCGGCGGGTGGTGGCGTCGGAGCCGGGACCCTGCCGGGGCAGCCCGTGGTGCAGCTCGAAGAACGCCTCCCAGAAGGCGGGGGAGGAGGCGGAGGCGGTGGAAGAGGAAGAAGAAGAGGAGGAGGAAGAGGACGCGGAAGCGTCGTGGGTGTGGTCGGTCAACGTGAACCCTAAGAGAGGGGGCTCCGGCCGACGGCCCTCCGCGCAGGTCGCCGCGAGGCGACGTACCGCAGTCGGATCAGGCCTGGCCGGACACCCGGGAGATGGGGATGAACCGGTCGGCACCACGCGTGGTGGCGCACATCACGACGGTCATCAACCCACCTCCTTCATCACGTTCACGGTTCCGGCGCGACGCACCCGGTGTGCGGGGGCGTCCGTGTACCGAGCCTAACATCCCCGGCGTTTGTCCCCGGGACGGCGTATCGACCATGATGATCACGAGGGCCGCCGAGCCGGAGATCGTCGGATTGTCGGGGCGTAAACGGGCGGTGAACGTCCGCTTCCTCTCATCCGATAGCCTCTGCCGACGTGCAGCCCGCCCCCTGGGGCGCCCGTCCCAAGGAGTGAGTCCGTCTGTCGACCGCCATCCTCACCGGCCCGCCGGTACCCGGATCGCCGCTCGAAGGCGATCTGCGTGCCCTCGGCTTCGACGTACGGATCGCCGCCGGCCCCGGTGACACCGGAGCCCTGCTGGCCGCAGTCCCCGCGGGGGAGCGCGTCGCGGTGGTGGACAGCCGCTTCACCGGCCACCGGCACGCGCTGCGCCTCGCCCTGACCGACCCCCGCTTCGCCGCGGCCGCGGTCCCGGGCGCCCTCGGCGTCCAGCCCGCCGCCCGCCCCGGCCTCGACCGGGCGCTGGCCCGGGCCACCGCGCCCGCGCACAGCCTGCCGGACGAGCTGGCCGAGGTCATCGAGGCCGGCGGCACCGCGGTGCAGCGCCCCGAGCTGGGCACCCTCGTCGCCGCCGTGCCCGAGTCCCGCGCCGAGCGGGAGGTCGCGGACGCCGCGGTCGCCGCCGTGGACGACGAGGCGGTGCGGCTGCGCACCGCGGTGAAGTCCCGCGACGGCTTCTTCACCACCTTCTTCATCAGCCCGTACTCGCGCTACGTCGCCCGCTGGTGCGCGCGCCGCGGGCTGACCCCGAACCAGGTCACCACCGCCTCGCTGCTCACCGCGCTGATCGCGGCCGGCTGCGCCGCCACCGGCGAGCGCTGGGGCTACGTCACCGCGGGCGTGCTGCTGCTGGTCTCGTTCGTGCTCGACTGCACCGACGGCCAGCTGGCCCGCTACTCGCTCCAGTACTCGACGCTGGGCGCCTGGCTCGACGCCACCTTCGACCGGGCCAAGGAGTACTCCTTCTACGCGGGCCTGGCGCTCGGCGCGGCCCGCAACGGCGACGACGTGTGGGCCCTCGCGCTCGGCGCGATGATCCTGATGACCTGCCGGCACGTGGTCGACTTCGCCTTCAACGAGGCCAACCACGACGCGACGGCGAACACCAGCCCCACCGCGGCGCTCTCCGACCGGCTCGACAGCGTCGGCTGGACGGTCTGGGCCCGGCGGATGATCATCCTGCCGATCGGCGAGCGCTGGGCGATGATCGCGGTCCTGACCGCGTTCACCACCCCCCGCATCACCTTCTACGCCCTGCTGGTCGGCTGCGCCTTCGGCGCCCTCTACACCACCGCCGGCCGTGTCCTGCGCTCGCTCACCCGCAAGGCGAAGCGGACCGAGCGCGCCGCGCGGGCCCTGTACGACCTGACCGACTCCGGCCCGCTGGCCGAGCTGGCCGCCCGCGCGGTGCGGCTCCCCGGCCCCGCCGTCGCCCCCGCGCTGCTCGCCGCCCTGCTGATCATCGGTGCCGCCCTGTGGCTGCCCTTCGGCAGCGGCACGCTCGTCCCGTTCGCGGCCGGCTACGTCCTGCTCGCCGGGCTCGCGGTCGCCCGCCCGCTCGCCGGCCCCCTGGACTGGCTGGTCCCGCCCCTGTTCCGGGCCGCCGAGTACGGCACCGTCCTGGTCCTGGCCGCCAAGGCCGAGGTGAACGGTGCCCTTCCCGCGGCTTTCGGGCTGGTGGCGGCGGTCGCCTACCATCACTACGACACGGTGTACCGCATCCGCGGTGGCACCGGCGCGCCCCCGCACTGGCTGGTGCGGACGACCGGCGGCCACGAGGGCCGGGTCCTGGTGACCGTGGTCCTCGCCGCAGTCCTCGCGCACACGGACTTCCCCGTCGCGCTCACGGCCCTGGCCGTGTTCGTGGCACTCGTGGTGCTCGTGGAGAGCATCCGCTTCTGGGTCTCTTCCGGAGCACCCGCCGTACATGACGAAGGAGAACCAGCATGATCGGCCTTGTACTCGCCGCCGGTGCCGGACGCCGTCTGCGTCCCTACACCGACACCCTCCCCAAGGCCCTCGTGCCCGTCGGCCCCGAAGGCCAGGAGGAGAGCCTCACGGTCCTCGACCTGACCCTGGGCAACTTCGCCGAGGTCGGGCTGACCGACGTCGCCATCGTCGTCGGCTACCGCAAGGAGGCCGTGTACGAGCGCAAGGCCGCGCTGGAGGCCAAGTACGGCCTGAACATCACGCTGATCGACAACGACAAGGCCGAGGAGTGGAACAACGCCTACTCCCTGTGGTGCGCGCGTGAGGTCCTCAAGCAGGGCGTGATCCTCGCCAACGGCGACACCGTCCACCCGGTCTCCGTCGAGCAGACCCTGCTCGCCGCCCGCGGCAACGGCCAGAAGATCATCCTCGCCCTCGACACGGTCAAGAGCCTGGCCGACGAGGAGATGAAGGTCATCACCGCCGACGGCAAGGGCGTCCAGAAGATCACCAAGCTGATGGACCCGGCCACCGCGACCGGCGAGTACATCGGCGTCACCCTGATCGAGCCGGAGGCCGCCGAGGCCCTCGCCGACGCGCTGAAGGCCACCTTCGAGCGCGACCCCGACCTGTACTACGAGGACGGCTACCAGCACCTCGTCAACAACGGCTTCACGATCGACGTGGCCCCGATCGGCGACGTCCAGTGGGTCGAGATCGACAACCACGACGACCTCGCCAAGGGCCGGAAGATCGCATGCCAGTACTGACGCGGCTGATCCCGTCGCCGGTCGTCGTCGACATCTCCCGCGGCGCCATGGACGACCTGGCCGGCCTCCTGGCCGACCAGCGGATCTCGGCATCGGGGAAGCTGGCGATCGCGATCAGCGGCGGGTCCGGCCAGGCGCTGCGCGCCAAGCTGGAGCCCGTACTCCCGCACGCCGACTGGTACCCGGTCGTCGACGGCACGATCGACTCCGCGGTCAAGCTCGCCGACGACATAAAGGGCCGCCGGTACGACGCCGTGGTCGGCCTGGGCGGCGGCAAGATCATCGACGTGGCGAAGTACGCCGCGGCGCGGGTCGGCCTGCCGATGGTGGCCGTGGCCACCAACCTCTCCCACGACGGCATCTGCTCGCCCGTGTCCATCCTGGACAACGACAACGGGCGCGGTTCCTACGGCGTGCCCACCCCGATCGCGATGGTCATCGACCTCGACGTGATCCGGGACGCGCCGTCCCGGTTCATCCGGGCCGGCATCGGCGACGCGATCTCCAACATCTCCGCCATCGCGGACTGGGAGCTGTCGCACGAGATCACCGGCGAGGCGGTGGACGGCCTGGCGGCCGCCATGGCCCGTACCGCCGGCGAGTCCGTGCTGCGCCACCCGGGCGGCTGCGGGGACGACGAGTTCCTCACCGTGCTCTCCGAGGCGCTGGTGCTGTCCGGCATCGCCATGTCGATCAGCGGCGACAGCCGCCCCTCCTCCGGGGCCTGCCACGAGATCAGCCACGCCTTCGACCTGCTCTACCCGGGGCGCTCCGCGCTCCACGGCGAGCAGGTGGGCCTGGGCGCGGCCTTCGCGATGCACCTCAGGGGCTCCCGCGAGCAGGCCGGCCTCTTCACCGAGGTGCTGCGCAACCACGGGCTGCCCGTGCTGCCCGAGGAGATCGGGTTCAGCGTGGACGAGTTCGTCGCGGCCGTCGAGTACGCCCCCCAGACCCGTCCGGGACGCTTCACGATCCTGGAGCACCTCAACCTGTCCGTCGCCGAGATCAGGGACGCCTACTCCGACTATGCCAAGACCATCGGTAGCTGAACTCCGCCCGGTCGTGCACCCCCCGGGTGTGAAGGACCGGCGCAGCGGTGAGCACTGGGGCGGCCGCCTGTACATGCGCGAGGTCTCCCTGCGCATCACCCGTGTCCTGGTGGGCACGAAGGTCACCCCGAACCAGCTGACCTACCTGATGACGCTCGCGGGCGTCCTCGCCCTGCCCGCCCTGCTGGTGCCGGGCATCTGGGGCGCGGTGCTCGGCGTGGTCGCGGTCCAGCTGTACCTGCTGCTCGACTGCGTCGACGGCGAGGTGGCCCGCTGGAAGAAGCAGTACAGCCTGTCCGGGGTGTACCTCGACCGGGTCGGCGCGTACCTCTGCGACGCGGCGGTCCTGGTGGGCTTCGGCCTGCGTGCCGCGGACCTGTGGGGCGGGGGCCGGATCGACTGGCTCTGGGCCTTCCTCGGCACCCTCGCGGCGCTCGGCGCCATCCTCATCAAGGCCGAGACGGACCTGGTCGGGGTCGCCCGTCACCAGGCGGGCATGGAGCCCGTCAAGGAGGCGGCGGCGGAGCCGCGTTCCTCCGGTGTGGCGCTGGCCCGCCGGGCCGCGGCGGCGCTGAAGTTCCACCGGCTGATCCTCGGCATCGAGGCGTCGCTGCTGATCCTGGTGCTGGCCGTGCTGGACCAGATGCGGGGCGACCTGTTCTACACCCGGCTCGGCGTCGCCGTACTGGCCGGCATCGCGCTCCTCCAGACGGTGCTGCACCTGGTGTCCGTCCTGGCCTCCAGCAGGCTCCGGTGAGCGCCGGCCTGCGCGTCGGCGCGGTGGTCATCACCATGGGTAACCGCCCCGACGAGCTCAAGGCGCTGCTCGACTCGGTCGCCCGCCAGGAGGGCGACCCGGTCGAGGTGGTCGTGGTGGGCCAGGGCGTGAAGGCCTCCGAGCTGGTGCCCGCGGGCGTGCGCGCCGTGGACCTGCCGGAGAACCTCGGCATCCCCGGCGGCCGGAACGTGGGCATCGAGGCCTTCGGCCCGGGCGGCGGCGACGTCGACCTGCTGCTGTTCCTCGACGACGACGGGCTGCTGCCCCGCACCGACACCGCCGAGCTGTGCCGGCAGGCCTTCGCGGAGGACCCGGAGCTGGGCATCGTCAGCTTCCGGATCGCCGACCCCGAAACGGGCGTCACCCAGCGCCGCCACGTGCCGCGGCTGCGCGCCTCGGACCCGATGCGCTCCTCGCGGGTGACCACCTTCCTGGGCGGCGCCAACGCGGTCCGCACGAAGGTGTTCCAGGAGGTCGGGCCGCTGCCCGGCGAGTTCTTCTACGCGCACGAGGAGACGGACCTGGCCTGGCGGGCCCTCGACGCCGGCTGGCTGATCGACTACCGCGCCGACATGGTCCTGTTCCACCCGACGACCGCGCCCTCCCGGCACGCGGTGTACCACCGGATGGTGGCCCGCAACCGGGTCTGGCTGGCCCGCCGGAACCTGCCCGCGCCGCTGGTCCCCGTGTACGTGGGCGTCTGGCTGCTCCTGACGCTGCTGCGCAGGCCCTCGGCCGCGGCCCTCAAGGCCTGGTTCGGCGGCTTCCGCGAGGGATGGTCGACGCCGTGCGGCCCGCGCCGTCCCATGAAGTGGCGGACCGTGTGGCGGCTGACCCGGCTGGGCCGACCTCCCGTCATCTGACAAGCTCGGTTCTGGGAGCATGGGCGTACTCCCGGGACCAGGCGTCCGACCGCCACACGCCCGACCGGCCGCGCATCTTGAAGACGAAAGTTTCAACTTGTGAGTGACACAACCCATGACGGCGCCCTCGCCACGAGCAAGCCGCCGTCTCCCGACGCCGGGCTGAGCGCCGCGGAACTCGCGGCGAAGTACGGCCTGTCGGTGAGCGGTGCCCGACCGGGGCTCGTCGAGTACGTCCGGCAGCTGTGGGGCCGGCGCCACTTCATCGTCGCGTTCTCGCGGGCGAAGCTGATGGCGCAGTACAGCCAGGCCAAGCTCGGCCAGATCTGGCAGGTCGCGACCCCGCTGCTCAACGCGCTGGTCTACTACCTGATCTTCGGGCTCATCCTGAACGCGGGCAAGGACATGCCCAAGGACGTGTACATCCCGTTCCTGGTGATGGGCATCTTCGTCTTCACGTTCACCCAGAGCTCGGTGATGGCCGGCGTCCGGGCGATCTCGGGCAACCTCGGCCTGGTGCGGGCGCTGCACTTCCCGCGCGCCTCGCTGCCGATCTCCTTCTCGCTGCAGCAGCTCCAGCAGCTGCTGTACTCGATGATCGTGGTCTTCGCGGTCGCCGTGGCCTTCGGGAACTACCCGCAGCTGTCGTGGCTGCTGGTGATCCCCGCGCTGTTCCTGCAGTTCGTGTTCAACACCGGGCTCGCGATGGTCATGGCGCGGGCGGGCGCGAAGACCCCGGACCTGGCGCAGCTGATGCCGTTCGTCATGCGCACCTGGATGTACGCGTCCGGCGTGATGTTCTCCATCAGCGTGTACCTGAAGGACAAGCCGGCCTGGATCGCCGACGTCCTGCAGTGGAACCCCGCGGCCATCTACATGGACCTGATCCGCTTCGCCCTGATCGACGGGTACGACTCCAGCTACCTGCCCCCGCACGTGTGGGCCTTCGCGGTCGGCTGGGCCGTGCTGATCGGCCTCGGCGGCTTCGTGTACTTCTGGAAGGCTGAGGAGCGTTACGGCCGTGGCTGAGAACAACCGGGCGGCCGTCCCCACGGTCATCGCGGACAACGTCCACATCGTCTACCGCGTCAACGCGGGTGGCGGCGGCAAGGGCAGCGCCACGGCGGCGATGAGCAAGATACTCCGCCGCAAGAGGACCGGCGACGCCCCGGGCGTGCGCAAGGTGCACGCCGTGCGCGGCGTCTCCTTCACCGCGTACAAGGGCGAGGCCATCGGCCTCATCGGCACCAACGGCTCCGGCAAGTCGACGCTGCTGCGCGCCATCGCCGGCCTGCTGCCGTGCGAGTCGGGCAAGGTCTACACCGACGGCCAGCCCTCGCTGCTGGGCGTGAACGCGGCGCTGATGAACGACCTGACCGGCGAGCGGAACGTGATGCTCGGCGGCCTCGCGATGGGCATGTCGCGCGAGGAGATCAAGGAGCGCTACCAGGGGATCGTCGACTTCTCGGGCATCAACGAGAAGGGCGACTTCATCACCCTGCCGATGCGCACCTACTCCTCCGGCATGGCGGCGCGCCTGCGGTTCTCGATCGCCGCGGCGAAGAACCACGACGTGCTGATGATCGACGAGGCGCTGGCCACCGGTGACCGCCGCTTCCAGATCCGCTCCGAGGAGCGGATCCGCGAACTGCGCAAGGAGGCGGGCACCGTCTTCCTCGTCAGCCACAGCAACAAGTCGATCAGGGACACCTGCGACCGCGTGCTCTGGCTGGAGAAGGGCGAGCTGCTGATGGACGGCCCCACGGACGAGGTCGTCAAGGCGTACGAGAAGGAGACCGGCCGCTAGGGCCGTGTCCCGACGACACCGCCCCCACCGGTCACTCCGGCACCACCACCGGCCCCCGCCGCGGCCCGCGGCGGGGGCCGCCGTGCGACATTCGGTCACCGGACGGACACCCGGCAGGGCCGAAAAGCGTTGTACAACGTAAGCTGTACCGGTGCTGATTCGTGGCAAGTGGGGCGGTTTCCCCGCATGTAAGCGGTGGCCCTCGCCGGGCGGACCGGCGGCGTGTCCGAAATAGGATGTTTTGGGTCGGCAGTGTAGAACGGGAGATGTGACGGCAATGGCTACGGGAATTCTCCGGCCCCCAGGCGCGCGAGCCGTCCCCGCCCCGGGCGGCGGGCGGTGACCGCGGGGCCCGGCATCCGGCCCCCGTCCGACACGGCAGACACCCGCGCCACCCTCGGCAAGGCCGCGGAGGAGAACTTCCCCGTCGCCCCGTTCTTCCTCCCCGCCGCCTGGCGCGAGGGACTCATGGCCGTGTACGGGTACGCCCGCCTCGTCGACGACATCGGCGACGGCGACCTCGCCCCCGGCGGCCGCGACGCCGGGCTGCTCGGCGTCGCCCCGGACCGCGCCGACGACCGCCTCGCCGTGCTCGACGCCTTCGAGGCGGACCTGCGGCGCGTCTTCGACGGCACCCCCCGGCACCCGCTCCTCCGGGCCCTCCAGCCCGTGGTGGACCGCCACCGGCTCACCCCCGAGCCGTTCCTCGGGCTGATCGAGGCCAACCGGCAGGACCAGCGGGTGACCCGCTACGCCACGTACGAGGAGCTCGCCGCCTACTGCGAGCTGTCCGCCAACCCCGTGGGCCGGCTCGTGCTGTCCCTCACCGGCACCAGCACCCCCGAGCGGATCCGCCGCTCCGACGAGATCTGCACCGCGCTCCAGATCGTCGAGCACCTCCAGGACGTCGCCGAGGACCTCGGCCGCGACCGGATCTACCTCCCCGCCGAGGACATGGAACGCTTCCGCGTCGGCGAGGCCGACCTCGCCCGCCCCACCGCCGGCGCCTCCGTGCGCTCGCTCGTCGCCTTCGAGGCCGAGCGCGCCCGCCGGCTGCTGAATGAAGGCACCCCGCTCGTGGGTAGCGTCCACGGCAGGCTCCGGCTGCTGCTCGCCGGGTTCGTCGCCGGGGGGCGCGCCGCGCTGTGCGCCGTGGCCGACGCGGGGTTCGATGTGCTGTCCAGTTCGCCCAAGCCCGCCAAGCTCCGCCTGGTGCGCGAGGTGGGCGCCGTCCTGCGCACTGCGCCGAGAGAGGGGTGAGCCCGACCGTGGAGGGAACCTCGCACGCGTCCGGAGCGGTACTCGCCGCGTACAGCTACTGCGAGGCCGTGACCGGTACCCAGGCGCGCAACTTCGCCTACGGCATCCGGCTGCTGCCCACCGAGAAGCGTCAGGCCATGTCGGCCCTGTACGCCTTCTCCCGGCGGGTCGACGACATCGGCGACGGCACGCTCGCGCCCGCGGCGAAGCTCGCGCGCCTGGAGGACACCCGGGCGCTGCTCGGCCGGATCCGCGACGGCGCGGTCGACGAGGACGACACCGACCCGGTCGCCGTCGCCCTCGCCCACGCCGCCCGCCGCTTCCCCATCCCGCTGGGCGGCCTCGACGAGCTGATCGACGGCGTGCTCATGGACGTCCGCGGCGAGACGTACGAGACATGGGACGACCTCAAGGTCTACTGCCGGTGCGTCGCCGGGGCCATCGGCCGCCTCTCCCTGGGCGTGTTCGGCACCCAGCCCGGCGCACCCGACGCCGAGCGCGCCGCCGAGTACGCCGACACCCTCGGCCTCGCGCTCCAACTCACCAACATCCTCCGGGACGTTCGCGAGGACGCCGGCAACGGCCGCACCTACCTGCCCGCCGAGGACCTCGCCAAGTTCGGCTGCGCGGAGGGCTTCGGCCCGGGCCGCGCCCCCGCCGGCTCCGACTTCCCCGGCCTGGTCCACCACGAAGTGCGGCGCGCCCGCGCCCTGTTCGCCGAGGGCTACCGGCTGCTGCCCCTGCTCGACCGGCGCAGCGGCGCCTGCGTGGCGGCCATGGCCGGCATCTACCGCCGCCTCCTCGACCGCATCGAGCGCGACCCGGCCGCCGTCCTGCGCGGCCGCGTCTCGCTGCCGGGCCGCGAGAAGGCCTACGTCGCCGTGCGCGGCCTCTCCGGCCTCGACGCGCGGACCATCTCACGCCGGCGCACGAAGGGGCGGGCCTGACCGTGACGTACCCCACCGTGCAGTCCCCGCCCCGCGGCGCCGCCCACGGGCCCGTCGCCCCGGCCCGCGCACACGTGCGGGCGGGCCGTGCGGCCGCCCGGGCAACCGGCCGCCCCGCCGCGGCGTCTTCGCGTACGTCCGGCGCGGCCGCGGCCCTGCCGGGCACCGGCCGGACCGTACCGCCGGCGGCGGGAGGGGAGGACGCGTGAGCGACAACCGTGCCGTCGTCGTCGGCGGCGGCCTCGCCGGGGTCACCGCAGCGCTCGAACTCGCCGACGCGGGGCTGGAGGTCACCCTCCTCGAAGGCCGCCCGCGCCTCGGCGGCCTCGCCTTCTCCTTCAAGCGCGGGGAGCTGACCGTCGACAACGGCCAGCACGTCTACCTGCGCTGCTGCACCGCCTACCGGTGGTTCCTCGACCGGGTCGGCGGCGCCCACCTCGCCCCGCTCCAGGACCGGCTCGACGTGCCCGTCCTCGACGTCGCCCACCCCAAGGGACCCCGGCTCGGCCGGCTGCGCCGCACCGCCCTGCCCGTCCCCCTGCACCTCGGCCGCTCCCTGGCCGCCTACCCGCACCTCAGCCTGCGCGAGCGCGCCGCCGTCGGCCGTGCCGCCCTCGCCCTGCGCTCCCTCGACCCGGACGACCCGGCCCTGGACGGCGTGGACTTCGCCACCTGGCTCGGCCGCCACGGGCAGTCCGCGCGCAGCGTCGAGGCCCTGTGGGACCTCATCGGCATCGCCACCCTCAACGCCACCGCCGACCGGTCCTCCCTCGGGCTGGCCGCGATGGTCTTCAAGACCGCGCTGCTCACCGAACCGGGCGCCGCCGACATCGGCTGGGCCCACGTCCCGCTCGGCGAGCTCCACGACACCCTGGCCCGCAAGGCCCTCGACACCGCCGGGGTCACCACCGAACTGCGCTCCCGCGTCGGCAGCATCTCCCGTACCGACGACGGGAACTGGCGGATCGTCACCGAATCGGGCGCCCTGGCGGCCGGCACCGTCGTGCTCGCCGTACCGCAGCGCGAGGCCCACGCACTGCTGCCGCACGGGGCCCTCGACGACGCGGACACCCTGCTCGACATCGGCACCGCCCCGATCCTCAACGTGCACGTCGTGTACGACCGCAAGGTGCTCAGGCAGCCCTTCTTCGCGGCCCTGGGCACCCCCGTCCAGTGGGTGTTCGACCGCACCGACGCCTCCGGGCTCACCGACGGCGGCCAGTACCTCGCCCTGTCCCAGTCCGCCGCCCAGGACGACATCGACGAACCCGTCTCCGTCCTGCGCCGCAAGTACCTCCCCGAACTGGAACGCCTGCTGCCCGCAGCACGCGGCGCGAAGGTACGGGACTTCTTCGTCACCCGTGAGCGCACGGCGACCTTCGCCCCCACCCCCGGCGTCGGACGGCTGCGTCCCGGCCCCCGCACCAAGGCCCCCGGCATCCACCTGGCCGGCGCGTGGACCGCCACCGGGTGGCCCGCGACGATGGAGGGCGCCGTGCGCAGCGGCGTCGGCGCGGCGCACACCGCTCTCACCGAGCTGGGCCGCCACCATGAACTTCCCCCTGGCTGCGCCGGGGGGACCCCCACTTCCGGCAGCGCCGGAGGCAACTCCGGCAGGAGCGCGGCATGACGATCAGCACGACGAGCACGTCACGTACAGGAACAAGAGGAGAGCCAGTGAACCCGGGGAACCCGGCTGTCGAGAACGCCCGCGCAGGGAACGCGGAGCGGACGGACGTGATCGCGCTGCTGGAGCGCGGACGCGAGCTGTCCACGCCCGTACTGCGCGCGGCCGTCGACCGGCTCGCACCGCCCATGGACACCGTCGCGGCCTACCACTTCGGGTGGATCGACGCCGAGGGCCGCCCGTCGGCCGGCGACGGCGGCAAGGCGGTGCGCCCCGCGCTCGCGCTCATCTCCGCGGAGGCCGCGGGCGCCGCGGCCGAGGTCGGCATCCCCGGCGCCGTGGCCGTGGAGCTCGTCCACAACTTCTCGCTGCTGCACGACGACCTGATGGACGGCGACGAGCAGCGCCGCCACCGCGACACCGTCTGGAAGGTGCACGGCCCGGCCCAGGCCATCCTCGTCGGCGACGCCCTCTTCGCGCTGGCCAACGAGATCCTGCTGGAGCTCGGCACGGTCGAGGCCGGCCGCGCCACCCGCCGCCTGACCACCGCCACCCGCAAGCTCATCGACGGCCAGGCCCAGGACATCTCCTACGAGCACCGCGAGCGCGTCAGCGTCGCCGAGTGCCTGGAGATGGAGGGCAACAAGACCGGCGCCCTGCTGGCCTGCGCGGTCTCGATCGGCGCGGTGCTCGGCGGCGCGGACGACCGCACCGCCGACAAGCTGGAGGAGTACGGCTACCACCTCGGCCTCGCCTTCCAGGCCGTGGACGACCTGCTCGGCATCTGGGGCGACCCGGAGTCCACCGGCAAGCAGACCTGGAGCGACCTGCGCCAGCGCAAGAAGTCCCTGCCCGTGGTCGCGGCCCTCGCCGCCGGCGGCCCGGCCTCCGAGCGGCTCGGCGAGCTGCTCGCCGCCGACGCCAAGAGCAGCGACCTCGACAGCTTCTCCGAGGAGGAGTTCGCCGCCCGGGCCGCCCTCATCGAGGAGGCCGGCGGCCGCCGCTGGACCGAGGAGGAGGCCCGGCGCCAGCACGCCGTCGCCGTCGCCGCCCTCGACGAGGTGCAGATGGAGCAGAAGGTCCGCGATCAGCTCGTGGCGCTGGCGGACTTCGTCGTCGTGCGCAAGAGATGATCACCTCCGGGAGATGAATCGCGAGTCGCCGGCCGGCGCCACCTGCTCTTGACCCGGCGCCGGCCGACGTCGGACCCCAGCACAGCAGAGGACACTGCACGAAGGGGAAGCCATGACAGCGACGACCGACGGAGGCGCCGGCCCGGCGGGGCCGGGCGCCGATGCGGCCGGCAGGAGCGAAGCGGCACGGGTCGGCGCGCCCGCCCCGGCGGCGGGCTACGGACCCGGTCCGGACGGGTCCGCGGGCGGGCCGGCGGACCGGGCCGCCCCGGCGGTGGTGCGCGAGGCCGTCGAGCGGGCCACCGGGCACCTGCTCGCCCGGCAGGACCCGGCCGGCTGGTGGAAGGGCGACCTGGAGACCAACGTCACCATGGACGCCGAGGACCTGCTGCTGCGCCAGTTCCTCGGCATCAGGGACGAGCCCACCACCCGGGCCGCCGCGCTCTTCATCCGGGGCGAGCAGCGCCCGGACGGCACCTGGGCCACCTTCCACGGCGGCCCGTCCGAGCTGTCCGCCACCGTCGAGGCGTACGTCGCCCTCCGGCTGGCCGGGGACGCCCCCGACGCGCCGCACATGGCCCGCGCCTCGGCCTGGATCCGGGCCAACGGCGGCCTCGCCCGGGCCCGCGTGTTCACCAGGATCTGGCTCGCCCTGTTCGGCTGGTGGCGCTGGGAGGACCTGCCCGAGCTGCCCCCCGAGCTGATCTACCTGCCCCCCTGGTTCCCGCTCAACATCTACGACTTCGGCTGCTGGGCCCGGCAGACGATCGTGCCGCTCACCGTGGTCTCCGCCAAGCGGCCGGTGCGCCCCGCCCCCTTCACGCTCGACGAGCTGCACGCCGACGCCCGGAACCCCAACCCGCCGCGGCCCCTCGACCCGGCCACCACCTGGGACGGCTTCTTCCAGCGGATGGACAAGGCCCTCCACGTCTACCACCGGCTGGCGCCCCGCAGACTGCGCCGGGCGGCCATGAACACCGCCGCCCGCTGGATCATCGAACGCCAGGAGAACGACGGCTGCTGGGGCGGCATCCAGCCCCCCGCCGTCTACTCCGTCATCGCCCTCCACCTCCTCGGCTACGACCTGGAGCACCCGGTCATGAAGGCCGGGCTGGAGTCCCTGGACCGGTTCGCCGTCTGGCGCGAGGACGGCGCCCGCATGATCGAGGCCTGCCAGTCGCCCGTCTGGGACACCTGCCTCGCCGCCATCGCCCTCGCCGACGCCGGCCTGCCCCCGGACCACCCGGCGCTGGTCAAGGCCGCCGACTGGATGCTGGACGAGGAGATCGAGCGGCCCGGCGACTGGACCGTACGCCGTCCCGGTCTCGCCCCCGGCGGCTGGGCCTTCGAGTTCCACAACGACAACTACCCCGACATCGACGACACCGCCGAGGTGGTCCTGGCGCTGCGCCGGATCCGGCACCCGCAGCCCGCCCGCGTCGAGGGTGCCATCCGCCGGGGCGTCAGCTGGAACCTCGGCATGCAGTCGAAGAACGGCGGCTGGGGCGCCTTCGACGCCGACAACACCAGCCCCTTCCCCAACCGGCTGCCCTTCTGCGACTTCGGCGAGGTCGTCGACCCGCCCTCGGCCGACGTCACCGCCCACGTGGTGGAGATGCTGGCCGTCGAGGGCCGGGGCCAGCACCCGCGCACCCGGCGCGGGGTCGAGTGGCTGCTCGCGGAGCAGGAGCCGGACGGCTCCTGGTTCGGCCGCTGGGGCACCAACTACGTGTACGGGACCGGCTCCGTGGTCCCCGCGCTCGTGGCCGCCGGGATCGCCCCCGGACACCCCGCGGTGCGCCGGGCGGTCGGCTGGCTGGAATCAGTACAGAACGAGGACGGCGGCTGGGGCGAGGACCAGCGCTCGTACCACGACAAGAGCTGGGCCGGCCGCGGCGAGTCCACCGCCTCCCAGACCGCCTGGGCGCTGCTCGCCCTGCTGGCGGCGGGGGAGCGCGACGGCAAGGCCGTCGAGCGCGGCGTCGCCTTCCTGACCGGCACGCAGCGGCCCGACGGCTCCTGGGACGAGCCGCACTTCACCGGCACCGGCTTCCCCTGGGACTTCTCCATCAACTACCACCTGTACCGGCAGGTCTTCCCGCTCACCGCGCTCGGCCGCTACCTGTACGGAGAACCGTTCGCCCCCGGCGGTCCGGGTGCCGCGGGCCGCACCGCGGTCCGGGACGCGGCCGAGCCGGCCCGCGGAACCGCCTCCGGCGGGGCGAAGCCGGCAGGGGCGGCCCCTGGTCCGGCGGGGCCGAGCGGGGCGGCCCCCGGCCCGGTGGCGCCCGGTACGGCGGCGCCGAGTCCGGTGGCAGCGCCGAGCGCGGCGGCCTCCGGCCCGGCGGTGCCTGGTGCGGCGACCCCGAGCCCCGCGGCGCCGGGCGCGGTGGCGCCGAGTGCGGCGGCGCCGAGTGCGGCGGCGCCAGATCCGGTGGCGCCCAGTGCGGCGCCCTCCAGCACCCCTGCGCCTGACGTGGCGGACCCGGTCGACTCGGGCCCTGCGGGGCGCGGGCAGGTGGCCCCCGGGTCGGGTGACTCCGTGCCGCCCCGGGCGGCGCCGGTCGCGGACGGCGGGGTGTGATGGCCGGCGGTGGGAGGTCCGACCCGGGACAGGCGGAGGGCCCCGATCCCGTGCCCCCGCTGCTCGTTGCCTGTGCGCTCGGCATCGAGCGCCTCGCGCTGCGCCGCGGCGCGCGACGTGGGGCGGACGGTCCGCTCACCGTCCTGCGGACCGGCATGGGGCCGCTGGCGGCCGAGCGGGCCGTGGCCCGGGCGCTCGGCGCGCCCGGCATGGCGGGGGCGGCCGTGGTGGCCACCGGGTTCTGTGCCGGGCTGCTGCCCGGTATGCACCCCGGCGACCTGGTGGTCGCGGAACGCACCCGCGACCCCCGGGGCGAGGTCGTCTGCGACGGCACCGCCGCGCTCGCCGAGGCCCTGGCCAGGGCCGTGCCCGGCCGCACCGTCCACACCGGCGTGCTGACCGGCTCCGACCACGTCGTCCGCGGCCCCGAACGCGCCGCACTGCAGGCCTCCGGAGCCATCGCGGTGGACATGGAGTCGGCCGCCACGCTGTGGACGGCGGTCCACACAACGACCGGCCCCGGCGCGCCCGCCGGCCACCCGGCCCACCCGGGTCCGTACACCGCCGGACGGCACCCGGCTCCGTACACCCCCGGACGGCGCCCGGTTGCGGCCGTCCGGGTGATCGTGGACGCTCCGGAGCATGAGCTCGTCCGAATCGGCACGGTACGCGGTGGAATATCGGCCTTCCGTGTCCTTCGTGCCGTCCTTCCCGTTTTCCATGACTGGCACCGTTCTTCGCTGCTCCCCAGGAGGTGAGCCAGATGGCCATGCCGCTGCGACAGTCCATCAGGGTCGGGACCTATCTCTTCGAACAGAAGCTCCGCAAGCGTGAGAAGTTCCCGCTCATCGTCGAGCTGGAGCCGCTCTACGCCTGCAACCTGAAATGCGAGGGCTGCGGCAAGATCCAGCACCCGGCGGGCGTGCTCAAGCAGCGGATGCCGGTCGCGCAGGCGGTCGGCGCCGTGCTGGAGTCGGGCGCGCCGATGGTGTCCATCGCGGGCGGCGAGCCGCTGATGCACCCGCAGATCCACGAGATCGTCCGGCAGCTGGTGGCCAAGCGGAAGTACGTCTTCCTGTGCACCAACGCGCTGCTGCTGCGCAAGAAGATCGAGGACTTCCGCCCCTCGCCGTACTTCGCCTTCGCCGTGCACATCGACGGCCTCCGCGAGCGGCACGACGAGTCCGTCGCCAAGGAAGGCGTCTTCGACGAGGCCGTGGCGGCCATCAAGGAGGCCAAGCGCCGGGGCTTCCGCGTCACCACCAACTCGACCTTCTTCAACACGGACACCCCCCAGACCGTCATCGAGGTGCTCAACTTCCTCAACGACGACCTCCAGGTCGACGAGATGATGATCTCGCCCGCCTACGCCTACGAGAAGGCGCCCGACCAGGAGCACTTCCTCGGCGTCGAACAGACCCGCGAGCTGTTCAGGAAGGCCTTCGCGGGCGGCAACCGGCGCCGCTGGCGGCTCAACCACTCGCCGCTCTTCCTCGACTTCCTGGAGGGCAAGGCGGACTTCCCCTGCACGGCCTGGGCCATCCCCAACTACTCCCTCTTCGGCTGGCAGCGGCCCTGCTACCTGATGAGCGACGGCTACGTGCCCACGTACCGCGAGCTCATCGAGGACACCGACTGGGACAAGTACGGCCGCGGCAAGGACCCCCGGTGCGCCAACTGCATGGCGCACTGCGGCTACGAGCCGACCGCCGTCCTCGCCACCATGGGCTCCCTCAAGGAGTCCCTGCGCGCCGCCCGCGAGACGGTCTCGGGCAACCGCGACTGAGGAGCGGCACACGATCACCAGGGGGACCAGCATGCCGATTCTCGAAGGGATCCGGGGACCGCACGATCTGAAAGCGGTTCCCGGCGAACTCCTGGCCGAACTCGCCCGTGAAATCCGGGAATTCCTGATCCATGCCGTCGCGAGGACCGGCGGCCACCTCGGACCCAATCTCGGCGTGGTCGAACTGACCATGGCCCTGCACCGCGTGTTCGATTCGCCGGTGGACCGCATTCTCTGGGACACCGGCCACCAGAGTTACGTGCACAAACTGCTCACCGGCCGTCAGGACTTCTCGAAACTCCGCGGAAAGGGCGGACTCTCCGGATATCCGTCGCGCGAGGAATCCGAACACGACGTCATCGAGAACTCGCACGCCTCCACCGTCCTCGGCTGGGCCGACGGCCTCGCCAAGGCCCGGCAGCTGCGCGGCGGCCCCGGCCACGTCGTCGCCGTCACCGGCGACGGCGCCCTCACCGGGGGCATGGCCTGGGAGGCGCTCAACAACATCGCGGCCGCCGACCGCCCGCTCGTCATCGTCGTCAACGACAACGAGCGCAGCTACGGCCCCACCATCGGCGGCCTCGCCGGCCACCTGGCCGCCCTGCGCACCGCCGACGGCTACGAGCGCCTCCTGGCCCGGGGCCGGGACCTCCTGGAGCGCACGCCCGTCGTGGGCAGGCCCCTCTACGGGAGCCTGCACGGCGCGAAGAAGGGCTTCAAGGACGCCTTCGCGCCCCAGGGCCTGTTCGAGGACCTGGGCCTGAAGTACATCGGCCCGGTCGACGGGCACGACACCGAGGCGCTGGAGGCCGCGCTGCACCGGGCCAAACGATTCCGCGGCCCGGTCCTCGTGCACTGCATCACCCAGAAGGGCCGCGGCTGCCCGCCCGCCCTCGCCGACGAGGCCGACCGCTTCCACACCGTCGGCGTCATCGACCCCGGGACCGGGCTGCCGCTGGAGACCCCGGCACCCTCCTGGACCTCCGTCTTCGGCGAGGAGCTGGCCCGGATCGGCGCCGAACGGCCCGACGTGGTCGCCGTCACCGCGGCGATGCTCCACCCGGTCGGCTTCACCGAGTTCGCCGCCCGCTTCCCCGACCGCGTCTGGGACGTCGGCATCGCCGAGCAGCACGCGGCCACCTCGGCCGCCGGCCTCGCCGCCGGCGGACTCCACCCGGTCGTCGCCGTCTACGCCACCTTCCTCAACCGGGCCTTCGACCAGGTCCTGATGGACGTGGCCCTGCACCAGTGCGGCGTCACCTTCGTCCTGGACCGGGCCGGCGTCACCGGCACCGACGGCCCCTCCCACAACGGCATGTGGGACCTGTCGGTCCTCCAGGTCGTCCCCGGCCTGCGCATCGCCGCCCCGCGCGACGCCGACCAGCTCCGTGCCCAGCTGCGCGAGGCCCTCGACGTCTCCGACGCGCCGACCGTGCTGCGCTTCCCCAAGGAGACCGTCGGCCCCCCGGTGCCCGCGGCCGGCCGCGTCGGCGGCATGGACCTGCTGCTGCGCGCGGCACCGGGCCGGGAGGACGTGCTGATCGTCTCCGCGGGCGTGATGGCCCCGGTCTGCCTCGGCGCCGCCGAGCTGCTCGCCGCCCGGGGCGTCTCCTGCACCGTGGTGGACCCGCGCTGGGTCAAGCCGCTCGACGAGGCCCTCGTACCGCTGGCCGCCCGGCACCGGCTGGTCGCCGTGGTCGAGGACAACAGCCGCACCGGGGGCGTGGGCTGGGCCGTAGCCCAGCAGCTGCGGGACGCGGGGACCGACGTACCGCTGCGGTCCTTCGGGATCCCCGAGCGGTTCCTCGCGCACGCCAAGCGCGCCGAGGTGCTCGCCGACGTCGGGCTGACCCCGGTCGAGATCGCCGGGGGCATCGCCCGCGCCCTGGGGGGCCAGGAACAGCGCGACGGGACCGCGGCGGCACTCCGCGGCCAGGCCAGCGCGCCCGAGGAGGAGAACACCGCATGACAGAGGACCCCACGGCCGCGGGGAAGGGCTTCGACCTCGGCCGGCTGCTCGCCGAACGCGGCGGGGAGCGGTACGAACTGCACGCCCGCCACCTCAACCACCAGCTGCCCCGCATGCTGCACACCATCGGCTTCGACAAGGTCTACGAGCGGGCCGAGGGCGCCCACTTCTGGGACTCCGAGGGCCGCGACCACCTGGACATGCTGGCCGGCTTCGGCGTGATGGGCCTGGGCCGGCACCACCCGGTGGTCCGCAAGGCGCTGCACGACGTGCTCGACGCCTCGCTCGCCGACCTGACCCGCTTCGACTGCCAGCCGCTGCCCGGGCTGCTGGCCGAGCGGCTGCTCTCGTACAGCCCCCACCTGGACCGGGTGTTCTTCGGCAACAGCGGCACCGAGGCCGTGGAGACCGCGCTGAAGTTCGCCCGCTACGCCACCGGCCGGCCCAGGGTGCTGTACTGCGCCCACGCCTTCCACGGCCTGACCACCGGCTCCCTCTCGGTCAACGGCGAGAACGCCTTCCGCGACGGGTTCGCCCCGCTGCTGCCCGACACCGCGGTGCCGCTCGGAGATCTCGGCGCCCTGGAGCGGGAGCTGCGCCACGGGGACGTGGCCGCCCTGATCGTCGAGCCGGTCCAGGGCAAGGGGGTGTACCCGGCGCCGCCCGGCTACCTGCGGGCCGCGCAGGAGCTGCTGCACCGGCACCGGGCGCTGCTGATCGCCGACGAGGTGCAGACCGGCCTCGGCAGGACCGGGGACTTCTACGCGTACCAGCACGAGGCGGGCGTGGAGCCCGACCTGGTGTGCGTGGCGAAGGCGCTCTCGGGCGGGTACGTGCCGGTGGGCGCCACCCTCGGCAAGGACTGGATCTTCAAGAAGGTCTACTCGTCCATGGACCGGGTGCTGGTGCACTCGGCCAGCTTCGGGTCCAACGCGCAGGCGATGGCGGCCGGGCTCGCGGTCCTCGCCGTGATGGACGACGAGGGGCTGGTGGCGCACGCGCGGGCGATGGGAGACCTGCTGCGCGGCCGTCTCGCGGCCATGGTCGACGAGTACGAGCTGCTGCACGAGGTCCGCGGCCGGGGGCTGATGATCGGCATCGAGTTCGGCCGGCCCTCGTCGCTGGGGCTGCGCAGCCGCTGGACGATGCTCCAGGCGGCCCGCAAGGGGCTCTTCGCGCAGATGGTGGTCGTCCCGCTGCTGCAGAAGCACCGGATCCTGACGCAGGTCTCCGGCGACCACCTGGAAGTGATCAAGCTCATTCCGCCGCTGGTGATCGACGAGGCGGACGTGGAACGGTTCGTCGCCGCGTTCCGGGACGTGATGGACGAGGCCCACGGCGGCGGCTCGCTGATGTGGGACTTCGGGCGCACGCTGGTGAAGCAGGCGGTCGCGGGGCGCTGAGCGGCGGCGGCGGTACGGACCCGCGTGCGGGTCCGTACCGTCTGGCGGTGCGTCAGTCCAGCAGGCGCTCGCGCAGCCGGTCCAGGGTGTCCGGGCCCAGGGCCAGGCCCTCTGCCAGGTAGCCGTCGACCCCGCCCCAGACCTCGTCGATGGTGGCGAAGGCCGCCTCCAGGTACTCGGCCCGCGCGTCGAAGAGCGGGCTGAGCAGCGCCATCACCTCGGGGGAGCGGGCCTCGGGGGCATCGCTGCCGCGGCGGACGCGGTACCGGCGGTGCGGGGCGTTCGACTCCAGGTAGTCCGTGACGATCGCCCCGCGCTCCACGCCGAGCGCGAGCAGGGTGACCGCGATGGAGAGGCCGGCCCGGTCCTTGCCGGCCGCGCAGTGCATGAGCGCGGGGACGCTGTCCTCGGCGAGGGCGTGCACCACCCTGCTGTGCTCGGCCGTCCGCTCCTTGATCATCTTGCGGTACGAGGCGGACATGCGCGCCGCGGCACGGCCGTCACCCAGGACCTCCTCCAGCTGGGTCAGGTCGCCGTCGCGGACCATCTTCCAGAACTCCTTGCCGTCGGCCGGGTCGGAGAGCGGGATGTTGACGTTGCGCACGCCCGGCAGGTCGACGTCGGGACCTTCGAGCGCCTTGTCGGCGGCGTTGCGGAAGTCGAAGACGGTGTGGAGTCCGAGCGATGCGAGGTAGTGCGCATCGGTATCGGTGGCATGTGCCAGATGTCCGCTTCGGAACAGACGCCCCGTTCGCACCCTCCGTCCATCTGTGGTCGGAAGTCCGCCCACATCGCGGAAGTTGCGCACGCCGGTCAGCTCCGGCTCGGTCGACGGCGCCTGGGGTATCTGCTGGGTCACGTGGGGGCTCCTGGCGGCTCGGGGGACATGTCCGAATTGCACTACTTGGCGTCAAGTTACCGCAATGAGGCGGCAGATGTGCGACCTCCTCGTGAGGCAGATCATACGGTGACCGTGAGTGGCTGCGGTGGAATCCCGAATTCCGCTGTAGTGCTGGCTGTTACACGTCCGCAATGGACGGAGTGTGACGGGAATTCCGTCGATCATTCATCCGGGTGATTCCCAAGGGGAATTCACGGCTTGTTCCGTCTGCGGGCGCTGGATTACCGTCGCCGTCGATCCGGGTGGAACGCCGAATCCTGCCGCCCCCGGAAACCGCACCCGACCACTCGTGCGGCAGGAGCGGGGGAACCAGGTAAGCCGCCGGACGCGATCTTCTCGCGGCCGGCTCGGGGTGAAGCCGCACCCGTGCGGCCGGGCATCTCCAGCCCGAACCCGACAGCTCACCTCGCAGGCGCCGGAGAGGAATGCGCCATGCCCGGAAAGGGTAAGCACCGCCGTCCCAAGTCCAGCCCGATAACCCGCGGTTTCGTCGCCGCCGGTACCGGAGGCGCCGCCCTCGCGCTGCCGCTGATGGGGGCCTCCGGCGCCCACGCCGCCGGGCCGGCCGCCGCCCCGCAGGCGCTGCCCGCGCAGGCCCCCCAGGCCGCCCACGCCGCCCCGGCCGCCGTCCCGGCCGCGGTCCCGCAGGCCGCCCCCGTCACGTACACCGTGGTGGCCGGCGACCACCTCTCCAAGATCGCGTCCGAGCACCACCTGAGCGGCGGCTGGCAGAAGCTGTACGCCGACAACCGCGCGGCCGTCGGCGGCAACCCCTCCCTGATCCACCCCGGCCTGGAGCTGACCCTCGGCGCCGCGGCCGCGCCGAAGGCGGCCGAGGCCCCGGCGAAGCCCGCGGCCGCGCCCAAGCCGGCGAAGAAGGCCCCGGAGAAGACCCAGAAGAAGGCCGTCCGGAAGGCCGAGCCCAAGGCCGTCGCCGAAGACACCGGCGCCGACCGGTCCGCGGCCACCGCCAGCCGTTCCACCCAGCGTTCCACCACCGCGGTGAGCGGCGCCGGGTTCGTCGCCCCGGTCAGCGGCGGCATCAGCACCTCCTACCGGGCCGGCGGCGGCATGTGGGCCAGCGGCTACCACACGGGCGTCGACTTCTCGGTCGGCTCCGGCACCACCGTCCGCGCGGTCGGCGCGGGCACCGTGGTCTCCGCCGGCTGGGGCGGCGCGTACGGCAACGAGGTGATCATCCGGCACGAGGACGGCCGCTACTCCCAGTACGCCCACCTGTCCTCGCTCAACGTCTCCGCGGGCCAGTCGGTCGGCGCCGGCGACAGCATCGGCCTCTCCGGCTCCACGGGCAACTCCACCGGCCCGCACCTGCACTTCGAGATCCGCACGGGCCCGAGCTACGGCGACGACATCGACCCGCTGGCCTACCTGCGGGACAAGGGCGTCAGCGTCTGAGCCGCGTCCGCCGGCGCGCCCGACGCGTCCGACGCGTCCGACGCGTCCACTGAGGCAGCCGTGCGACCGGGTCCCGAGGGGGGTCCCGGTCGTACGGCTGTTTTCGGCCAAACTGACCGGGTGGTCCAGATCACCCCGCGTCAACCCCTTCCTACGGTCGCGTAGGTCACATCCTTCGGTGAAGGATGTGCTCCCGTGGCAGGAGAATCGACACCTTCAACAGCAACAGCACCCGTATCCACCCTCCCCATCGGCTCGTACGCCGCGATCGGGGACAGCTTCACCGAGGGCGTCGGAGACCCCGGTCCCGACGGCGCCTTCCTCGGCTGGGCCGACCGGCTGGCGGTGCTGCTCGCCGACCGCCGTGACGAGCACGACTTCCGGTACGCCAACCTCGCCGTACGCGGCCGGCTGCTGGACCAGATCGTGGCCGAGCAGGTCCCCCGGGCCAAGGAGCTCGCGCCCGACCTGGTCACCTTCTGTGCGGGCGGCAACGACATCATCCGCCCCGGCAGCGACCCCGACGCCGTCGCCGAGCGGTTCGAGGCGGCCGTCGCCGACCTCACCGGCGCCGTGCCCACCGTCATGATCACCACGGGCTTCGACACCCGCGGCGTACCGGTCCTGCGTCACCTGCGCGGCAAGGTCGCCACGTACACCGCGCACGTCCGCTCGATCGCCGACCGGTACGGCTGCCCCGTCCTCGACCTCTGGTCGCTGAAGTCCGTACAGGACCGGCGGGCCTGGGACGACGACCGGCTCCACCTGTCCCCGGAGGGCCACACCCGGGTCGCGCTGCGCGCCGCGCAGGTCCTCGGCCTGGAGGTGCCCGCCGACCCGGACCAGCCCTGGCCGCCGATGGAGCCCCGCGGCTCCGCCGAGGTCACCCGCGACAACATCCAGTGGGCGCGCGAGCACCTCGTACCGTGGATCGGCCGGCGGCTGCGCGGCGAGTCCTCCGGCGACCACGTCGAGCCGAAGCGGCCCGACCTGCTGCCGCTGTAGAGGTGGAGCGGTCGGCACGGCACCGCTCCGGGTGGGCGCGCCCGTACGGGAGAGGGGCGCGCCCGGCCCGGTGACGGCTCCCGCGGGAAGCCCGCCGGGAGGAGCGCGGGACGCGGCCGGGGGAGCGACGGGGGCAGGCGGGGGAGCGACGGGGGCAGGCGGGGGAAGCGCGGGAGGCAGGCGGGGGAGCGGAGGCGTCCGTTTCGCGTGGCGCGGCCGGAATCCTTCGGCGCGCGCGCACGTTGGGAAGGGCAGAGCACACCCACGTCCCATCGTCACAGGAGGCGCCTTGACCGGCTCCCGTCCCCTGCGCGCAGGGCTGCGCGCGCTGCGGCCCGAGGCCTTCGGCGCGGACCCGTCCGGAGAGCGGATGGAGCGGATCCTCCGCTCGCCGCACTTCGCCGACGGCGTCTTCCAGAACCCGGTGGGCACCCGGGAGCGGCCGAGCGGCTCGGCGCTCGCCTTCGCCAAGATCTATTTCCGCAAGGAGGAGCGGGTCCGGCGCACGCCCAGCGCGCCGATCCCGGTGCACCCCACCACCCTGGCCGACATCGCCCGGCCGCCGGCCACCGGTCTGCGGCTGACCTGGATGGGCCACTCCAGCGTGCTCGCGGAGATCGACGGGCACCGGGTGCTCTTCGACCCGGTCTGGGGCGACCGCTGCTCCCCGTTCCCCTTCGCGGGGCCCAAGCGGCTGCACGCGGTGCCGGTGCCGCTGGCCGCCCTCGGCCCGGTGGACGTGGTCGTGATCTCCCACGACCACTACGACCACCTCGACCTGCCGACGATCAAGGCGCTGGCCGCCACCGACACCGTCTTCGCCGTCCCGCTGGGCGTCGGGGCCCACCTGGAGCGCTGGGGCGTGCCGGCCGACCGGCTGCGCGAGCTGGACTGGCACGAGAGCACCAAGGTCGGCGGCCTGACGCTCACCGCGACCCCGGCCCGGCACTTCTGCGGCCGGGGCCTGCGCAACACCCAGCACACGCTGTGGGCCTCCTGGGTGGTGGCCGGCGACGAGCACCGGATCTACCACAGCGGCGACACCGGCTACTTCCCCGGCTTCGCCGAGATCGGCGCCGCCCACGGCCCCTTCGACGCCACGATGATCCAGATCGGTGCCTACAGCGACTTCTGGCCGGACATCCACATGACCCCCGAGGAGGGCATGCGGGCCCACCTGGACCTCCAGGGCGGCCGGCCGCACGGCGTGCTGCTGCCGATCCACTGGGGCACCTTCAACCTGGCCCCGCACGCGTGGTCGGAACCGGGCGAGTGGACGGCGGACGAGGGCGAGGGCGCGGGCCAGCCGGTCGCGGCCCCACGCCCGGGCGAACCCTTCGAACCCGCCGGCAGGCTCCCGGTGGAGCGCTGGTGGTCCCCGGTGGCCCACGAGGCACCGCGCACCTGGACGCGCCGTGAGCCGGCCGCCGGACCGGACCAGCCGGCCGGCCCGGCCCACGAGGAGCTCAGGGAAGACCTGGACCTCGCGGGCGACCGGTAGCGGCGTACGCGAGCGGGCCGCCCGGCAGGCCCGGGCGGCCCGCTCGCGTGTTTCGGGTCAGGGCTGTTGTCCGCCGGCGATGTTGACCATCCACGTGATGCCGAAGCGGTCGGTGCACATGCCGAAGACGTCTCCCCACATCTGCTTCTCCAGGGGGACGGACACGGTGCCGGCGGCGGACAGCTTGTCCCAGTAGCCGCGGAGTTCGTCCGCGTCGTCGCCGCTCAGGCTCACGGCGATGTTGTTGCCGGCGTTCAGCGGCATGCCGGGCGGGTTGTCGGCGCCCATCAGGGTGAAGCCGCCGGGCGTCTCCAGCATGCCGTGCATGATCTTGTCCTCGTATCCCGGGGGCGCCTCGCCCCCGAAGCCGCCGTAGGTGTGGACGGCCAGCTCGCCGCCGAAGACCTCCTTGTAGAACTCCATGGCGGACTTCGCGTCGCCGTCGAAGCTGATGTACGGGTTGAGGCGAGAAGGCACGGTCGCTCCCGATGTGACGGATGGTCGGTTCCGGAAGGTTATGTGCCGGTCGGGTGTGGGCGCGGGACCGCGGCGGTGTGGTCGGTTCCGCGTCGCGCGGCCCCTGGGCGGGCGCGGCGGTGCCGGTCACGGGTCGAGGCGGGCGGCCCGGGTCTGGAGGTAGCGGCGCTCCGGGAGGCTGAGGGTGGCGCGGGCGGCCGCGCGATAGGCCCCGGCGGCGCCCTTCGGGTCGCCGGCGCGTTCGAGGAGGTGGCCGCGGACGGCCGCCAGGCGGTGGGAGCGGGCGAGGCGGGGTTCCAGGGCGGCCAGCGCGGCCAGCCCCGCCTCCGGGCCCTCGACCATCGCCAGGGCGACCGCCCGGCCGAGCTCCGCCATCGGGTCGGGGCCGGGCGACCGGGCCACCAGGACGTCGTACAGGGCGAGGATCTGGGGCCAGTCCGTCCCCGCCGCGTCCGGGGCCTCGTCGTGCAGCGCGGCGATCGCCGCCTGGAGCTGGTACGGGCCGGGCGGGCCCTCCGTCAGCGCCTCCTCGACCAGGGCGGTCCCCTCGGCGATCGCCGCCCTGTCCCACCGGGTGCGGTCCTGCTCGTCGAGCGGCACCAGCTCGCCGTGCGGCCCGGTGCGGGCCGCGCTGCGCGCCTCGGTGAGCAGCATCAGGGCGAGCAGGCCCGTCACCGCGCCCTCGCGGGGCAGCAGCCTGCGGACGGTGCGGGTCAGGCGGATGGCCTCCCGGGCCAGGTCGGCGCGGTGGAGGGCGGGCCCCGAGGTGGCGGTGTACCCCTCGTTGAAGATCAGGTAGAGCACCTGGAGGACCGATGCCAGGCGGGCGTCGCGGTCCTCCGGTCCGGGCGGGCGGAAGGTCCGGTCGGCCCCGGCCTCCCTCAGCCGCGCCTTGGCCCGGCTGATCCGCTGGGCCATCGTCGCCTCGGGGACGAGGTGGGCGCGGGCGATCTCCGCCGTCGTCAGCCCGCCCACGGCCCGCAGCGTCAGCGCGACCCGCCCGGCCGGCGGCAGCCCCGGGTCGCAGCACAGGAAGAGCAGGGTGAGCGCGTCGTCGTCGGCCGGCGCCGCCCGGACCTCGCGGGGTTCGAGCCGCACCGCCCGCTCCTCGCGCCGGGCCCGCGCCGCCTCCGCCCGCAGTGCGTCCGTGAGGCGGCGGGACGCCACCCGGATCAGCCAGCCGCGCGGATTGGCCGGCACCCCGTCCCGGGGCCACTGGCCGGCCGCGGCGAGCAGCGCCTCCTGTACGGCGTCCTCGGCGGCGTCGAAGTGCCCGTACCGGCGCACGAGTGCGCCGAGGACCTGCGGCGCGTGCAGCCGCAGCAGGTCCTCGACGTCCCGCGGGCCGGGCCCGGGTCCGGTCAACCGGTCTCGCCTCCGCCCAGGTCGCCGCCACCGGCCTCGTCGATCTCCCGGATCACGACCGGGAAGACGGGGGCGCCGGACGGCACCGGGCAGCGCGCCACCCGCGCCGCGATCTCCGTCACCCTCCCCAGGCTCTCGCAGTCGAGCACCCAGTACCCGGCGAGCACCTCCTTCGTCTCCCCGTACGGTCCGTCGGTCACGACCGGCCGGCCCTCCGTGTCCGCGGTCACGTGCCGGGTCCTCGCGGGCTCCGTGAGGCCCTGTGCGTCGACCAGCTCCCCGGACTCCGCCAGGTCGTCGTTGATCGCGTTCATGTGGGCGAACATCGCCTTCAGCTCGGACTCGCTCCAGGCCGGGCTGTGCGCCGAGGCCCGGCCGTTCATGGCGTCGTAGTCGGCCTGCGCGCCCTGCACCATCACCAGGTACTTCATGACGTTCCTCCGTGTCGTCCGTCTGTTCCGTCTGTTCCGTCCGTTCCGCCTGCTCCGGCGGTCCGCTCCGTCGTCCCGTCGCGTGCCGCGGGGCCGGTGCACAGGAGACGTCGGAGCCGGTCCGCGATCCTCGACACCGCGCCGGACCTCACCGGTACGGGCGTACGGAAGCCGGGCGAAAAGGGCATGCCCCGGTCTCGGAGGCTCGGCTACGGTGGGCGCATGGGCAGCTTCCACTTCTTCCTCTGATTCCCGGGACCCGGGACGCCTGACCGTCCGGCCGCGCCCCCCGAGGCGCGTGCGCGGGCTCCCCGGCGCTCCCACACGACGTCCCGTGCCCATCGCCGCCGCGCCCCTCCACCCGGGCCGGCCGCACCCACGTCAGGGAAGAACCATGCGCGAACGCGCCGCCCGCCGGCCCGCCCCGGCACCCGTCCCCTCCGCCGTCGAGGCTCCCGCCCCCGCTCCCGCCCCGGCCCGCGGTCCCGCCCCGGCCTCCGCGCCCGCCGGCACGCCCGCCGAACGGTCCCAGCTCGCCGTCCGCGGGCTGTCCAAGGACTTCGGACCCCGCCGCGTCCTCGACCGGGTCTCCTTCACCGTCCGCCCCGGCGAGCGCGTCGCCGTCGTCGGCGAGAACGGGTCGGGCAAGTCCACGCTGATCCGGCTCCTCGCCGGCCTCGACACCCCCGACGAGGGGGAGATCACCGTCCGGGCCGCCGGCGGGGTCGCCCACCTCGCCCAGACCTCCGCCCTGCCGCCCACGGCCACCGTCCAGGACGCCGTCGACGCGGCCCTCGCCGGACTGCGGGCCCTGGAACGCACCCTGCGCCGCGCCGAGGAGGCCCTCGCCGGCGCCGGCCCCGCCGAACTCGCCCGCTACGGCGAGCTGCTGGAGGACTTCGCGCGGCGCGGCGGGTACGAGGCGGACGCGCGGATCGCCGCCGCCCTCGGCGGCCTCGGGGTCGGCGGCATCGGCCGGGACCGCCCCCTGGGCACCCTGTCCGGCGGGGAACGCTCCCGGCTGGACCTCGCCGGCGCGCTCTGCTCGGGTGCCGGCCTGCTGCTCCTGGACGAGCCCACGAACCACCTCGACGGCGACGCCGTGCACTGGCTGCGGCGGCGTCTGAGCGCCCACCGCGGCACCGTCCTGGTCGTCACCCACGACCGGGCCTTCCTGCGGGAGTACGCCACCGCCGTCCTGGAGGTCGACGCGGACACCCGCACCGTGCGGCGGTACGGCGACGGCTGGGAAGGCTACCGGGCCGCCCGGGAGGCCGAACGGCGCCGGCTGGCGCAGGAGCACCGCGAGTGGCGGGAGGAGACGGCCCGGGCCGAGGCGCTCGTCGACGCGTCCGGCACCCGGCTCGCGCGGACCGGCAAGAACCCCCGGCAGGGCTTCGGCAAGCACCGCAGGTCCTCGGAGGCCAAGCTGTCCGGCCGGGTACGGGCCGCCCGCGCCCGCCTGGACGACCTGCGGGCGCACCCGGTTCCGCCGCCCCCGGTGCCGCTCCGGTTCACCGCCGAGCTGCGCACGGTGCCCGCGGGGGCTCCGGCCCGGCCGGGTACGGGGGCGGTGCGGGGAACGGACCCGGTGCAGGACGCGGGCCGCGTACCGGAGGGCCCGGTGCCGGACGCGGGCAAGGTGCCGGACGGCCCGGTGCAGGGTGCGGGCAAGGTGCCGGACGGCCCGGTGCAGGGTGCGGCCCGGCCGCCCGGCGTGCCGGGTGCCGACATGCCCGTACCGCCCGTGGTCGAGGCCGAGGGCGTGGTGGTCGGGGACCTGCTGCGCGTGCCGGCGCTGCGCGTGCCGCCCGGCGGCCGCCTGCTGGTGTCCGGCGCCAACGGGGCCGGCAAGACGACGCTGCTGCGGCTCCTGGCCGGCGTACGGCGGGCGGACGCCGGGCGGGTCACGGTCAGGGCGCGGGTCGGCTACCTCCCGCAGGAGCCGGCGCCGCCGCCCGCGGACCCCGGCGCCACGCTGCTCTCCGGGTACGCGGCCGGGCGCCCCGGTCCGGCGGCGGAGCACGCGGCGGAGCTCCTGGCCATGGGCCTGTTCCGGGCCGAGGACCTGCTGCTCCCGGCCCGGGGCCTGTCGGCGGGCCAGCGGCGCCGGATCGAGCTGGCCCGCCTGGTGTCCCGGCCGGCCGGGCTGCTCGTGCTGGACGAGCCGACGAACCACATCGCCCCGGCGCTGACCGACGAGTTCCAGGAGGCGCTGGCCCGCTACCCGGGCGCGGTCGTCCTCGTGACCCACGACCCGGTGCTGCGGGACGCCTTCCCCGGGGACCGCCTCCACCTGGTCGCGGGCCGCCCCGCGGCCCTCTGAGGCGGGGTGGGAAACGCGCCACGGTGGCGGAACAGACGCCTCCACAAGCCCTGTTGCGGACTCCTGTGCGATGGCATGATCACGAGCTGGAGACCGGAAGGGAGCACCCGTGGGAGAGACCCTGGGCGTGTGCGTGATCGGTGCGGGCCTGTCGGGACTGGCGGCCGCGCACGCGCTGGCGGCTGACGGGGCGGCGTTCGTGTGCCTGGAGAAGGCGCCGGACGCCGGCGGCATCTGGCGCCGCCCCGGAGCCGGGGAGACCGGTCCCGGGTACGCGTCGCTGCACCTCAACACCGCCCGGCAGCTGACCGGTTACACCGACTTCCCGATGCCGGACACCCTCCCGCAGTACCCCCGGCACAGCGATGTCGCCGCCTACCTGCGGTCGTTCGCCGAGTGGGCCGGGCTCCTGGACCGCATCGAGTTCGGCACCGAGGTGCTCTCCGTACGCCAGGCGCCGGACGCGACCTGGACGGTGGTCAGCCGGGACGCGTCCGGGGCGCAGACCTCCCGGCGCTTCCGGCACGTGGTCGTCGCCTCGGGGCACAACGACGTGCCGACGCTGCCGAAGCCCGCGCCGCCGGGCGCCGACTCCTTCGCCGGAACGATCCTGCACGCCCTGGACTACCACGACGGCGCGGACTACCGCGGGCAGCGCGTCGTCGTGGTGGGCCTCGGTGCCTCGGCCGTGGACATCGCCGCCGACCTGTCCCGGCACGCCGCGCGGACCGCCCTCTCGGTGCGCCGCGGGCTGCACATCGTCCCCAAGCAGCTGTACGGCAGGTCCGTCGACCAGATGGCCGAGGAGCCCTGGTTCACCGCGATGTCGCTGTCCGAGCAGATCGCCTTCGTCGAGCGGGCCCTGCTCTGCGCCCGGGGCAGGCTCTCGGACTACGGGCTGCCCGAGCCGGACCACCCGATCTTCTCCTCGCCCGTCACCATCTCCGACGAACTGCTCAGCCGGATCCGGCACGGGGCGGTGACCCCCCGGCCGGGCATCGACCACCTCGACGGTCAGCGGGTCGTCTTCACCGACGGCAGCTCGGAGGAGGCCGACGCGATCGTCTACTGCACGGGCTACCGGATGGACTTCCCGTTCCTGGACGCGGGCTGCCCGATCGGGCCGTCCGGGGCGGTCGAGCTGTACCGGCGGGTCGTCGCCCCCGACCGTCCGGGCCTGTACTTCATCGGCCTGGTCCGCCCGGTGGGCGCGATCACCCGCCTCGTCGAGGCCCAGTCGCGCTGGGTCGCCCGCCTGGTCTCGGGCACGGCGGAACTGCCCCCGGCCGCGGCGATGCGGGAGGAGATCACCGCGTACCTGACCGCCATCGCCGCCCGCTACGGCACGGCGGAGGGCGGCACGTCGATCCAGGTCGACGTGGGCCCGTACCTGCGGGAGATGGGGTCCCTGCTCGACGGGGCCGCGCAGCGGAAGTGAGCAGCGCGCGTGAACCGCCCCCGGGGAGGCGAAATCGGCTCGCCCCGCCGGCCGGCCAGGTGGCAGGGTGCGGCGCATGACGCCCCAGTACCAGATCCGTGCCGACTACGACGCCCACACGATCGTGGTCTACCAGGCGTACCCGCCTGCCATCGCCGAGGCGGCACTGCGGGCGGGCCGCTTCGTCGAACCGTTCTCGTTCCACCGGATGACCTGGATCAAGCCCTCGTTCACGTGGCTGATGCACCGCAGCAACTGGGCCCGCAAACCGGGTCAGGAACGTGTTCTCGCCGTGCGGATCACCCGGGAGGGCTGGGAGGAGGCCCTGTCCCGGGCCGTGCTGACGACCGCCGACCCGGCGGCCGTCGCCCGGGCTGCCGTGCACGTCCAGTGGGACCCGGAACGCTCGGCGCGCGGGGCGGCACTGAACCACTACAGCATCCAGGTCGGCGTCGGCCGCCACCTGATCCGCACCTTCACCGACGACTGGACCGTCGGTCTCACCGACCTCACCCCCCAGGTCCGCAAGGCCTCGGCACTGATGCAGACCGGGCACGCCGCCAAGGCCCAACGGCTGTTCCCCGCGGAGCGCACCTACCCCCTGCCCCGGACCCTGCAAGGTGTCGTTTCCCCGGGCGGATGACAGGGAGCCCGCCCGGCGCTCAGAAGTCCGGGTCGACGCCGCGGCTGCGCACGGCGTCGACCCGGCTGACGGGCCGGGCCGGAGTACGGGCCGGCAGCCCGCGGATGCGGACGCGGTAGTCGTCCTCCCACGCCCCGGTGACCTCGGAGACGGCACCGATGGAGTGGAGGCCGCCGTCGGCGCGGTCGACCAGGTAGGGGCCGTGCCCCACCAGCATCGACCTGCGGGCGCCGGTCCGCACGTACTCCTCGGACTGGACGTAGACCTTCCAGACCAGCTCGTGCTCGTCCACCCGCAACACCACCAGCCTGCGCGGGAGGCGCCCGCCGCCGGCCGCGGGCCGCGCCCGGTGGCCGCGCGCCAGCTCTTCCTCCACGATGCGTACGGCGTCAGCCCGTTCGATCACGCTCCCGGCCACCCCGACGGGCCTACTGCGCCGCGGCGTGCAGGGGCGGGGACGGGGGGGGCGGACCGCGTAGGCCTCCGAGGAGACGTAGGCCGTGATCCTCGGCGGGCAGCCGCGCTGGTGGGCCAGGGCCAGGTAGGCGATGAGGCCGGTGCCGTCGGTCAGAGGACGGGCGGTGAGGGCGGAGAGGGCGCGGGCGAGGGGGGCCGGGTCCATGCCGTACCGGCCGAGCAGGGCCTCGGCGCGGGCGAGGGCCTCGGCGTCGTCCCGTACGTGGTCGCGCACCGGAATGTGCAGGGTGAACCCGCTGGGCAGGCCGGCGCCCGCCTCGGTGAAGGAGTGGCAGGAGAGGCCGGGACGCCGGTCGAGCGGCAGGCTCCAGCCCTGCCCCCCGGCCTCCGCCGCACCCGCGGAGACGCCGAAGAACTCCTCGATTTCACCGGTGCCCGGGCCCGGGGCCATCCGGCACAGGCCACCCGCGTCGGCCGCCGACAGCCCCAGGTGCCTGAGGTAGACCTTTACCCGGGGCGCGGCCCAGTCGCCCAGGTCCAGGGCGAGGAACGGGTACCCGTCGGCCTCCGGCAGTGCGGCGTACGCCCGGTCGTGGCCCAGCCGCCGCAGCGCCTCCCGCACCGTCTCGGCGGAACGTTCCTGCCCGGACGCCGCGGGGTTCAGGTACACCTTCACCCGGGGCACGCCGCCCGGCACCAGCTCCAGCGCGCACCAGAGCGCGAACGGCCCCTGCGGACCGGCAGGGAAGAAGAGGTCGGCCAGGTCGTCCAGCCGGTCCGTGGAGAAGTTCCAACGCCGGGCCATCTCCCGGACGGCCCGCAGCCCGGCCCGCCCGTTCTCCGCCGGGCTGCCCACACCGCAGCCCGGCTCCAGGAGCACCCGCAGCGCCGGCGTGCCGCCCCGCGTGAACGACAGGGAGAACTCGACCGGCGTGTGGTCGTCGGAGAGGTACGTACGGTTCGGCGGCGGCAGGTCCAGCGGCCGCTCCGCCGCCGGACCCAGCGCCGACACCAGCGTGTGCGCGTACGCCTCCGCGTCGTCCGCACCCAGCCCCGCGACCTCGCACAGCCGCAGCAGCTGGTCCGCCGTGAACCCACCGAGCGTCCCGGCCCCCGGCAGCGCCCCGCCGGCGGCCCCCGTCAGGGAACCGGGGCCACAGGACGACACCCGCCGGCGGGGGCGGGTGTCGGGGCGCTGACCGCCACGGTGGGTCGGTATCCAGACGACGTCGGTGGATCTGTGGTCCACGGGAACTCCTCAGCCTCGGTGGCATCACGGACAACAACGCGGTGATCATTACCCCGTGTTCGAACCGTCATGCCGCCATCCGGAGGCTGCGGTTCACCCCTGCCTCACTTCACCAGCCACTTGAGGAACTGGCTCCAGCGGCCGGTGCGTTCGCCCCTCGCGGCCGCACCCTGCTCCTCCTGTGCCGCAGTCCCTTCGGACCCGGTGCCCGCGGTGCGCGGGGAGGCCGAGACGGGGGTGAAACGGGCCGGCAGGGCGGCCAGGGCACGGTTGAACGGGCCCGGACGCCAGACCAGGCTGTCCTCGGGGACGGCCAGCTGGACGTCAGGCAGCCGGTTGAACAGGTGCTCGACGGCCGTGACGGTGATGTGCCGCGCCGGGTCCTTCGACGGACAGCCGTGGGGACCGGCGCTCCACGCCAGGTGGGACCGGTTGCTCCCGGCCTGGCGCGAAGCGGCCAGCGCCGGACCGGTGTTGGCCGCGGCGAAGCTGACCAGCATCAGGTCGCCCGCGCGCACGTGCTGCCCCGCGAACTCCATGTCGGCGGCCGGGTAGTGCGGTGCGTAGTTGGCCATGGGCGGGTTGTCCCACAGCGTGTCGTCGAGGGCCTCGCCGATCAGGCCGCCCCCGTCCGCGTACCGGTCGTCGGTCAGCAGCCGGTGCAGGGTGTTGCCGATGAGGTTGCGCAGGGGCTCCGCGCCCGCGCCCAGCAGCAGCGCGAGCTGGTGCACCATCTCCTCGTCCGTCAGCCGGGCCTGGTGCTGCATCAGCCACGAGGTCACGTCCTCGCCGGGCCGGGCGCGCTTCAGCGCGACCAGCTCGTGCACGGCCTGGAACAGCACCTCGGTCGCCTTCTCGGCGTTGACCCCGTCGAACATCCCGGAGATGCCGAACAGCACGCGGTCGCCCACGTCCGCGGGGCAGCCGAAGAGCTGGTTGAACACGAACAGCGGCAGCTGCCGCGCGTAGTCGCCGAGCAGGTCGGCCGAGCCGCGCGCACCGAACTGCGAGATCAGGTAGTCCGAGATCTGCTCGGTGCTCCTGCTCAGCCGGTTCATGTCGACCCGCGCCATGCTGTCGGTGATCGCCTGACGGAGCCGCAGGTGCTCGGCGCCGTCGCTGAACATGCAGTTGGGCCGGTACGCCAGGAGCGGCGCGACCGGGCTGTCCGGCGGGACGAGGCCCTCGTTGAAGGCCCGCCAGCGGCGCGCGTCCTTGCGGAACGAGCCGTTGTCCTGGAGCAGGTGGAGCGCGGTCGGGTAGTCGGTCACCAGGGTGGCCTCGACGCCCGGGGCCAGCTCCACGGGCGCGGTCGGCCCGTAGTGGCGCAGGTAGTCGTAGTACGCCTGCGGGTCCGCCGCGAACTCCGGTCCGTACAGCGGAACCCGGCCGCCCGGAGTGTGGGCGGGGCAGCCGGGCGGCGGGACCGGAGTGGGGGTCTGAGCGTCCATGGGGGGATCAATGCTCCTGTTGGGCACGGTCGAGCAGGTAGCGGACGAGGGTGGTCAGTGCGGCGGCGGACGACCGCTCGTCGCGCGCGTCACAGGTGACGACGGGGGTGTCGTCGAGCAGGTCCAGCGCCTCGCGCAGCGCCGCCTCGTCCCGGACCGGCGTACCGTCGAAGTGGTTGACGGCCACGGCGTAGTCCAGTCCGTACTGCTCGATCAGGTCGACGACCGCGAACGAGTCCGCGAGGCGCTCGGGGTCGACGAGGACCAGCGCACCGAGGGCACCGCGCGCGAGGTCCTCCCACATCTGGACGAACCGCACCTGGCCGGGGGTCCCGAACAGGTACAGCACGATGCGGTCGCTGATGGTCAGGCGCCCGAAGTCCATGGCCACCGTGGTGGTGGTCTTGCTCCGGACCCCCTTGAGGTCGTCGATGTGCTCCGCGGCGCGGGTCATCGTCTCCTCGGTGGACAGCGGCTCGATCTCGGAGATCGCGCCGATGAACGTGGTCTTGCCCACGGCGAAGTGCCCGACGACGAGGATCTTCACCGGGATCTGCGTCGCACCGCCGCGGACGTAGACCTGTTCAGCCAAACTTGGCGCGGAGCCCATTGAGCACCTCCTGGAGGATCTCCTTGTCGGCGAGGGCGGCACGCTCCACCGGGGGACGGGTGACGAGGTAGCCGCCCTCGGCCAGCGAGGCGAGGACGATCTTCACCACACCCAGCGGCAGCCGCGTGTGCCCCGCGATCTCGGCCACCGACAGGTAGCCGGCGGAGCAGATGTCCAGCAGCCGCTGCTCCTCGGGGGACAGCCGGGTCGGCCGCTGCCCGCCCTCGGGCGCCGCCGTCACCAGCGTGATCAGGGACAGCTGCTCCTCGTCGGGCAGGCCGCGTCCCTTGGTGATGACGTACGGACGCACTAAATCCGCGGCCTCGGGACCCCACTCCTCGCGGCCCGTCATGAGTACGTGCCGAGGTTCTCGCGCGGCGGCGTGGTCAGCGCCTTGCCGAGCTGGCCGACGAGCTGCTGCATGCGGAAGGTGATGTCCGCCATGTCGACGTCCTGCGTGGCGGAGACGCCCAGGTAGGCGCCCTCCCCGGCGGAGATCAGGAAGACCCAGCCGCCGTCGAACTCGACCAGCGTCTGCCGCCACTGCGCCCGCGGGTCCTCACAGAAGAACCCGAGCGAGCGGCTCAGGGACTGCACGCCGCTCATCGCCGCGGCGACCCGGTCGGCGTTGTCCTTGTCGTAGTCCTTCGTACGGGCCATCAGCAGCCCGTCCGCGGAGATCAGGACCGCATGCAGCGCCCCGGGTATCTCCAGGGCGCTGTCGAGCATCCATGACAGATCGTCGTTCACGAAACCTCATGTCCTTCGCTGCTTGGGCCGTGGGTGGTGCTGGTCGGGTCCAGGGCGTCCGGGTCCGTGGCCCGGCCGGACCTCGTCCCCCGCTGGAAGGCGCTCATGATCGCGGCGGTCTCCGCACCGCTGCGGCCGGGGGCAGACGCGGCGGGCGTGCTGCTCGGCACGATGGACATGGGCCGCTTGCGGCGGCGCTTCGGCAGTCCGTCGGCGGTCGCGGAGACCGCGGGGGCGGGCTCAGGGCCGCTCTGCGGCGGCAGGGAGCCGGCGGCCACGGCGGGCGCGGGCGCCTTCTGCTCCGGCATGCCGGTTAGCAGTTCGTGCGGCAGCAGGAGTACGGCGCGCACACCGCCGTACGGGGAGGAGGAGTCCACCGACACCTCGAAGCCGAACCGCTCGCACAGCACGCCGATCACGGCGAAGCCGAACTGCGGCGGGTTGCCGAGCCCGGAGACGCCCGAGACGCGGTTGCTGGTCAGCAGCTTCTCGGCGCGGGCCCGCTCCTCGTCGTTCATGCCGACGCCGGCGTCGTCGACGACGATGCAGACGCCCTTGGGAACGGTGCGGGTGTTGATCTCGACGACCGTGTCCGGGCTGGAGTAGCTCGTGGCGTTGTCCAGCAGCTCGGCCAGCGCCAGCGCCACCGGTTCCACGGCCCGGCTGGTGATGCCGAAGTCGACCCGGGAGAGGATCTCCACGCGCCGGAAGTGCCGGATCCTGCCCTGGGCGCTGCGGACCACGTCGTACACGGACGCGATGTCGCGGTGCCGGCCCAGCCAGCCGTCGCACAGGACGGCGATGGACTGCGCGCGGCGGCCGAACTGGGAGTTGGCGTGGTCGATCTCCAGCAGGTCCTGGAGCATCGCCGACTCCCCGTACTTGCTCTGCAGCCGCGAGATGATCAACTGCTGCTCGGCGGCGAGGCCCTGGAGCGTCCGCATCGCGGACTTGAGGACGGTCTTGGTCCCCTCCTCGGCCTCGTCCTGCGCGGCCGCGACGGACTGCGTGTAACGGTTCTCCAGGGCGGAGTAGTGGGTCCTGAGCCCGTCGATCTCGTGCCGCAGGCCCCGCGCGGACCTGCGCTGGCGGACGATGACGGCGATGGCGGCGAGAACGAGGACCAACAGAGCCCAGAGCACAGGGTTCTGCACGTATTCCGTCATAAGACTCTCTTCAGGCGACCGGCGGCCAGTGGCTGATTCCCGCCTCTGCGGGTGGGCCGGCGACCGCCCGCACGGGGATGCCGCCCGGGCCGCCCCTGAGTCGGCGTGTCGCCTTGCGCTCAGCCGCCTGCCCTGTTTTGCGCGGTGATCGTATCACCGAGCGCTTACGTGACAATCCGTCAATAGGTAGGAAGGCGTAAATGATTCGGTCGATCCGGACCCCGTTCCGGGCCCGGAAAGTGGCCCACTTCACGTCGGGTGCGGGGGCGCCGCCGGTGTCGGCCGGACGCCGGGCGGGGGCCGGGTGGTGCGCACCCCGGCGCATTCGGGCTCGCGTACGAGCGCTCCTTCGCCAGCGGGAAGCACCCCGGTGAAGTTCCCCAACTGGGCGCCCGCGGGCGGAGCGTGCGGTCTAGCGTGGATCCCCGGTGATCAACGCCGGGTCCCCGCGACCCGGTCCCCACGTACCGAACGCACCGAGGACGACGATGTCCGGACTCCGCGACAGCGCGGCCCGCCCCGATCGCGCGGCACGACCCGACCACGCGGCGCGGCCCGACCGCGGCCCGGGACGGGCCGACCGCCGGGACGGCGGCCGCCGGCCCCGCACCCCCGCCCGTCACACCACCTCGCCGAGGACCGCGTCTCCCGGAGCCCCCCGGCGGATCACGCCGCTGCTCGTCCGGGCGGCCGTGCTGCCCACCCTGGCCGCCGGTTCGAGCGGCGCCGCCGCGGTGCTCTTCACCCTCCGGCTGGGCGCCCGGCCGGACGGCCGTCTCTGGCTTGTTCTGAGCGGTTGCGGGCTCCTCTTCGCGGCCGCGCTCACCGCCGCCGTGCTCGGAGCCCACCGCGCCGCGCGCGCCGTGCGCGACCGCTGCGAGGCCCTGCGCCGGTCCAGCGCGCGCGGGCAGCAGGAGCTGCGGACCGTACTGGACCGGCTGGAGCGGGGCGAGACCGTGCCGGAACGCCGGGCGGGCGGGGCCCCGCCCGGGGAACCGGGCCGGACCGGCGAGCCGGGCCGGACCCGCGAGCCGGGCCGGGGGGTCGAGCGGGGCCGGGTGGCCGAGCGGGGCCGGGCGGCCGAGCCGGCGGGGCCGGACGAGTTCGCCGCGCTCTCCGGGGAGTTGCGGGAGGCCCGGGAGCAGGCGCACGCCGCGCTGGTGCGGGCGGCCGGCCTGGCCGGGCGCTCGGACAGCGACCAGAAGGTCGAGGTGTTCGTGAACCTCGCCCGCCGCCTGCAGTCGCTGGTCCACCGGGAGATCCAGCTGCTGGACGGCCTGGAGGACACGGTCGAGGACCCGGACCTGCTGAAGGAGCTGTTCCACGTCGACCACCTGGCCACCCGGATCCGCCGCCACGCCGAGAACCTCGCGGTGCTGGGCGGCGCGGCCTCCCGGCGCCAGTGGACCCGGCCGATCGACGTCAGCGAGGTGCTGCGGTCCTCGGTGGCGGAGGTGGAGCAGTACACGCGGGTGAAGGTGGTGCCCCCGGCGGCCGGCAGCGTACGCGGGCACGCCGTCGCGGACGTGGTGCACCTGCTGGCCGAACTCGTCGAGAACGCCACGGTGTTCTCGCCGCCGGACACGGACGTCGTGCTGCGCGCGGAGCGGGTCACGGCCGGCATCGCGATCGAGGTGGAGGACCGGGGCCTGGGCATGCCGGCTGAGGAGCAGCACCGGATGAACGCGCTGCTGGACGACCCGGACCAGGTCAGCGTCCGGCACCTGCTGGCCGACGGCAGGATCGGTCTGTTCGTCGTCTCGGCGCTGGCCCGGCGGCACGGCATCGCCGTCGAGCTGAAGTCCAACATCTACGGGGGAGTCCTGGCGGTGCTCGTGCTCCCGCGGGACCTGCTGGGCGCCGACGCGGCCGACGCGACGCGCCCCACCGTGACGGGCACGGGTACGGGCCTGGGCACGGGCCTGCCCCTGCCGCCGCTGGAACCGGCCCGTGGGGCGGGCGCTGCCGGGGTGGGGCCGGTTGCCTCCGGCGTCGGGGCTGCGGGGGCTGCCGGGGGCGGTGCGGAGTTCCGGGCCGGCCGGGAGGCGGCTGTGGCGCGGGGCGGAGGTTCCGCGGTCTTAGGGGACGCGGGGACTGCTCGTGCCGGGGGTTCGCGTCAGGTGAGCGGTGCCGGCGCGGGCCGGGAGGACGCGGCCGCGGACACGGCTCGGCGTACGGACACGGCTTCGCGTACGGACCCGGCCTCGGCCACGGACACGGCTCCGCGTACGGCTTCCGGCGGGGACGCGGTGGGGCGCACCGCGCTGCCCCGCCGGGTCCGCGCCTCGGCAGTGGAACAGGCGGCCATCCCGCAGCAGGCGCGGAGCGTGCCCCGCCCGGCGGCGGGCGGAGACGCGGCGGCCGGCCCGCGGCGCGGGGACCGGCGAGGGGCGAGCGCAGCCGTCCCCGCACCGGGGGCCGTGGCTCCCGTACCCGGTGCCGCGGCTCCGGACCCGGTCGCCGGGCCGGGCGGGAGCGGCGCGCCCTCGGGGAACGTGTGGGAGGGCCACGAGCGGGAGTCCCGGACGACCGGGGCCGCCAGTGGCTCCGCCGGTCCCGGCCGCGAGACCGGGGAGCCAACGGGTGGCACGGCCCCGGTGCGCAGTCCGGAGCCGGAGGCGCACCCTCTTAGGCCCGGCACCGGCACCGGCACCGGCGCGGCCCCGGCGCCGGGCGCCGGCTGGCACGGGCCGGATGCCGGCTGGCACGGGCCGGATGCCGCGACCGCGAGCCCGGCCGCAGGCCTGGCCCCGACTGCGGGTGTGGCTCCGGCCGCGGAGGCGGATCCGGATGCCGCGAGCGCGAGCCCGGCTGCGGTTCCGGGCTCGGCTCCGGCCTCGGGTCCGACCCCGGCCGCGGGGGCTGAGCCGAGTGCGCTGCGCCGTACGGGGGCTTCGGGCCGCGCGCGGCACCGGGCCGTCCCAGCAACGCCCTCCGGCCGGCCGGAGGGCGGGGGAGCGGCAGGTGCCGGTGCCTGTCCGTCGGGCCCGGGCGACGCTGGTGCCGAGCAGCAGCCGGGAGACGGCTCGGGCACCGGAGAGGGTGCCGAGCGGGCGTACGAGGACCGAGCCGACGCCGGTGGTCAGCGCGGGTCGCACTACCGGGACGGGCTGGGAGCCGGTAGCGGGCGCGGGTCGCGCCACGAAGTCGGGCCGGGGGCCGCTGACCGTCAGCCGTACGGGGACCTGCCGGGTGCCGGTCCGGGGCGTGAGCCACACCGCGCAGACGGGCCCGGTGCCGGTGCCGCCCCCGGGTACTTCCCGCAGCCGGGGGCGGGCGTGGATGCCACCGCTTCGGGGACTTCCCGTCAGGCGGACGCCGCCTTCGCGCCCGGCGCACCCTGGGGCGCCGCCCCCGAGGCCTGGCCCCCCGCGTCGCGGGCTCCCGGCGAGTCCTGGGCTCCTGGCTCCCCGGACCTCGTCGGCGCCGGTCCCCGGCCGACCGCGCCTGCGGAGCCCCTGGGGAGCGAGACGTGGCCACCGGCCTCCGCGCAGCCCGCCGACGCCGATCCCGTATCCCCGAAGCCCGACGGCACCGGGCCGGCGTCCCCTGCCCCCGCCCCAGACGGTGCCCAGCCGCTCGTGCGCCGCGCAGGCTCGGTGTCTCCGGAGCCCGGCGCGGCTCAGCCGTCCGTGTGGCCGGCCAGTCCGGTGTCTCCGGAGCCTGCCCCGGCTGGTGCCCAGTCGCTCGTGTGCCCCGCGGGCTCGGTGTCTCCGGAGCCGGAGCCGGAGCCTGGCCTGGGTCAGCCGTCCGTTTGGTGGGCAGGTCCGGTGTCCGCGGAGCCTGCCCCGGCCGGGGCCCAGCCGCCCGTGCACCCTGTGGGCTCCGTGTCCGCGGAGCCGGCACCGGCCGCGGCTCAGTCGTCCGTGCGGTCGGCAGGTCCGGTGGCTGCGGAGCCGGCACCCGCTGGGGCCCGGCTGCCCGGACGCCACGCAGGCCCCGCGTTGACCGAGCCCGTCCCGGCCGCGCCCCAGCCGCCCGTACGACCCGCAGGCCCCGTGTCGACGGAGTCGGCACCGGGCGTGGTCCCGCGTCCCGCGCACGAGCCCGCCGGTGTCGCGGCCCGGCCTGCGCTGCCGCGGCGGCGGGCGCAGGAACACCTCGCCCCGCAGCTGCGCGACGCGCCCGGGCCGGTCGTACGGGCCGGGGGCGGCGGCGAGCAGCCCGTCCACGATCCCCAGCTCATGGCCGCGTTCCGGCGCGGCTTCGGGCTCGCTCAGGCTGCGTCCGAAGAGGACCCGGACCCGGCCCCGGACTCCTGACCGGCCCATGACGCGCCGGGCACCCGTGGATCCCGGGGCGCCCCGTGAGCGCAGAGAAGCGCAGAGCACCGCACAGAACTGCAGAGCACCACAGAGAACCGCCGAGAACGCCGAGAACGCCGAGACCCGCAAGGAGCACACCCCCCATGCCCAGCGACGTGAAGACCCCCCAGCTGTCCGAACTCGACTGGCTGCTCGGCGGACTCGTGCAGCGCGTCCCCTACACCCGCAGCGCCGTCCTGCTCACCGCCGACGGGCTGGTCACCTGCGTCCACGGCCTCGACGCCGACAGCGCCGACCACATGGCCGCGCTCGCCTCCGGCCTCTACTCCCTCGGCCGCAGCGCCGGCGCCCGGTTCGGCGACGGCGCCGAGGTCCGGCAGGTGGTCGTCGAGCTCGACTCCGCCCTGGTCTTCGTCTCCGCCGCCGGCTCCGGCACCTGCCTGGCCGTGCTCGCCGACCGGGAGGCCGACGCCGGCGTCCTCGGCTACGAGATGGCGATGCTGGTCAAGAGCGTGCGGCCGTACCTCGCCGCCCCGCCCCGGCAGCCCGCCGGGACCCCCGAGCGCGCCCGCCCCGAGCAGTGAGGGCCCCCGCCACGCACCCCCTCCCGCACGACATGCCCTGGCTCGACGACTCGGCGGGCCGGGTGATGCGCCCGTACACGGCGAGCGGAGGCCGGACCCGGCCCAGCACCCCGCTGGACCTGCTGTCCCTGCTGACTGCGACCGGGGTCCGCCCCGCCGACCGGCTCGGCGCGGACCACGCCCTGGCGCTCCGGCTCTGCGCCGCGCCCGCCGGGCCGGTGTCCGTGGCGGAGGTCGCGGCGCAGCTGCGGCTGCCCGCCGTGGTGACCAAGGTCCTGCTGTCCGACCTGCTGGAGTGCGGGGCCGTCACGGCACGGTCCCCGCGTTTCCCGGGCGGCGGCGCGGCCGACGACCAGAACCTGCTGCTGGCGGTGCTCGATGGCCTGCGACGACGACTCTGAGACGCTGCCCGCCACCCTGAAGATCCTCGTCGCGGGGGGCTTCGGCGCGGGCAAGACCACCTTCGTGGGCGCGGTCAGCGAGATCGAGCCGCTCAGCACGGAGGAACTCCTCAGCGGTTTCGGGGAGTCCACCGATCCGCTCACCGGCGTGGAGGGCAAGACGGCCACCACCGTCGCGCTCGACTTCGGCCGGATCACCCTCGACACCGGCCACGTGCTGTACCTCTTCGGCACGCCCGGCCAGGCACGCTTCTGGTTCCTGTGGGAGGAGCTGTGCGCGGGCGCGCTCGGCGCGGTCGTGCTGGCCGACACCCGCAGGCTGGACGACTGCTTCCCGGCGGTCGACTTCTTCGAGCGCCGGGGCATCGCGTTCGTCGTGGCCGTCAACGAGTTCGACGGCGGCCACCGCTACACCGCGGAGGAGGTACGGGACGCAGTCGGCCTGGCCCCGGACGTCCCGGTCGTACGGTGCGACGCGCGCCGCGCGGACTCCGGCATCCGCATCCTCGCGGCCCTGGTCGGGCACCTGCTCGCCGCGACGCACGACACCCGCACCACGATGGAGGGGGAACCGCCATGACGTACTACGAGTCCACGGGCCACCTGCTGCTCACGCCGGTGGACCGGGAGGCGCCGGCCCGGGTGGCCCGGCTGCGCGAACTCGGCCTGGGGGAGCGGGCGGACCCCGAGCTCGACGCCTTCGCGCGGCAGGTCGCGGAGACCACCGGGACCCCGTACGCGGCGGTCAACTTCATCGACGAGGAACGCCAGTTCTTCGCCGGCCTGCACCACCGGGCCGACGCCCCGGCCGGCGCGTACACCGGCCGGGTGCTGGCCCGCGACCACGGCTACTGCCCGCACGTGGTGGTGCGCCGCCGGGCCCTCGTCCTGGAGGACGTACGGGACTTCGCGCGCTTCGCGCCGAACGCGGTGGTCGAGGAGGACGGCGTACGCTCCTACCTCGGCGCGCCCTTGACGGACCGTCAGGGATTTGTGCTGGGCACGGTGTGCGCGGTGGACCTGGTGCCGCGGCGGTGGGGCCGGGAGGGCCTGGAGACCATCAAGGGCCTGGCGGCGGAGCTGGTGAAGGTCCTGCACGCCCGCGAGGACGCGGCGGGCCTGGCGCCGCAGCCGGAGCCGGGTCCCGGGCGGGGGCCGGAGCCGAGGCGAGGACCGGAGCCGGGGCGGGATCAAGGCGTCGGTCCCGTCCTGGGCCGCGATCCGGGCCGCGATCCGGGCCTCGGCCCGGGCCGCGATCCGGGCCTCGGCCCGGGCCCCGCTTCCGGCCGGGGCCGGGGTCCGGGCGCGGGCCCGGACCGGGACCCGGCCTAGCGGGAGCCGGCGGCGGGGGCGAGGAAGGCGGCGATCCGCTCGCGCAGCCCCCGGGCGTCGAGACCGTGCGCCGCCGTGTGCTCCTCCGCCGTCCCGTACTTCCGCAGCTCGGCGCGGCCCACGCCCAGCCCCAGCACCCGGTGGGGCAGGTCGGCCAGCGCGTCGTTGGCCGCGGCCGTCGACGTACCGGCCAGGTAGGGCTCGACCAGAACCACGTCCGCCCGGTCCTGGCGGCCCACGGCCGCGCGCAGGGCCGAGCCGTCGAAGGGCCGCACGGTGGTCGCGTACAGCACGGTCACGTCCAGGCCGGCCACCGCCGCCAGGACGTCGTCCAGCACCGGTCCGACCGCCACGACCACCCCGGCGGAGCCCTCGCGGACGGTCAGGAAGCGGGCGCCGTCGACGGGCCGGGCGGCCGCGTTTGACAGGTTCGACAGCCGGACGTACACCTTGTCGTCCCCGGCGGCCGCCGCGTGCCGCAGCAGCGCCTCCGCCTCGTCCGGGTGCCCGGGGACGTGGACGGTCCAGCCGTCCAGGGTGTCCATCAGCTGCACGTCGCCCGGCGCCATGTGGGTCACGCCGCCCGCGGCCCAGTCGTACGAGGCGTTCGCGCTGACCAGGATCCCGCCCACGCCCTGGTGCCCGAAGTCGAGCTTGACCTGCTCGAAGGGCCGCTCCACCAGGAAGCTCGCGAAGGTGTGCATGATCGGCCGCAGCCCCGTCAGGGCCATCCCGGCCCCCGCCCCGACCAGCAGCTGCTCGCGGATGCCGACGTTCACCACGCGGTCCGGGTGCTGCCGCTGGGCGGGCCGGAAGCCGTCCATGGTGATCTCGGCCAGGACCAGGGCGAGCCGCGGGTCCTCGTCCAGGAGGCGGGAGGTGGTGGAGACGAACCGCTCGCGCATGGTGTCCATGGGATGTCTTCCTCGTTCCGGATCGGTGGGTCAGTTCTTGGGCTCGACGCGGGCGACCACCGCGTGCGGGCGGCCCGGGCGGGCCAGGGCGTAGGCGGCCTCCAGGGCCGCGTGGTCGCGGCCGTCGACCGTGACGGCCGACCAGCCCGCCGCCTCGAAGCGGGAGGCGATGCCGCCGGACCAGCCGTGGGTGGCGGACTGGTTGTCGATCACCAGGGTGTGCAGCCGCTCCAGGCCGGCGGCTCCCGCGTAGGCGAGGGCCTCGTGGTTGCTGCCCTCGTCCAGCTCCGCGTCGCCGATCAGCACCCACACGGCCGGGTCGGTCAGGCCCTGGGCGCGCAGCCCCAGCGCCGTCCCCACGGCCAGCGGCAGCCCGTGGCCCAGGGAGCCGCTGCCGATCTCGGCGCCGGGCACCAGCAGCCGGTCCGGGTGGTGGCCGAGCGGGGAGTCGTACGAGCCGAAGCCGTCCAGCCACTCCACCGGGAAGAAGCCCTTGGCGGCGAGGATCGCGTAGTACGCCATCGGCCCGTGCCCCTTGGAGAGCAGGAACCGGTCGCGGCCCGGGTCCCCGGCCGTCTCCGGCGACACCCGCAGCACCCGGTCGTACAGCACCCACAGGGCGTCGAGGGTGGAGGTGGCGGCCGGCCCGTGCTTCTCGGCCCCGGTCATCCGCGCCATCAGGGCGGGGAGGTCCTCGTAACGGAATGCGATGTCCGCTGTCGTCTGCGTCATGACACACACCCTGCAACCTCAAGTTCGCTTGAGGTCAAACCCCGTCCGGAGGCCCCACCCGCCCCGCCCGTCCCGCGCCGCGGAAAGGTGCGCGCGACCACCCCGGGAAGTGCGGTATTGTTCTCGTGCGCGTTCGGCCAGGGGAAACCTGCAGGTCAGCGAGCATCGGGACGTGGCGCAGCTTGGTAGCGCACTTGACTGGGGGTCAAGGGGTCGCAGGTTCAAATCCTGTCGTCCCGACCATGCGGAAACGCAGGTCGGAGGCCGTTCTCTCATCCGTGGGAGGGCGGCCTTTCGTGTACCCGGAGTGTGATGCGGGTCACGCCGGAGCCCTGTCACGCTTGGCCGCGGTTGGCTGTCCCATGGGCGTCACCGGCACCGAGGCCGGTGCCCGACCTGGGAGTTCGCCATGACCAAGCGCCACCGCGTCGTCGTCCTCGGCGCCGGCTACACGGGCATGTTCACCGCGATCCGGCTGGCCCGGCGCACCCGCCGTGCCGGTGTGGAGATCACCCTCGTGAACCCCTCGGGGCGGTTCGTCGAGCGGCTCCGGATGCACCAGATCGCCGCGGGCCGGGAGCTGGCCGTCCGCCCGATCCCCGAGCTGCTCGCCGGCACCGGCGTCACGTTCCTCCAGGGCGCCGCCACCGCGATCGACCCCGAGGCCCGGCGCATCACCGTCGACGGCTCGGCGTTCCTCGCGTACGACACGCTCGTCTACGCACTGGGCAGCTCCACCGACACCGGCAACGTCCCCGGGGCCGACGCCCACGCGTTCACCCTCAACGGGCCCGAGGCCGCAGGCCGGTTCGCCGCACGGACCGCCGAGGTCGCCGCGGCCGGCGGCACGGTCACCGTATGCGGCGGTGGTCTCACCGGCATCGAGGCGGCGACGGAGCTCGCCGAGGCCCACCCGGGGCTGAACGTCACCCTGATCAGCACGGCGGAGCCCGGTTCCATGATGGGCGAGAAGGCCCGCGCGTACCTCCACCGGGCGCTCGGCCGCCTCGGCATCACCCTGGAGACCGGCGTCCGGGTCGCCAAGGTGCTGCCCGGGGCCGTCGAACTCGCCGACGGGCGGACCCTCCGGTCCGACGCCTGCCTGTGGACCACCGGCGTCAGGGTGCCGCCGCTCGCCGCCGACTCGGGGATCGCCACCGACGACCGCGGCCTGGTCCTGACCGACGCCACGCTGCGGTCGGTGTCGCACCCGCAGGTCCACGCGGTCGGCGACGCCGCCGCCGTCCGGATGGACTTCGGACTGCTCCACGGCTCCTGCCAGAGCGGGCTGCCCACCGCCCAGTACACCGCCGACACCATCGCGCGACTGGTGCGCGGCAAGACCGTGAAGCCGTTCCGCTTCGGCTACTTCCACCAGCCGGTGAGCCTCGGCCGCAAGGACGCGGTCGTCCAGTTCACCAAGGCCGACTTCACCCCGGCCGGCCTGCGTCTCACCGGCCGCACCGCCGCCCGGTACAAGGAACTGGTCAGCGGCAGCCCGCTGATGACGTACCGCTACAGCAGGCACGTGAACGTCACCACCCTCGTCTCCAGGGGCGGCCGCGCCGTCCCGGAGCCCACGGTGTGAATCATCCGGAGGAGGCCGCCTCGTCCGCGGTACGGGTACGGGTACGGGTACGGAGGCGGCCGGCCGCTTCGAGCCGGGACAGGCGCCGCTGCTCCCGCGAGGCCCAGCGCCGCACGCGGTCGGGGTCGAGGGGGGTGCCGTGGCCGACGTGGAGCCGGGTGGGGTTCAGGGCCAGCATCCTCCGCAGGCTGGCGAGGTTGAGCAGCGGGTCGTCGTGGAAGGGCGGGTTGGCCGGGCGGCCGCGGACCAGGCCGAAGAAGGAGTTGGCGACCAGGTCGCCCGCGACGAGGTCCCCCTGGGCGGTCAGGACGGAGACGGATCCGGCGGTGTGCCCGGGGGTGGGCATGATGCGTGCCGTGATCCCGAAGTCCTCCAGGTCGGTCTCACCGGTGACGAGGACGTCGGGTTCGAACGGTTCCACCTGCATGTGCAGCTTCTCGTTCCCGGCCATGAGGCGGCCCATCGGTCCGGTGGGGAGGTACGGTTCCCGGACCCGGCCGGTGCGGAAGGGGCCGAGGTCCGCGACGTGACCCGCCACCGGTGCCCCGGTGAGGCGGTGCAGTTCGGCGGCCGAGCCGAAGTGGTCGATGTGGCCGTGCGTGACGACGATCAGCGACACGTCGGCGGGGTCGACGCCGTGGGCGGCGACCTGTTCGACGATCCTCCGGCCGCTGCCGGGCGTGCCCGCGTCGACGATGACGGGCCGGCGGCCCAGCAGCAGGTGGGCGTTGATGTTGTGCCGGCCCATCACGGGGATCGGGACGACCTTGGTTCGGGACACTCTTCTCTCCTCGGGCATGACCGTCTTCCGCCGCGCGGTGGTTCGCGGGCGGTGGGGCGGGAACGGTGGGGCGGGACCGTGGGGCAGGGGCGGTCGGGTCGGGTGCGGAGCCGGGCCTACCGGAAGCGGCGCCGGTATTCGGCGGGGGTGGTTCCGAGGCGGCGGCGGAAGGAGCGGTGCAGGCTCTCCACGGAGCCGAGGCCGCTGAGGGCGGCGATCTCGGGCAGGCCGTGACTGCTGTCCTGGAGCAGCCGCCGCGCGGCCTCCAGCCGGACGGACTCGACGTACGCGGCGGGGGTGGTGCCGGTGCGCCGCTGGAACAGCCGCGAGAAGTGGCGCACGCTGAGGTGCAGCCGCGCGGCCAGGACGTCGGCGGACAGGTCCTCGGCGAGGTGTTCGCCGATCCACGTGCGCAGGTCGTCGATCCGGTCGCCGGGGTCGGCCGGGAGCGCCAGCGGGACACTGAACTGGCTCTGGCCGCCCGCGCGTTTGACGTACATGACCATCGTGCGGGCGGTGTCCAGGGCGAGTTCGGGGCCGTGGTCCTCGGTGACCATGGCCAGCGCCATGTCCATCCCGGAGGCGATGCCGGCGCAGGTCCACAGGCGGCCCTGCCGGATGAAGATCGGGTCCGGGTCGACGGTGACCCGCGGGTGGTCGGCGGCCAGCCGCGCGGCGGTGCGCCAGTGGGTCGTCGCCGACAGCCCGTCCAGCAGGCCGGCCGCGGCGAGCAGGTGCGTGCCCGAGCAGACGGAGGCCAGCCGGTGGGTGCCGGGTGCCGCTTCCCGCAGCCAGTCGATGATCCCGTCGTCGAGCACCGGCTCCACTCCGCGGTCGTGCACGCGGACGGCGCCCGACACGAGCAGGGTGTCCACGTCGCCGTGCACCTCGTCCAGCCTCAGGTCGGCCATCAGCCGGATTCCGCCGGCGGTGGCCACCGGTTCGCCCCCGGGGGTCGCGATGCGGACGGTGTACCCGGGCCGGCCGCTTCCGGCGACCCGGGTGGCGACCGAGAACACCTCGGCCGGGCCGGTGACGTTGAGCGGTTCGACGCCGGGGAAGGCGGCGACGACGACCCTGTGCGGTGGGAGCATGACCCGATCATGTCGCCCCGCCGGCAGGGCCGCAATGACCATGTTCTGTCACATTCGGACACGCACGACGGGCGAGCCGGAAGCCCGGGGCAGGCGCCGTCCGGCACCTGCCCCGGCTCGCGTCAGGAGACGGTCAGGAACCTGGCGAGGCTCGGTACGCCCTGGGCGTCGAGGGCGAAGAGCATCCAGTTGCCCGGCAGGACCACGCCGGGGTCGGAGGGCAGGGACACCGTGTACGTGCCGGTGCCCGTGGCGGTGGAGGCGAGGGGGACCCGCCGCTGGTCGTTGTCGGTGGAGTGGGTCGCGGCCGCGGCCCGCATGAGGACGAAGGACGCCACCGGGCCCGTGGTGGTCACCGAGAGCTGGGCGCCCGGGGCGGCCCGGGGCGGCACGCCTCCGGTGACGGCCGGACGCGGCTTCGGCGATCCGTCCGCGTTGAGCAGGTAGGGCGGGGTGAAGACGGCCCCGTCGGCGTGGTTGGTCGCACAGTCGCCGCACAGCCCGCCGCCGCCGGAGAAGATCCGGCCGTCCGGCAGCAGGTTGGCCACGCTGTGGTAGTTCCGCGGGATCGCCATGCTGGCGAGGGGGGTGAAGCGTCCGGTCGCCGGGTCCCACAGTTCGGGGGTGAGGACGGACGTCGCGTCGCTGAAGGGCACCGGGTACGACTGCCCGCCGAACACGGCCACCTTGCCGTCGGGCAGGACGACGCTGTTGGCGAAGGCGCGGGCGAAGCCCATGTCACCGGTGCGGGCGGCCTGGACCTGGCTGCCCGAGACGCCCACCGTGTACGCGCGCCGGGTGGCCGGGGTCTTCTCGTAGGCGGGCGAACCGCCCAGGGTGAGCAGCTTGCCGATGTCGTAGGCGACGGCGTTGCCGGTCATGGCGTCCTGGCTGTCGGCCCGGGTGCCGGCGGACGTGATGCTGCCGGTGCCGGACGTCGAGATCCAGTTCATCTGCCGGCTCGGGCCCAGCTGGAGCACCCTGCCGCCCGAAGTGGCGTGCAGCCACATGTGGTTGTCGGCGCGGTAGGCGCCGGCCGGGTCGGCCGTCAGCGCCGGGGTGGCGGGCACGCCGGTGAGCGTGCGCCAGGTGCGGGTGGCCGGGTTCCAGACCTCGCCGCCCTTGTCGCCCGGGCCGCCGCTCCAGGAGCCGCCGAGGACGAACGCCTCGCCGGTGGAGAGCAGTGTCATCGCCTGGTAGCCGCGGGCGATGGTCATGTCGGTGGTGGCGGACCACTGGTCGGTCGCCGGGTCGTAGATGCTGGCCTTCTCCGCGTTGCTGCCCCCGGTGACCAGGACGCGGCCGTCGGCCAGCATGGCTATGCCGGGGCAGAACATGTCGTGGCCGGTGTTGTCGACGCGGCGCTGCGTCACCTTCCCGGTCTTCAGGTCCAGGATGGCCGTCTGGGTGTAGCCGTTGCTGCCGCCGAAGCGGTCGACGGCGTACGCGGACCAGGCCAGCAGCTTGTCGCCCGGCAGGACGGCGGTCGCCACCGGCACGAGCGGGAAGCCGGTGACGCGGCCCCAGGAGCCGTGGACGGCCGGGGCGGCCGGCCCGCTCAGGCGTATCTCGGCGGCCGAGCTCCAGGGGCCGCGGCCGCCGGCCTCGCTCAGCGCCGTGAGGCGGACGTACCGGGTGCTCTGCGGCCGGGTGAACGTGGCGGTCTTGACGGTGTCGTCGTCCCGCCACGTGCCCGACGCGACCGGGGCGCCGAACGTCGTGCCGTCCGTGCCGAGGCTGACGGAGTAGCGGCCGATGCGGCCGTTGGGTCCGTTGGAGCGGGGCTGGTAGACGAGTGCGGAGACGGTGGTCGTGCTCTTCAGGTCGAGGGTGATCGTGTGCGGCAGGGGCGCGGCGGTGCCGGACCACCGGCTGTGCCAGATCGTGCCGTCGTCGCCGTCGAGGACGTTGGCCGCCCGGCCGTTCTCGGCCGCCGTCTCCTCGTCCCCCGCGGTCGCCGTCCAGCCCGTACGGGGCAGGTCGACGGTGGCGGCCGGCGTGCCGGGGTCGCCGAGCAGGTTGATCTCGGCGGCGGAGGTCCACGGGCCGCGGCCGCCGGCCTCGGTGAGGGCCGTCAGCCGTACGAACCTGGCCCCCTGCGGGGCGAACCCGAGGGTCTTGGTGCCGGCGTCGTCGGCGAGCGTTCCGGTGGCGACGGGTGCGCCGAAGGTGGTGCCGTCGGTGCTGAGGCTGATGCCGTACTCGCCGATGCGGCCGTTGGGTCCGTCGGTGCGGGGCTGGTAGACGAGTGCGGAGACGGTGGTCGTGCTCTTCAGGTCGAGGGTGATCGTGTGCGGCAGGGGTGTGGGGGTGCCGGTCCACTTGCTGTGCCAGATGGTGGCCGCGTTGCCGTCGAGCACGTTGGCCGCGCGGCCGTTCTCGCCGACGGTCTCCTCGTCGCTCGCCGCGGCCGTCCAGCCGGTGCGGTCGAGGACCGGTGCCGTGGGCTCCATCGCGTTCGCCGGCGCCACGCCGTGGTGGGGCGACCGGTCGGCCGGCCGCTGGTCGGCGGGTACGGGGCGGGGCGCCGGTGCCCGCGCGGCCGCGGCCGGGCCCGCCACCCCGAGCCAGGGGACCAGGCCGACGAGTACGGAGCCGAGGCCGAGGACGACGAGCAGGTACGAGCGGCGTAACCGGTGCTGACGGGCGGAGAAGGGCCGGGACCGCAATCTGACCTCCTGGGACGAAGGGACTTTTCTCCAGAACGTAGGTCAGGGTCCGGACAACTCACCTGCAGAGCAGGTGAGTTGTCCGGTAATTGCGTACGGCGGACCGGTTGGTGCGGGGTTGGGCCGCTCGGCTCAGGCGGTCGTCGCCACGGACGTCAGCCAGGCGTTCCAGTCGCTCTCGTAGTCGAGCGAGGTGAGGAAGGCGCGGGCGGCGGTCCAGTTGCCGGTGCGGTAGTGGGCGAGCACGGTGGCGACGTCGGCCGGGTGCCGCTCGACCATGTAACGGGCGGCGAGGTAGCCCCAGTTGTAGGTGCGGTTGACGTCGCTGTTGGCGTACGTGGTGTCGAACAGCGTGCGCAGGGAGTACGTGTGCTTGCCGGCCTCTGCCAGGGCGTTGGCGTAGGCGACGCCGCGGTAGGAGTAGGAGACGTACTCGGCGATCCCCTCGCCCCACCAGACGGTCGGCGTGGTCTGGCTCGCGCCGAAGTCGCCGTACAGGTCGAAGCGGCCGTCGAGGTAGTGGGTGTACTCGTGGTTGAGGTTCCATATCTGCCAGCCGGGGCTGACGTCGGTGCGCTCGTAGCAGATGAACCGCGGCTGGTTGCCCGTCCTGGACGGGTCCCCCTCCAGGTACATGCCGCCGTTGTTGGTGTCGATGCCGTAGATCCGGCCCGCGTAGGCCTTGTAGTCGGCGCTGGAGTTGAAGACGTCGACCTCCAGGGTGGTGTTGAGGTCGCCGGCGACCGGCCCCGGGTCCTTGACCACGTTGTGGAAGTAGGCGTCCTGGTCGGCGAGGCTCGCGCAGGTCGCCGTCAGCTGGGCGGCGGTCATCTCCTGGGCGCGGATCCGCAGCGTGGGGCTGCACGTGTGGACGATCGGCAGGATGCGGGACTCCAGCTTGCCGCCGGTGGTCCCGGTCGGGCCGGGGGCGCCCTTCGCGGTGCCGTGGGCCGGGCGCTGCGCCGGGTCGGCGAACACGTGGTCCGGCTTGGGGTCGGCCGGGGCGGCCTGGGCGGTGTGGGTGGGGGAGGCCGCGAACGCGGCTGCGAGCAGGGCTGTGGCGACGGCCATGGCGCGCAAGAGGTCACCTCTGGGGATGGAGGAGAGTGCCCGTCGACTGACGGGTGCGCTGTAAAATTGCACATGTCACATGGCTTTTCAATGGTTCTGACGAGTGCACGTCCAGTCGGCCGCCGCCCCGGCCCCCCGGGCCGTTCTGTGACGCACGCCACACGCCGTTCCTGTCAGGAATCGGAGGGCTGCTCCGCTCAAGTGGCGAGAGCCAGCCCACCGAAGGAGCGTCACATGAAGCACCGCATCGTCGTCCTCGGCGCCGGCTACGCCGGGAACCACGTGGCCGGGACCCTGGCCCGCCGGCTTTCCCCGGCGGACGCCGAGATCACCGTCGTCAACGCCGAGCCGGACTTCGTCCAGCGACTGCGGCTGCACCAGCTCGCCGCCGGCCAGGAGATCGAGGCACCACCGCTCACGGACGTGTTCGCGGGCACGGGCATCCGGCTGCACCTGGCCCGGGTCACGGCGGTCCACCCCGAACGCCACGTCGTCGCCGTGACCGGCGCCGACGGCCCGGCCGAACTCCGCTACGACACACTCCTCTACGCCCTCGGCAGCCACGCCGCCGACCACGGCGTCCCCGGCGTGGCCGAGCACGCCTTCGACGTCGCCGGCCGCCCCTCCGCCCTGCGCCTGCGCACGCGCCTGGACGCCCTGGAGGCACGGGCCGGCGGCGGGCAGGTGCTGGTCGTCGGCGACGGGCTCACCGGCATCGAGACCGCCACCGAGATCGCCGAGTCCCGGCCCGGCCTCCGGGTGACGCTGGTCGCCCGCGGCGAACTGGCCGCCCCGCTCTCCGCCGGAGCCCGCAGCCACCTCCGCCGGGCCTGCGAACGGCTCGGCGTCACCGTCCTGGAGGGCACCACGGTCGAGAGCGTCGAGGCGACCCGGGCGCACTGCGCCGACGGCACGGCCCTGGCCTCGGACGCCACCGTGTGGACGGCCGGCTTCGCGGTCGCCCCGGTCGCCGCCGCCGCGGGGCTCGCCGTCACCGGGGACGGCCGGGTCGTCGTCGACCGCACCATGCGGTCCGTCTCGCACCCCGACGTGTACGCCGCCGGCGACTGCGCCCACGCCGTCGGCGACAACGGCCGCCCGCTGCCGATGTCCTGCGCCTCCGCCGGCTACACCGGCGCCCAGGCCGCGGCCGCCATCGTCGGACGCCTGACCGGGGGCACGGTCCCGGACCGGAAGCTGGAGTACGTGGGCAACCACATCAGCCTCGGGCGGCGCGACGGGATCCTGCAGATGGTCGACGGCGACGGGCGCGCGAAGCCGGGGTACACGGGCGGCAGGAAGGCCGCGCGGATCAAGTCCGGGATCGTCGCGATGTCCCTGTGGGCCAATGCCCACCCCACCTTCGGTCTCCCCGGGCGCAGGCGCCGGCTGGCCGCCGCGCCGGCCCGCCCGCGCCCGGCGGACGCCCCCGCGTGACCACCGCCGGCGGGCCCGTGGCAGCCCACCCCCGGCTCCCGGTCCCGCCACACCGCACCGAAGCCCGCCGCCCGAGGAGGAACCATGGGCACCGCGCCCACCCGAACTCCGCCGACCGGCAGCCCCGTTAGGGTGGCCGTCGTGGACAGCGCCCCCATGGACCGATCCGACACCGCCCGGTTCGAGGCCGGCCGGGACCGGCTGGCCGCGCTCGCGTACCGGCTGCTCGGCTCCGCCACCGACGCCGAGGACGCCGTACAGGACGCGTTCCTGCACTGGCAGGCCGCCGACCGGCGGCGGATCGAGGTGCCGGAGGCGTGGCTGACGAAGGTCGTCACCAACCTGTGCCTCGACCGGCTGCGCTCGGCACGCGTGCGCCGCGAACGCACCGCGGGCGCCTGGCTGCCCGAACCGCTCCTCGACGGCGACCCGATGCTCGGCCCGGCCGACACCTTCGAGCAGCGCGAATCGGTCTCCCTGGCGGTGCTGACCCTGATGGAGAGCCTGTCGCCCGTCGAGCGGGGCGTGTACGTCCTGCGCGAGGCCTTCTCCTACAGCCACGCCAAGGCCGCGGAGATCCTCGGCATCACCGAGTCCGCCAGCCAGCAGCACCTGCACCGGGCCCGGACCCGGATCGCCGCCGGGCGCACGCGCGGAGCGGGGGCCGACCGGGCGGCCGCCCGCAGGATCGTGGAGGAGTTCCTCGCCGCGGCCTCCTCGGGCCGCACCGACCGGCTGGTGGCGCTGCTCACCGACGACGCGACCGCCGTCTCCGACGGTGCGGGCCTGAGCCGGAAGCTGCTCCGGTTCGACACCGCGCAGGGCGTCGCCGCCGTGGCACGGGCGGGCTTCAAGCCCACCCCGGCGAAGCGGCGGCTGGCCGGCGGCACCCCCGCCGTCCACTACGCGCTGGTCAACGGCGCACCCGCGGCCCTCTTCGTGGTCGGCGACCGGGTCGTCGGGGCCGTCACGTTCGACCTCGCCGACGGCCGGATCGCGACCGTCCGCGGCATCGCGGCCCCCGCCCGGCTGGTCCGCCTCACCGAGGCCTGGCAGCAGCACGTCCCGGACACCCCGCTGATCCCCGAGTGGTGACCCGGCCGGGGCCCCGGCCGACCCGGCCGTGGCCCCCCGGATGCCCGGCCCGCCGTGATGCCGGGCCCGGGCCCGGAGCGAGGCCCGGCCCGGCGCGACACCGGGCACGGGCGCCGGCCGGCGGCGGTCCCGTCCCCGGTCAGGTGCGGGCCTGCGTCGACAGCATCAGGCGGAGGGCGCGGGTCAGGGGAGTGTCCTCGGTGAAGTCCACGCCCGCCGGCACCTCGACCAGCTCGCCGTGCGCCAGGACCAGCACGCCGCAGGAGCCCGGGCGGGCGGCGCCGGGGCCGGCCAGCCAGTCGCCGTACGCTCCGGACGTCGTGTCCAGGTGCTCCCGGCTCCGGCGTCCCACCTCCGCCATCAGGTCGCCGACCCCCGTCAGCGCCTCCACCGAGGCGAACGGCACGGTCAGCACCGGCTCCCCGACCAGCCGGACCCGGGGTTCCTCCTCCCGGCGCCGCCCCTCCGCCGGCGGTTCCGGCAGCAGGCCCCGGCCGTACCGGGCGTAGTAGAGCAGGCTGTGGGCCGAGTCGATGCCCCCGACGAACGGCCGGTCGAAAGTCGCCTTGCGGGTGCTCGCGACGTACTCGCGCGGGATCCGCGGGTCCTCCGGCTCGGGCCAGTGCACCTCCCCGGACGCCCGGTCCCGCCACGGCACGTACCGGCGGATGTCGTCGGAGGCCGACGGCGGCAGCAGGTCGATGCCGAAGCGGCCGGGGTCCTTCGCGACGATGGAGCCGGGCGTCAGGGAGAAGACCCCGATGCCCGCCGTCGTCCAGAGCTTGTCGTGGTGCTGGAGGAACTCGTACGTCGCCAGCGCCTCCGCCTCCGTCTCGGTGGGGAAACCGGTGAACCCCATCATCTGCGCCGCGATGCCGTTGCGGGCCAGCTCCGCCAGCACGTCCGGCACCAGGTCGATCCGCACCCCCTTGTCGATGAGGTCGAGCACCCGCTGCGTGCCCGACTCGTAGCCGAAGGAGACCGCGACGCAGCCGGAGGCGGCGAGCAGTTCGCCGACCGCGCGCTCGGGGAAGGTGCGCTCCAGCCGCAGTTCCGCCGCCCACCGCAGGCCGAGGGAGGAGTCGGCGAGGGCCGCGGCGAGGGTGCGCAGGTAGCGGGGGGACATCGCGTCGACGGCGAAGTACAGCGTCCTGCCGTACCGCCTGGCCTCGCGCAGGTCCGCCAGCACCGCCGGGACGGGCCGCTCCCGCGAGGGGGAGGTGGGCCGGTCGGTGTTCAGGCCGTAGTCGCAGAAGGTGCACTTGTTCCAGTAGCAGCCGCGGGTGGGGCTGTAGAGGACCACCGGCTCAGGCGACCAGTACCGCTCCCAGTCCCACACGTCGTACGCGGGACCGGCGAGCCCCGCCACGCTGCCGTACGCGATCTCCGGGTCCGGCCGGGTCCGCGTCATCACCCCGCCCACGCCGTCGAAGCCGGTGCCGCCCCGGACCGCACCGTCCGCCAGCGCGTCCAGGATGCCGACGAGCGCCGACTCGCCCTCGCCGGGCACGATCAGGTCGGCGTCCCGGAAGACCCGCCACGGCGCCCCGGCGTCCGGCGCGTACTTGACCACGTCGCCGACCTCGGTACCGCCGAAGACGATCACCGTGTCCGGCAGCACCGTGCGGATCAGCCGGGCCATCCGCAGGGCGACGGGCAGCTGGCTGGTGTAGTTCACCGACAGGCCGACCAGCGCCCAGGGCCTTTCGCGCAGCCGCGGCACGAACACGTCGGCGAAGTAGCCCTCGAAGGGGCGGGCGACGGCCGCCGCCACCGCCGGGTCGGCCAGGTCCGCCGTACTGCACAGGTTGACGGTGGACTTGGCGCGCATCGAGAACCTGTCGGGTGCCCCCGGCGGCATCTCCAGCGCCAGCAGCTCCCACCACCGGCTCATCACCGCAACCGCCTGGGCGTAGGTCGGCGGGTGGTAGAAGAGTTCGGGGTCCCGGAAGACGCCGATCGCGTCCCGGGCCGCTGTGTCGGTCAGGCCCTCCGCGGCCAGCGTCTGCCGGTAGCGGATCTCGTCGTCCCGGCGCGGCGCGGCCGACCGGGCCCCGATCTCGGCGCGGGTCCGGCGGGCGGCCGCGAGCGCCGCGCCGAAGCGGGCCGGGTCGGCCAGGTACTCGAAGGCGTCGAGGTTGGCGTCCACGCACCCGTACGCCCCGTGCCCGGCCTCGCGCGCGGCGCCCACCAGGTACGGGATGGAGTGGTACGGGGTGGTGGGATCGGTGACGGGAGGGTTCACCAGCAGGTACGGGACCTCGGCGGCCGCCCGCTCCCGTCCCCGCGCGGCCCCCGGCACGCCCAACGGAACGAACACGCTCATCGCTGCGACTCCTGACTGCTCTCGTGCCGTGGACGGGGGGAGCTGCCGGCCGGCACCACGGCCGGGGCCGTGCCGCCCGCCGGTGCCCGGGCCGTGTACTCGGTGCCCGAGCGGTGCGTGCGGAACGCCTTCTGCGTGAGCGCGCACAGGACGGCCAGCGCGATGGCCGCGCCCGCCACCGGGAAGAACGGCGCCGCCCCGAGGTGCCGGACGCCGAAGCCGGCCACGGCGACGGAGATGGGGAACGTGCCCATCACGGCCAGCATCACCAGGCTCATCACCCGGCCGATCAGCGCCGGCGGGGTCCACACCTGGAGCATCGTGACGACGACGATGTTCTGCCAGCCACTGGCCACCGCGTACACGCACACGCACACCGCGGCGCCGGCCAGGCCGCCCGCGTACGGGACGGCCGCCAGGGCCACGCCCATCACCACGGCCAGCACGGCGAACAGGTAGGCGGGCGACTCCACCGGCCGGCTGCGGGCCGCCACCACGGAGCCGGCCAGCCCGCCCAGGCTCAGGCAGGTGAGGAGCACGCCGTAGCCGGTGGCGCCCATGCCCTGGTGGGCCAGTTCCGGCAGGGCGACCTCGATGGTGCCGTTGAAGGCCAGGTTGCAGACCAGGGCGACGACCAGGATGACGTGCAACAGCCTTCCGTGGCGCAGCAGTTCGCCGAACGACGGCCCCCGGGTCGCGCTCCCGCCGGGCGTGCCGTCCTGGCCGGCGGCCTCCCCGTCGGCCGCCTCCGATGCCTCCGACGGCTCGGCAGCCGCGTCCGCGCGGGTACGGATCCGGGCCAGCACCACCGCCGACACCGCGAAGGACGTGGCGTCGACCGCGAGGGCCGGGCCGGCGCCGAAGGCGGCGACCAGGGCGCCGCCGGCCGTCGGTCCGAGGAGGCCGCCGACCTGGTTGACCATGGTGGACAGGGCGTTGCCCCGGCCGAGGTCCTCCTTGGCCAGCAGGGCGGGCAGCAGGGTGTACGAGGCGGGGATGAAGATGCCCGAACTCGCGCCCAGCACCACCGCGATGGGCGCCAGCTGGGCGAGCGTGGGCGTCCCGGTGGCCGCCACCACCGCCAGGATGCCGACGGCCACGGCCCGCACCACGTCGGCCGCCAGCATCACCGGCCGGCCGCCGAACCGGTCGGCGATCACACCGCCCAGCGGGATGGTGACGACGCGGGGGATGCCGTAGCAGGCCAGGACCGTGCCCAGCAGCACCGGGCCGCCGTCGCCGGACAGGATCAGCCACGGCAGGGCGACGGCGTAGCAGTAGTCGCCCACCGTGGACGAGAGCTGTCCGGCCAGCAGCAGCCGGAAGCCGCGCGCCGCCATCGGCCCGCTCGCGAGTGCCGTTCGGAACCTCTGCCCGGCTGCCGCCACGTCTCCTCCTTCTCCGTCTGGTGCTGGGGAATCCGCCCGGTCCGGGCAGCGGGCGCGGTCGCGCCGGACCGTCACACCCGGGGCGGGACGACCGGCAGGCGCAGGAACTCGCCGACCACCGCCGCCACCGTGGCGGGCGGCGGCAGGCCGAGGTTCTTGCGCACGTCCCGGGTCGAGATCTGCCAGGCCTCCGCCGGTACCGGGTCCACCACGGCGTGGCCGTCCGCCCGCAGCCGGTCCACGTTGCGGCGCACGGGAGGCCGCTCCCACATCCGGCTGTTCATGCTCGGGAAGAACAGCACCGGGTCCGGGTGGGCCAGCAGGGCCGAACTGAGCAGTCCGGAGGCGAGTCCGTACGCCGCCTGGCCGAGCATGTTGGCCGTGGCCGGTAGCACGACGAACCGCTCTGCCCAGTCCGCCAGGGCGACATGACCGACCGTCAGTTCGTCCTCGCCGTCGCAGTACACCTCCCCGGCGAGCAGCCGCAGGGTGGCGGGCGGCACGATCGCGGCCGCGGACCGCGTCATGACCGTCCGGATCTCCACGGCCGGGCCGAGGCCGGTGCGCAGCGCCATCAGGTACTGCGGCAGCGCCAGTACGTTCCCCGAGCCGCAGACCCCGAGGAGGAGCCGGCGGGACGGGGCGTCCCCGCCGGCGGCCCCGGCCGTCACCGGACCCCGGCGGGCTCACCGGCCGCGGGGCTCAGGCCGCACTGCGCCGCGACCAGGTCCAGCCGCTCCTGGAAGTTGAACTTGTAGCCGGGGCACGGGGGATGGCCCTCCTGCCAGGCCTTGGGGCAGGACCCGCCGCAGGTCGGCATGAAGACGCAGTCCCGGCACCAGGTCGTGCCCCGGCCGATCTCGTCGTTCCAGTCGTCGAAGGGTCCCCGCGGCCGCACGGGTTCGGGGCCCGCGCGGTCGATGTGCGTCAGGGCGAGGGTCCGCTCGGCGTCGGGCACGAGCGGGTACTCGCTGCACGAGAAGATGTTGCCCGTGCTGCTGATGATCTCCGCGGAGACGGTCGTCGCGGGGCACACCACCTTCTTCGCGGTGCTCGGCAGCAGCCGCGAGGCCAGCCCGTGCCGCAGCAGCAGCCGGAACCAGTCCACCTCGCGGGCGGCGAAGGCCTGCTTGGACACCTCGATCGCCGACACGTCGTTGCCCCACGAGTGCACGGGAACGATCGAGAACGAGACATTCGGACGGGCGAAACCGAGTTCCGCCATCAGCTCGATATAGCGCGGAACGGAGTCCTGGTTGTGCGCGTCCACATTCGTGCGGAACGTGAAATGGGCGGACTGTAATTCAGGAGTGTCGACGACGGAACGAACGGTGCGCACGATTTTCCAGAAAGAACCGCGCCCGCTCTTCAGCGGCCGGTGCGCGTCGTGTATTTCCGGCGGCCCGTCGACCGTGATCTCGAAATGGTCGACGCCGCACGACCGGATCAGCGTGTCCGCCTTCGCCGGCGTGAGCAGCGAGCCGTTCGTGACGATCACGGACGAGTACGCCGCGCCCCGCTCGGCCGCGGCCGCCACGAACCGGGGCGCCAGGTCGCGGATCACCGCGTACCCCATCATCGGCTCGGCCCCGAACCAGTCGATGCGGACGCTGCGCGTCTCCGGCGCGTTCACGGCGCGCAGCACCCGGTCGCGGACCCGGCTGCGGTGGGTGTGCGTCAGGCCGCCGCGGGTGTGCTCCTGTCCGCAGTAGGCGCAGCCCATGTTGCAGTAGGAGGTCGGCAGCAGGGCGAGGTGGACCGCCGAGCGGTCCGCGGAGGCCCGCCGGTTGCGGTCCAGTACGGCGGACAGCTCGTCCTCCCCGTCCGGTACGAGCACCTCGGCTGCGCGCAGCGCGGACGCCCAGGCGGGCGTGAGCGCGGCGGGGTTCCCGGCCTCCAGGGCGCGGGCCGTGGCGAGGTCGACGGCCATGGCGCCGGCGGTGCGGGTGCTGTACGCCAGGCGGACGCGGACGCCCGAGGCGTCGGCGTACGTACGCTCGCTCAGCACCAGGTATCTGCTGACCCGTTCCATCCCAACCTTCCCGCTGTGTGTCCGGGCAGACGGCGGCCGGCGCGCTGCCGCGTCCGGTCCGGCGGCCGGGGCCGCCGGACCGGACGCGAACGCCGGGCCCGGATCAGCAGACGACGTTCGTGTTGGAGTCGGCCCGCTGGCCCTCGACGGCGGCCGACACGGCGCTCAGCCGCGCCTGGATCGAGCCCAGGACGGCGACCTCGTCGGGGCTCAGGGCGGCGAAGACCTCACGCTCGGACTCGGACAGCAGGTCGACCGGGGTACCGGCGCGGCGCAGCGCTTCCAGGGGCTCGTGGGACATGCGTCACTCCTTCGAAGAGGGGATCACCGGTTGGTGCACCCCAGAAGGCTGCTCCGGCACCCGCCGGGTTCCTATCCCTCAATCGACTATGGATCCGGGGCCGGGCCGGGCGTCCGGGGGTGCGATCGGCCGGTCCTGATCGCTCCGCGCGGGGGGAGGGTGGAAACCGGCCACGCGAAAGGTGTCAAAAGGGGCAGAGTGGGGCTGCCGGTGACCGAAAACTTTCCTCGCGATTTCTTGGATATCGCCTTCTTGTCCGGAACATGACCCACGGCTACTCTGGCTGCGTGGGTGACGAATTCCGCATGCAGGTCCACGCTTCGAACGCCGCATTAGCGGCAAGGGATTTGACCGGACGCGAGATACGGATCGCCTCTCTCGTGGCGGCCGGATCGTCCAACCGGCACATCGCCAAAGATCTCTGCATCAGCCCGCACACCGTGGCTGCGCATTTGTGCAACATGCTCCGGAGGACGGGTGCGTCGAACCGCACGGAAATGATTGCGCGACTGTACGCCCAGGGCGTTCTCGTCCAGGGGACCTGGCCGCCGCTGCCGGCGGAGGAACGGGAGCCGCAGCCGGCCCCCGGGTCCCTCGGCGTCCTCACCGGGGCGGCAGCCGCGGACCGCTCGATCGGACCGGTCGGCGTCACGTTCGACTGGCCGCACTACGGGAACGAGGTGCCGGTAGCCATGACCTTCGATGCCCTGAACGCGCTGCGCGAGGCCGGACATCCGGTGGACCTGCTGGCCGTGGAACAGCGGTCGGTGCTCTCCGAGCTCAGCGAGGCGGAGGTCCAGGTCCTCAACAAGGTCAAGGGGCGCCTGGAGGCCGTGGCCGCGGACGTGGAGGGTCAGGACCTCAAGCTCCTGTGAACGGCGGGACACGGTGCGGCAGTTGCCGCACCCCGGTGCCGCCAGGGGCCCGGTTCTGCCCGGAGTGCGGTACGCCGCTCGGCGGGGCGGCGCCGGTGGCCGACAGCCGCAGAATCGTCACTGCGGTCTTCATCGACCTGGTCGGCTCCACCGTGCTCGCCGAGACGCTCGACCCCGAGGCCCTGCGGCGCACCATGGACCGCTACTACACGGCGTGCACCACGGCCGTCACCGAACGCGGGGGCGTGGTCGAGAAGTTCATCGGCGACGCCGTGATGGCCGTGTTCGGGGCGTTCGTCAGCCACGAGGACGACGCCCTGCACGCGGTCCAGGCGGCGTACGCGGTACGCGAGGCCGTGGCCGGCCTGGCCGGCGGCGCGGCGCGGCTGGACATCCACTGCGGGATCGCCTCCGGCGAGGCCGTGGTGGCCGGGGCGCTCGGCGGCGCCGCCCGCGTGGTGGGCGACGTCGTGCACACCGCCGCCCGGCTCCAGTCCCATGCGCAGGCGCACGAGATACTCATCGGCGACGAGACCGCCCGGCTGGTGGGCAACGGGGTCCGCCTGGAGTCCGTCGCGCCGCTCAGCCTGAAGGGCAAGCGGGACCCCGTAACCGCGTGGCGGGTGCTGGGGCTGCTCGACGGCACGAGCCAGCAGGACCTGGTGCCGCTGGTCGGCCGCGACGCCGAACTCGGGGTGCTGCGGGCGGATTTCCGCGCCGTGCGGCGCGAGCGGCACAGCCGCCTCGTCAACGTCACCGGCCCCGCGGGCATCGGCAAGTCCCGCCTGGTCCGGGAGTTCCTGACGGCGGGCCCCGGCCCGCTCGCGGCCGGCCCCGGCCCCCCTGCCGACCCCCGTGCCGACCCGGATCCCGGCCCGCGTCCCGCGGACGCCGTGGAGACCGTGGTGCTGCGGGGCACCTGCCAGCCGTACGGCGCCGGGCTCGCGTACCGGCCGCTGGCCGAGGCGGTCCGGTCCCTGCCCGGAGGCTGGGAGCAGGCCGCCGCCGCACTGGCCGCCCTCCGGCCGAGCGCCGACCGCGCCGTCGCCGCCCTCGCCGTCGCCCTGGGCGTCCGCACCGAGAACGGCCTTCCGGTGAGCGTCGACGAGATCGGCTGGGCCTTCCGGCGCCTGCTGGAGGCCCTGGGCCGGCGCGCCCCGACGGTCCTGGTGCTGGAGGACTGCCAGTGGGCGGGGCCCACCCTCCTCGACACGATCGCCGAACTGGCCGACGGCGTGCGGGACACCGAGCTGCTGATCGTCTGCGCCACCCGCGGGGAGCCGGGCCCGGCCGGGTCCGGGGCGGATGCGGCCCGGGGGGCCTCCCCCGCGGAGCCGGCCCGGTCGGTCGGCGCCGTGGCCGCGGGCCCGGCGGGCTCCGGCACGGGCGTGGACCTGAACGGATCCCCAGCCGGCGCCGGCCCGGCGGGCGGGGTGGTGGGCGATGGCCCGGCGGCTTCTCGTACGGGCGTGGATCCTGACGGACCGCGCGCTGGCGAGGGCCCGGCGGGGTCCCGTAGGGACGCGGTCCCGGACGGTTCGCGCGCGGGCGTGGGCATGGAGGGCAGCGTGGCGGGCGAGGGCCCGGCGGGGTCCCGTACGGACGCGGTCCCGGATGGATCGCGCGGGGGCGTGGGCTTGGAGGGCAGGGGGGCGGGCGAGGACCAGGCGGGGTCCCGTACGGGCGAGGACCCGAGCGGAACCCTCACCGGCGCGGGCCCGGCGGCCTCCAGCACGGAGGTGGGCCCGGCGGGCTCCCGCACGGGCGCCGGCCCGGACGGATCCCGCACCGGCGCGGACCCGGCGGCCTCCCGCAGGGGCGCGTACCGGGTGGGCGCCCACGCCGACGCGGACCCGGCAGCGGGCCGCGCGGGCGTGGAGACGACGGGCTCCGGCCCCGCCCCGTCGCCGGCCGGCACCCCGGACCGGCCCCCCTCCCCGGTGCCGCCCGCCGCAGGCCCCCGCACGCTGCGGCTCGAACCCCTGCGCCGGGCCGACACCGAACGGCTCGTCGGCCTCCTCGCGGACCGGACCGAGGTCGCCGCCCAGGACGGGGCCTGTACGGACGAGGCCCTGGCCCGGGTCGTCCGCGAGTGCGACGGCAACCCGCTCTTCGCCGAACTCCTCCTGGAGAACCTGGCCGGCCACCGCCCCGTCGCCCGGGGCGTCCCCACCACGATCCGGGTGCTGCTGACCGCCTGGCTGGACCGGCTGCCGGCCACCGACCGCGCCGTACTGGAACGCGCGGCCGGCGTGGGCGGGGCGTTCACCGCCGAGGACGTACGCGCCCTCGCCGCCGACGCGCCCGCGCTGACCGGCGAGGCCGTGGACGACGCCCTCGCCCGCCTCCTCACCTCCCGCGTCGTCCACCCCTACGGGCCGCCCGGCGCCTACCGGTTCACCCGCATGCTCGCCCGCGACACGCTGTACGAGATGACCTCCAAGGCCCGGCGCGCCGCCTGGCACACCGTCCTCGCGGACCGGCTGGAGGCCCCGCCGCCCGGCGCGCCCGCCCCCGGCCCGGACGCGGAGGGCGACCTCGCCCACCACCTGGAGTCCGCCTGCCGGCTGCTCTCCGAGGCGGACCCGGGCGACCCCCGGCTGCCCGCCCTGACCGGCCGGGCGGCGCGCGCCCTGGTGGCCACCGGCTACCGGGCCCTGCACCGCCGCGACCTGCCCGCCGCCGTCTCGCTCATGGAGCGCGGCCGCGCGCTGACGCCGGACGGGGACCCCCAGCACCGGATCCTCGCCGTCCGCATCACCGACGCGTACGCCTCGCTGGCCCGGTGGGACAGCGCCCGCGAAGCCGTCGCAGAGGCCGAGCGCAGGAGCGTACGGGACGTCCCGACCCGGGACACCTGTGCCGTGCTGCGGCAGCTCGTCGCCCTCCGCTCGGGCGGCCCGGCCGACGCGCACCCCCCGGGCCCGGCCCCGGCGCCGGACGACGACCTGAGCTGGTGCCGGCTCCACCAGCTGTCCTCCCTGCGCAGCTTCGCCGAGGGCCGGATCGGCGCCGCGGAATCCGCCATGCGCGACGCGCTCGCGCGGGCCCGCGGGCTGGGCGACGCGTACGAGGAGAACCGCATCCTCGTGTCGATCTGCGAGCTGACCCAGTGGTCGCCCACCCCCCTCACCCGGGCCGTCGCCCTCTGCGAGGAGCTGGCCCGGCGGTTCGACGGCGACCGCGGCCTGCTCGTGCCCATCCTGCTGACCCGGGCCCGGCACCTCGCCCTGTCGGGCCGGGTGGAGCGGGCCCGCGCGGACGTGGCCCTGGCCCGCCGGCACTCCGCCGACCTGGGACTCACCCTCGGCGGCATCGCGGCCGACCAGACCGCCGGACTGGTCGAGTCGCTGGCCGGTGCGCACCCGGAGGCCGCGGGCCACTACGACGCCGCGGCGGCCGGGCTCGGCGCCCTGGGCCAGACCACCACGGCGGGCACGCTGCGCCTGTACGCGGCCCGGGAGCGGTTCCGCGCCGGCGAGGGCGCCGATGCCGCCGTCCTCGCGGAGCCGGACGGCGGCCGGCCGCCGGAGACCCGCGCCCAGGCGGTCCGCCTCGCGCTGCTGGCCCGCGTCCGGGCCGCGGCCGGGGACGCCGGCGGGGCGGTCGGGGCCGTGGACCGGGCGCTGGCCACCCTGGACCGCACCGACGACCCCTGCCTGACCGGCGACGTGTGGTTCGAGGCCGCCCGGGCCCTGGACGACGCCGGGCACCCCGTACGCGCACGGGCGGCGGCCGCCCGGGCGCTGGCCGTACTGACCGAGAAGGAGGCCGTCCTGCCCGCCGGGACGGTGCGCGCCTGGCTGGCCGAGCGAGAGGAGCACCGATGACCGACCCGCCGTGGAGACGGACGGCGAAGGCCTACACCCCCGGGGTGCCGGCCTGGGGCGCGATGACCAGGGCGGGCACGCTGGAGGAGTTCGCGGCCGTGCCGATGGACGCGGTGTCGCCGGACTGGGCCTGGGGCGGCGCGGACGGCTCCGGCGTCCGGGTCTGCGTCGTCGACAGCGGCATCGAGGGCGGCCACCCGCTGGTCGGCGCGGTGGACCACGCGGTGACCGCCGTCGAGGACGCGGACGGCGGGGTGGACATGGCGGAATGCGACCCCACGGACCACGCCGGGCACGGCACGGCCTGCGCCGGGGTGATCCGCTCGCTGGCCCCCGGCGTCTCCCTCACCTCCGTCCAGGTGCTCACCGACGGGAAGACGGGCAGCGGCCCGGCCCTGATCGCCGGACTGTCCTGGGCCATCGACCAGAACTTCGACGTGATCAACCTGAGCCTGGCGACGACCCGGCCCGCCCTCACGGCGCAGCTGCACGAACTGGTCGACCGCGCCTACTTCCGCCGCTGCACGCTCGTCGTCTCCGCGCACAACCGGCCCGTGCCCAGCTACCCGTGGTCGTTCTCCTCCGTGATCTCCGTCGCGAGCCACGACGAGGACGACCCGATGACCTACTACTACAACCCCTCGCCGCCCGTGGAGTTCCACGCCCGCGGGCTGCGCGTCCCCGTGGCCTGGCCCGGCGGCGGCACCATCCGGTCGACCGGCAACAGCTTCGCCGCTCCGCACATCTCGGGGCTGTGCGCGCTGATCCTCGGCAAGCACCCCTGGCTCACCCCGTTCCAGCTCAAGACGGTCCTGTTCCTCTGCGCCGGGAACATGGCCGGTCGACTTGGAGGTGCGCATGACACTGCCCGCTGACGCCGAGACGCCCACGGAGCGCCGCCTGCTCCAGTCCATCGTCGAGGTCGCGCGCCACGCCTTCGGCGCGGCCGCCTCCTCCATCTTCCTCGTCGATCCCGAGGCCGGTGACCTGGTCTTCGAGGCCGTGGCGGGCGAGGGCGACGACCACCTCATCGGCTCGCGCTTCCCCGCGGGCACCGGCATCGCCGGGTGGGTGGCCGCCTCGGGGCAGTCGATGCTCGTCGACGACCTCCGCGACTCCAAGCACTTCTCCGGCGAGGCGGCCGAGTCCACCGGCTACGTGCCCAACAGCATCATGGCCGCGCCCCTGTTCAGCGACGACGCGTGCATCGGGGTACTGGAGGTGCTCGACCGCGGGGCCGGCGGGGCGCGCGAGATGGCCGACGTGGAGCTGCTCGACCTGCTCGCGGACCAGGCCGCCATCGGCCTGGAGCTGCTGACCAGGCTGCGCGCCACCGGGCCCAGCCAGCGCTCCGACAAGGCGCTGCGGCTGCTGGAGATGGCGGAGTCGCTGCTGGCGAGATCCCATGGCTGAGCACTGCGTCCTGCTGCTCAGCAGACGCGGCGACCGCGAGGCCGGCGAGGTGACCGCCCTGCTGCGCAGGATCGGCGTACCGGTCCACCGCCTCGACGCGGACGGCCTGGCCGGCGTCGGGGCGGTGGTCGGACCCGACGGGGAGCTGACGCTCGGCGGCCGGCGCCTGGCCCCCACCGTCACCTGGCTGCGGCACTTCTCCCTGCGGTCGGCGCCGGCCGGCGGTCCGGGTTCCGCGGGCGGGGTGCCGGGCGGCCGCTCGGGGGCCGGTCCGGGCGGGGCGAAGGGCGGTGGTCCGGGCGGGATGGGCGGTGGTCCGGGCGGCGGTCCGGGCGGGGCGCAGGGCGCCGGTCCGGGCGGGGCGCCGGTCCCCGGTCCCGGCGGTGGCGCGGCCGCCGGGCGGATGGCCTACCGCGACGCGTGGACCGCGCTCGCCCGGCAGATCGCCCTCGCCTCCCCGGCCGCCATCGGCGCCACCGACCCCGGCCAGCTGACCCAGCGGGCCCGGGCCCGCGCCCTCGGCCTGCGCACCCCGCGGAGCCTGGTCACCACCGACCCGTCGGCCGCCGCCGCCCTGCTCCCGGCCCCGCGGTACGTACTGAAGGTCCTCGACCGGCACGTCGTGGAGCCCGAGCCCGGCCGGCTCGCCTGGTACCTGCCCCGGGTGCTGGACCGCGGGTCCCTCGCCGCCGGCCTGCCCGGGCTGCCGCCCGGCACGCCCCTCGTGCTCCAGGAGTACGTCGCGCACGACACCGAGCTGCGGGTGTACCTCGCCGGGCAGGAGCTGCACGCCTTCGAGGTCGCCAAGGACGACCCGCGGGACATCTGGGACCGCCCCGACGCCGTCGGCGTGCGGCACGTACCGGCCCCGCCCGCCGTGGCCGCGGCCGCCCGCGCGCTGGCCGACTCCTGGGGCCTGGTCTACGGCGCCTTCGACTTCCTCTCCGACCGCGGCGAACCGGTGTTCCTGGAGGTGAACGCACACGGCGACTGGCACTGGTTCGAACGCAAGGCCGGCGTGGACGCCGTCACCCGGGCCGCCGTGCGCGCCGTACGGGACCTGCACCGGAACGCGCTGGGCCGCGCCCGGCCCCGGCCCGTCGACCTGCTCTCCTTCCTCGGTGCGGGAGCCCCCGCCGGCCCGCCCCCGGCCTGACCTGCCAGAGCCCCCGGGTGCGGATTCGGCGTACCCCACGCTCGAATCGAGCGTCGAAGCCTCCTCTTGCCACCGAATCGATCGCGTGTTTCGATGGTCCGGCAGTCCTGCACCAGAGGAGGTGGCACCGTGGACGACACCGACCGCGCGATCCTGCGGGAACTCCAGACCGACGGGCGGATCCCGTACGCCGAGCTGGGCCCCAAGGTGGGCCTCTCGCCCTCCGCGGCCCGGCAGCGGCTCCAGCGGCTGATCGACACCAAGGTCGTGCAGGTCGTCGGCGTCACCGACCCCATGGCCAGGGGACGGCAGGCCATGGCGCTGCTCGGGGTCCGCGTCGACGGCGACCCCCGCGCCGTCGCGGACGAGCTGGCGCGGCACGACGAGATCGTCTACACCGTGCTGACCGCCGGGACCTACGACCTCTTCGCCGAGCTCGTGTGCCGCCGCCCGCAGGACGTACTGGACTTCGTCAACGACGTCGTACGCCCCGTCGAGGGCGTCGCGCAGGTGGACAGCTTCCCGTACTTCGGGATCCACACCCACCGCTTCCTCTGGGACGTTGACTGACGGCACCCGTCACGCCGGCCGCCCCCGGCCCCCGTCACCCGCTCCGAGCCCGTGTCCCGCCCCGCGACAGTCCAGGAATCCGGCATGACGCACGCCCCGTCCACCTCCCCGGACGCCCCGTCCACCCCCACCGTCGACTTCTTCGCCCACGAGGCCCTGCCCGCACCCCGGGTGACGGCCGGTCAGGCGCAGCGCGCCGCCGCGGACCGCTTCGGCGTGAACGCCCGTGCCGAGCCCCTGGGCAGCCAGCAGGACGCCAACTTCCTGCTCCGCCACGCCGACGGCACCCCCCTCGCCGTCCTCAAGGCCGCCAACGCCGCCTTCGGAGCCGCCGAACTCGACGCCCAGGACACCGCCGCCGACCTGATCGCCGCCACCCGCGCCGACCTGCGGGTCGCCACCGTCCTGCGCGACGGCCACGGACACCGGCGGACCACCACCCTCGACACCCCCGACGGCCCGGTCACCGCCCGGCTGCTCCGCCACCTGCCCGGCGGCACCCTCTCGGGCCGCCGCCACCTCTCCCCGCCCACCGTCGCGGCCATGGGCCGGGTCGCCGGCCGGGTCGGCACCGCCCTGCGCGCCTTCCGGCACCCGGGCCTGGACCGCGTCCTCCAGTGGGACCCGCAGCACGCCGACCGGGTCGTCGCCCTGCTCGCACCCCACGTCCCGGACCCGCAGCAGCGCCGGGCCGTCGAGGAGGCCACCCGGGAGGCCTGGGCCGACGTACAGGAGCTGGCCGGCCGGCTCCCGCGGCAGGCCGTCCACCTCGACCTCACGGACGACAACCTCGTCCGCGCCCCCGGGCACCCCGTACCCCTCCCGGACGGCATCATCGACTTCGGCGACCTCACCACCAGCTGGGCCGTCGCCGAACTGGCCGTCACCCTCTCCTCGCTGCTCCACCACGACGGCATGGAGCCCCACCACGTCCTGCCCGCCGTCCGCGCCTTCCACGAGGTCCGCCCGCTGTCCGCCGAGGAGGCCGCCGCCCTGTGGCCCCTCGTCGTCCTGCGCGCCGCCGTCCTCGTCGTGAGCGGCCGGCAGCAGGCCGCCGTCGACCCCGGCAACGCCTACGCGCTGGCCGCCCTCGACCGTGAGTGGCGCATCTTCGAGCAGGCCACCGCCCTGCCGTCGGCCGTGATGACGGGACTGGTCAAGGCCGCCCTCGGTCTGGCGGACACCCCGCCCCCCGCCCCGGCCGGCCCCCTCGTCGAGCACCCCGGCGCACCGGGCACCGTCCTGCTCGACCTCTCCCCGGAGGCCGACGGCATGGACCACGGCACCTGGCAGGAGGAGGGCGCCGAGGACCGGCTCGCCGCCGCCCTGCTCGCCGCCGGCGCCCCCGCCGTGGCCACCGCGTACGGACGGCCCCGGCTCAGCCGCACCCCGGTGCTCGCCGCGGTGTCGCCCGCCACCGTGCCGACCGGCACCGACCTCTGGCTCGCCGGCCCTGCCGTACTCCGGGCCCCCTGCGGCGCCGAGACGCTCCGCGCCGTGCCCGGCCGCCTCGAACTCGCCTGCGGGGACCACGTGCTGAGGCTCGTGCTGCCCGGCACGGTCCGGCCCGCGCCCGCCCCGGGATCGCAGGTGCGCGCCGGGGACCTCCTCGCGGACCTCCCCGCCGGTGCGCGGCTCCACCTGAGCCTGACCCGGACCGGCGCCCCCGAGGCCCCGGCCCTGGTCCGGCCCGAGTACGCGGCCGGCTGGCTCGCCCTCACCGCCGACCCGGCACCCCTCCTGGGCCTGACCGGCCCCGACGCGGACGGCGGCCCGGACCCGCTCGCCGCGGGCGCGGACGGCGGCCGGGACCTGCTCGCCCGGCGCGGCGCGGCCTTCGCCGAGGTCCAGGAGCACTACTACGACGCGCCGCCGCGCATCGAACGCGGCTGGCGGCACCACCTGCTGTCCACCGACGGCCGCGCCTACCTCGACATGGTCAACAACGTCACCCCGCTCGGCCACGCCCACCCCGGCGTCGAACGGGCCGTCACCCGCCAGCTCCGCCGGCTCAACACCAACTCCCGCTTCCACTACGCCTCCGTGGTGGAGTTCTCGGAACGGCTCGCCGGGCTGCTGCCCGACCCCCTCGACACCGTGTTCCTCGTCAACTCCGGTTCCGAGGCCGTGGACCTCGCCCTGCGGCTGGCCACCGGAGCCGCCGGCCGGCCCGACGTCGTCGCGCTGCGCGAGGCCTACCACGGGTGGACCTACGCCTCCGACGCCGTCTCCACCTCCCTCCAGGACAACCCCAACGCCCTGGACAGCCGCCCCGACTGGGTGCACACCGTGGACTCGCCCAACCCGTACCGCGGCCGCCACCGCGGCGCCGCCTCGGCCGCGTACGCCCCCGAGGCGGTCCGCGTCGTCGACGGACTGGCCGCCGCGGGCCGGGCGCCCGCCGCCTTCCTCAGCGAGACCTACTACGGCAACGCGGGCGGCGTCGCCCTCCCCGACGGCTACCTCGCCCAGGTGTACGCCGCCGTGCGCCGGCACGGCGGACTGGCCGTCGCCGACGAGATCCAGGTCGGCTACGGGCGCCTGGGCCACTGGTTCTGGGGCTTCGAGCAGCAGGGCGTCGTGCCGGACGTGGTGTGCGTGGCCAAGGCCATGGGCAACGGCCACCCCCTCGGCGCCGTGATCACCTCGAAGGCCGTCGCCGCCCGCTACCGCGACCAGGGCTACTTCTTCTCCTCCACCGGCGGCAGCCCCGTCTCCAGCGTCGCCGGACTCACCGTCCTCGACGCCCTGCGCGACGAGGACCTCCAGGGCAACGCGGTACGGACCGGGGCCCGTCTAAAGGACGGGATGCGCGCCCTCGCGGGCCGTCACCCCGCCATCGGCGCCGTCCACGGCTCCGGCCTCTACCTCGGGCTGGAACTCGTCCGCGACCGCGACACCCTGGAGCCCGCCACCGAGGAGACCGCCGAGCTGTGCGACCGCATGCTCGAACTCGGCGTCGTCGTCCAGCCCACCGGCGACCACCTCAACATCCTCAAGATCAAGCCGCCGTTGTGCATCGACGCGCCCGCGGCGGACTTCTTCCTGGACACCCTCGACCGCGCCCTCGCCGAACTCGGGCACCGGGGGCACTGAGGCCGGGGACCGACCCCGGGGGCCGGCGCCGGGGACCGGCTCCGGGCGTACCCCCGGCACGTGGGGAACACGGACAACTCACCTTCGGGGAATAGGGGTTGGCACTCTTGCGCGGGGTGCGGGGCCGCTGCCAGGGTCTGCGGCAGCGGTCGACCCCCCACCCGTGCCCGCCGTTCGCGGCGTACCCCACCGGAGCATCCGTGTCCCCGAGAACTACGCGCGTCAACCCGCTGCCCGCCTGGGTTTCCGTACTCCTGCGGATGGCCGCGCTCGCGGCCGCCGTGGCCTCGCTCGTGCTCTTCGCGCCCGGCGCCCCGCCCGCCCAGGCCGCCCCCGCCTGCGGCGTGCTCAGCGGCGGCGCCGCCCCCGAGGCGGTCCGCGCCGTCAACTCCACCTGCGCCCAGATCGGCACCCCGTACTCCTGGGGCGGCGGCCACGGCGCCCAGCCCGGCCCCTCGTACGGCATCTGCGACCCGGCCAACGGCGCCCCCAACGACTGCAACGTCAAGGGCCTCGACTGCTCCGGCCTGGTCCGGTACGCCTACTACCTCGCGGTCGGCACCGACGTCATCAACGGCACCACCCGCACCCAGTGGCCCACCTCCCGTGCCGTGGCCCGCTACTACCGCGCCGACGGCACCGCGCCCCTGCTCCCCGGTGACCTGGTGTTCTTCGGCGGATCGCCGTCCACCATCCACCACGTCGCGGTCTACCTCGGCCAGGGCTGGATCGCCGAAGCCCCGTACTCCGGCGGGTACGTCCGCGTGGCCGCGCTGTCCGCGCACTCCGACTACTACGGCGCGATCCGCCTCTACGGCCAGGGCGGCGGCACCCCCAACCCGCCCCAGACGCCCGGCACCTACTGGGTGGACACCTTCGCCAACGCCCCCGTCTACGGCTCCCCGACCAGCACGACCGGCACGGGCACGCTGTACCAGGGGACGAACTACGTGTTCTGCAAGGCGTGGGGCCGTGAGGTGTCGAGCGGTGGTTCGTACAACCACTGGTGGCTGAAGACGGATCCGGACGTGGGTCCGGCGGGCCAGTGGGTGTCGGCGTACTACCTCTCGCGGTGGGGGAACGACGTGGCCAAGGACAACAACGGCACCGTGATCCCGGACTGTGCCGGCGGCACCCCGCCACCGGGCGGCGGCACCACCAGGTTCTGGGTGGACACGTTCGCCAACGCCTCCGTCTACGGCTCCCCGACCAGCACGACCGGCACGGGCACGCTGTACCAGGGGACGAACTACGTGTTCTGCAAGGCGTGGGGCCGTGAGGTGGCCAGTGGCGGTTCGTACAACCACTGGTGGCTGAAGACGGATCCGGACGTGGGTCCGGCGGGCCAGTGGGTGTCGGCGTACTACCTCTCGCGGTGGGGGAACGAC
>NZ_JBIVZG010000015.1:0-22539 GCF_044759445.1 Streptomyces sp. NPDC101118 | reverse complement strand
CGACGTGGCCAAGGACAACAACGGCACCGTGATCCCGGACTGCTGACCCGCCGGACCGGCCCGCTCCGCGGGTGGTTGCGGCCCCCGCGACCACCCGCGAGAGTGGACCGGTGAACCAGGCAGGGGACCAGGCGGAGCGTCAGGCAGGGGATCCTGTACGGGGAGTGGCTGCGGGCGGAGTTCGAAGCCGGCGGCACCCCGCGCCCGGCGGCCACGCCGGACCTCGCCGTGCTGCTCACCATGGTGCTGTGCGGGGGCCGGGCCCTGGCCGGACCGCCACCGCACCGGCTGCTGGAGCCCGTACCGCACACGGACCTCGTCCGGGCCTCCCTGGCGGGCGTCCCGGGACTGCTTGACGACCTCGACGGGGACACCCGCAACGTCCTCCTCACCCTCGCGCGCATCTGGTGCACGCTCGACACCGGCGGCATCCGGCCCAAGGACGCCGCGGCCGCCTGGGCCCTGGACCGGCTGCCCCCGGCGCACCGGCCGGTCCTGGCCCACGCCCGGGACCTGTACCTGCACCACACGTACGCCGAGGAGACCTGGAGCCCGGAGCTCAGGTCCGGGGTGCGCCCGCACGCGGCCGAGGTGCTGGCGCGGATCGAGCGGGCGCGGTAGGGCCGCGGCGGCTCTCCGCGGGGGCGGACGGGGCGCGGTGGGGCCGCGGCGGCTCTCCGCGGGGGCGGACGGGGCGCGGTGGGGCGCGGCGGCTCTCCGTACGGGTGGACCGGGGCGCGTCGGGTGCATCCGGGGAGCGGGTACCGGAAGAAGTACGGGTGCCCAGTTCTTCGGCTCCCGGGCGCGGCGGAGGTCCGGCGGGGGCCCGTCGTCAGGAAGCGGTGCCATGAGCGTCTCGGTCGTGCTGTTCACCTCGGACCTGCGGGTCCACGACCACCCGCCGCTGCGGGCCGCCCTGAGCTCCGCGGACGAGGTCGTGCCGCTCTTCGTACGGGACCCGGCGGTGGACCGGGCCGGATTCGCCGCCCCCAACCGGCTCGCCTTCCTCGCCGACTGCCTGACCGACCTCGACGCCGGACTGCGCAGCCGCGGCGGCCGGCTCGTGGTGCGCTCCGGCGACACGGCGGCCGAGGTGCGCGCGGTGGTGCGGCGGACCGGCGCGGCCGAGGTGCACGTGGCCGCCGGCTACACCGCCTTCGCCCGGCGCAGGGAGGAGGAGCTGCGCCACGCCCTGGCGGACGAGGACTGCCGGCTCTGCGTCCACGAGGGCGTCTCCTCCGTGCTGCCGCCGGGCGAGGTCACGCCGCAGGGCTCCGACCACTTCGCCGTGTTCACCCCGTACCACCGCCGCTGGGAGGCCACCCGGCCCCGCGAGCCGCTCGCCGCCCCCCGGTCGGTACGGGTGCCGGACGGCCTGGACGGCGACCCCGTGCCCGCCCGCTCCGCCGTGGCCTCCGTGTCCGAGGGGCTCGCCGCGGGGGGTGAGGGCGAGGGCCGCAAGCGCCTCACCGGCTGGCTGGCCCGGCACGCCGACGAGTACGAGGACCGGCACGACGACCTCGCCGGCGACGCCACCTCCCGGCTCTCCCCGTACCTGCACTTCGGCGCGGTGTCGGCCGCCGAGGCCGTGCACCGGGCGCGGGAACGCGGCGGCGCCGGCGCCGAGGCCTTCGTACGGCAGCTGTGCTGGCGTGACTTCCACCTCCAGGTGCTGGCCGCCCGGCCGGACACCGCCACGGCGGACTACCGGCCGCGCCACGACCGCTGGCGCAGCGGGAAGCGGGCCGAGGAGGACCTGACCGCCTGGCGGGAGGGCCGCACCGGGTACCCCGTGGTGGACGCGGCGATGCGGCAGCTCGCCCACGAGGGCTGGATGCACAACCGGGGCCGGCTGATCGCCGCCTCCTTCCTCACCAAGACCCTCTACCTGGACTGGCGGGAGGGCGCCCGGCACTTCCTCGGCCTGCTCGCCGACGGCGACGTCGCGGAGAACCAGCTGAACTGGCAGTGGGTGGCCGGCACCGGCACCGACACCCGCCCCCACCGGGTGCTCAACCCCGTGCTCCAGGCCAAGAAGTACGACCGGTACGGCGCGTACGTACGCCGCTGGGTGCCCGAACTGGCCGACGTACCGGTGGCGCTGGTCCACGAGCCGTGGCGCCTGGACCCGTCGGACCGGGCGGACCGCGGATACCCCGAGCCGATCGTCACCCTGGCGGACGGACTGGCCCGCTTCCGGGAGGCGCGGGGACGGGACTGACGGGGCCGGGACCGACGGGCACGGAGCCGGGACTGTGAAACGCTGCACGATCGATGCGGCTGGTGAGGGGCGGGCCGCAGCCCGGAGCCTGGGAGGCGCCGGAGGGTCGGTCCTCCGGCGGATTCCACCCGGGAGGAAGGCCGCCCACGCCATGGCCGTGCGACACGCCGATCACGCCGTCGAAGCCGGTGCGGGTGCGCCCCCGGCCATTGCCCTGGCCGTCGCCCCGGACCCCGCCGGGCCCGCGCCCTCCGACGAGGACATCGGCAGGGGCCTGCGCGGCGGGGACGAGCGGTGTCTCGCCGAGGCCTACCGGCGCTGGGGCGGTCTCGTGCACGCCCTGGCGGCCCGGGTCCTGGGCGACGCCCGGGAGGCCGAGGACGTGACCCAGCAGGTCTTCCTGGCCGCGTGGCGCGGCCGCGCCGGCTACCGGCCGGAGCGCGGGCCCGTCGCCGGCTGGCTGGTGGGCATCGCCCGGCACACCACCGCCGACGCGCTGGCCGCCCGTACCCGGCGCCGCGAACTGGTCGCCGCGGCCGGTGCCGCGCTGCCGACGGGTGACGACGTGGCCGAGGGTCCGGAGCAGGTTCTGGACCGGCTGCTCGTCACCCGCGAGCTGGCCCGGCTGCCGTACGACCAGCGGGCCGTCCTGGCCCTCGCGTACTTCGGCGACCTCACCCAGGCCCAGATCGCCCACCGGACGGGCCTGCCGCTGGGCACGGTCAAGAGCCACGCCCGCCGCGGCCTCCACCGCCTCCGCAGCTGCCTGCCGGCCGTGGACGCCTGACCCGGGGCCGCCCGCGTGGGCCGGCGCCGGGTCAGGGATAGAGGGCGGTGAGGAGGGCCAGCGCCTCGTGCAGGGAGTTCGGACGGGCCAGGCCCGGGCCGGGGGCGCGGCCCGCCCAGCCCGGGCCGGCCAGCGCCACCAGGGGGCGGGTCCTGGCGCCCCGTACCCCGAAGGCGGTGCCGGCGACGTGCCGGGCCAGCGCGTGGCTCGCGGTGGACCTGGCCTGGGACCACAGCACGACCGCGGCGGGCCCGGTACGCCGGACCGCCGCGTCCAGTGCCTCGGGCGGCACGGCCGCGCCGAGCATGCGGACCGGCAGCCCCCGCGCCGCGAGCCCGGCGGCGAGGGCCTCCAGGGGGAGCGTGTGCTGCTCGGCCGGCACACAGGCCAGCAGCACCGGCGGTGCTCCGGCTGCGGCGGCGGGTACGGGGGCCCCGCCGGCGGGCAGCGCGCGGCGCAGGGCGGTCGACACGTGCCAGGACAGCAGGTGCTCGACCTCGACGTAACGGTCCCCGGACGACTCCCACTTCCGCCCCACCGCGTGCAGGGCGGGCACCATCACCTCCTCCCAGGCGGCGACGAGCCCGTGCCGGCTCACGAAGTCGCCGAGCAGGGCGTCGAGCGCGGGCCCGTCGAGCCGTACGGCCGCCCTGGCCAGCCCGCGCAGCTCCCGCCGGGCGTCCTCGGCGGGGTGGGGTGAAGCGGCCTGGGCGGGCGGGGTGCCGGGGGAGGGGAGGGCGTCGGGGCGCGCCGGGGTGCCGCCCGGTTCCGTGAGGGCGGGCGGGGCCGTGCCGGTCGCACCCGGCACGGGCACCCCGTCCGCCGCCGGACCGTCTGCTGCCGCCGTCGTGCTCCCCGGCACCGGCTCGACGGCCGCGGATGCGCCGGGCGCCGAACTGCGCGGCGGGACCGGCAGGCCGGCCCGTGCGGCGGCACCGGGAGCGGCCGAACGGGCTGCCGGAGTCGCACTCGCCGTCGAGGCGGCCGCCCCGGACGCGCCCGGCACGGAACCGCCCTGCGGGACGGGCCGGTCGGCCCCCGCGGCAGTTCCGGGGGCGGGCGCGTCCGGGGCGGCCGGTGGAGGGCTGCCCGCGCCCGGGCGGGCGGCCCCGGCCGCGTCGGCCGCCGGACCGCCGGGCGGTCCGGGCCGGTCGGTCCGCACGGCGGTGCCGGGAGTGGCCGTGCCGTCCGCAGAAGAGCCGTCGGCGGCCCCGGGGGCGGCGGCCCCGTAGGCGGCGGCCGCCCCACCACCGGGCGAGCCGGGCCGGCCGGTCCGCGCGTCGGCACCGGGAGCCGGTGCACCGCCGGGCGGTGCCGAGCCGCCGGACGCGGCCGGGTCTCCGGGGGGCGGCCCGGACGCCGACGGGGCCGCGTCGCCCGGCGGGGTGGGGCGTCCGTACCCCGCGGGGCCGGCGTCCGCCGCGGTGCGGGCGGCCCGGGCCGCCTCCGCCGGGGGCACCCCCGAGGCCGTCAGCCGGCACATCTCCGCCAGCATCGCGATGTCGGCCGGGGTCCAGCGGCGGTGCCGCCCGTCCTCGCGGGCGGCCGGGCCCAGCCCGTACCGCCGGTCCCACGAGCGCAGGGTGGTGGGGGAGACGCCGAGGCGCCGGGCCACCGCACCGGTGGTGAGACCGGGCGCCGTGCCGGGCGCGGGCGTCGCGTCGGACGTATCGGCCATGCGAACGAGTCTACGGCGGCGAAACGTCACACGAACGGTGCACCGGTCACTCCGGGGTCGGTCAGGAGGCCCGGGCATGGTGCGTCGGAGCAGCGCCTCGGGGGCGGGGGAGGTGCGGCCCGCGATGCAGGAGCGGAACGGGGCCGCCCCTGCCACGGCCATCACGCACACCTCGGCCCGCGCCCGGGCCTCCTCGGCGCCGACCGCGGGCGCGGGGGCCCGTACGTCGCCGGCCACGTGTCCGGCGTACCGCTCGTGGAAGGCGGCGACCGTGGCCGCGGCGGCCGTGTCGTGGGCGGCCATCGCCCCACCCCGGGCGACCAGCCGTACCAGGGGCAGCTCGCCGTGATCGCCGAGCACGGCGTCCAGGGCAGCGGCGACACCGCCGCCGTTGGCACCGTCCGCGCCGTCGGGGCCGACCTCATCGCCCGGTCCGGCGGCCCTCTCGGCGGCCGGCCCGGCCGCGCCCGGGTCCGGGACGGCGCCGGAAGGTCCGGCGCCCGCCGCCGTGCCCCTGCCGCCCGCCGCCGTGCCCCTGCCGCCCGGCCCGTGCACCGGGCCGCCGTCCGCCCGGGCTCCGGAGGGGCCACCGTCCCCGGCGGCGCCCCGCCCGTGAACCGGTCGGGGCCTCCTCCCGCGCGATGCCGTGGCCTCGCGCTCCGGCCGGGCCCTCGTCCCCGGCAGCGCTCTGGGCCCGCCCCGCCTCGTGGGCGGCAGCGGCGCTCGTGCGCGAACCGGCCGTCGGGTTGCCGCTCGCGCCGCCCGCCTCCGACGCGCCGCCCGCCTCCGACGCCCTGCCCGCCTCCGCCGCCCCCGCCTCCGACGCCCCGCCCGTCGCGTCCGCCCCGCCTGTCGTTCCCGCCCCGCCTGTCGCGTTCGTCGCGCGCTCCGCCCGTCGGGCCCGCTCCGCCCGTCGCGGCCGCCGCGGCCGGGCCTGCCCGGGCGGCGACGCGGCGCAGGGCCGCGGTCAGGATGCGGTCGCGCAATGCCGCGAGGAGGTCGGCGCGGGACGGCAGTGGCACCGGAGGTGTCCGAGGCGGACCCCGGCCGCATCGGCCACCGCGCGCAGGGTCGGTGCGGATCCGCCCGAGGCGGAGAGAACCCCTCGGCGGCGTCCAGCACGTCGGCCCGCCGCTGCGCCCTCCTGGCGGTGGGCCGTGCCGGGCCGGCCGTCCGCGGACGACCGGCGGTCCGCGGACGGTTGGCAGTCCAACGGCCGGCCGCCCGGGCCCGCCGTCTCACCCCTTGGGCCGGGAAAGGGGCGATTCGCGCGGGCCGCCGTCCCGGATCCTCAACCGGATCTCAGGCCGGGCCACTGTCGAGAGGGGGCCGATCACGAGATATCTTGATGTCAAGCAATGTTGCAGACGCAGAACGCAGACGTGGAGCGGAGCACCCTGGTGACTGACTCGACCATCATCTACACCCACACCGACGAGGCCCCGGCCCTGGCGACGTACTCGTTCCTGCCGGTGATCCAGGCGTACGCCTCGACGGCCGGTGTGACGGTGGAGACGCGCGACATCTCCCTGGCGGGCCGGATCATCGCCAGCTTCCCCGAGCGTCTCGAGGAGGGCCAGCGCATCGCCGACGCGCTCGCCGAGCTCGGCGAGCTGGCGAAGACCCCCGAGGCCAACATCATCAAGCTGCCGAACATCTCGGCCTCGATCCCGCAGCTGAAGGCCGCGATCGCGGAGCTCCAGGGCCAGGGCTACGCCCTGCCGGACTACCCGGACGACCCGAAGACCGACGAGGAGCGCGACGTCCGCGCCCGCTACGACAAGGTCAAGGGCAGCGCCGTCAACCCGGTCCTGCGCGAGGGCAACTCCGACCGCCGCGCGCCCGGCTCGGTCAAGAACTACGCCAAGACCCACCCGCACCGCATGGGTGCCTGGTCGGCCGACTCCAAGACCGAAGTCGCCACCATGGGCGTGAACGACTTCCGCTCCACCGAGAAGTCCGCCGTGATCGCCGCCGACGGCAAGCTGCGCATCGAGCACGTCGCCGCCGACGGCGCCGTGACCGTGCTGCGCGAGTCGGTCCCGGTCCTCGCCGGCGAGGTCGTCGACGCGTCCGTCATGCGCGTCGCCGCCCTCCGCGAGTTCCTGACCGCGCAGGTCGCCCGCGCCAAGGCCGAGGGCGTGCTGTTCTCCGTGCACCTCAAGGCCACGATGATGAAGGTCTCCGACCCGATCGTCTTCGGCCACGTGGTCCGCGCCTTCTTCCCGCAGACCTTCGCCAAGTACGGCGAGGTCCTGGCCGGCGCCGGCCTCTCCCCGAACGACGGCCTCGGCACCATCCTCGGCGGCCTCGCCGCGCTGCCCCAGGGCGACGAGATCAAGGCCTCCTTCGACGCCGAGATCGCCGAGGGCCCGGCCCTCGCGATGGTCGACTCCGACAAGGGCATCACCAACCTGCACGTGCCGTCCGACGTCATCGTCGACGCCTCGATGCCGGCCATGATCCGCACCTCCGGCCACATGTGGGGCCCGGACGGCCAGGAGGCCGACACCCTCGCCGTCCTGCCGGACAGCTCCTACGCCGGCGTCTACCAGGCCGTCGTCGAGGACTGCAAGGCGCACGGCGCCTTCGACCCGTCGACCATGGGCTCCGTCCCGAACGTCGGCCTGATGGCGCAGAAGGCCGAGGAGTACGGCTCCCACGACAAGACCTTCGAGATCGCCGCGGCCGGCACCGTCCGCGTCGTCGACGCCGAGGGCAACACCGTCCTGGAGCAGGAGGTCGCCGAGGGCGACATCTTCCGCGCCTGCCAGACCAAGGACCTGCCGATCCAGGACTGGGTCAAGCTCGCCGTCACCCGCGCCCGCGCCACCGGCGACCCGGCCGTGTTCTGGCTCGACGAGACCCGCGCCCACGACGCGCAGCTGATCGAGAAGGTCAACGCGTACCTGCCGCAGCACGACACCGAGGGCCTGACCATCAAGGTCCTGTCCCCGGTCGAGGCCACCAAGTTCTCCCTGGAGCGCATCCGCCGCGGCGAGAACACCATCTCCGTCACCGGCAACGTGCTGCGCGACTACCTGACCGACCTCTTCCCGATCCTGGAGCTGGGCACCAGCGCCAAGATGCTGTCGGTCGTCCCGCTGATGGCGGGCGGCGGCCTCTTCGAGACGGGCGCCGGCGGCTCCGCCCCGAAGCACGTCCAGCAGCTCGTCAAGGAGAACTACCTGCGCTGGGACTCGCTCGGCGAGTTCTTCGCCCTGGCGGCCTCCTTCGAGCACCTGGCCACCACCACGGGCAACGCCCGCGCCCAGGTCCTGGCCGACACCCTCGACCGCGCCACCGGCACCTTCCTCAACGAGGACAAGTCGCCGACCCGTCGCGTCGGCGGCATCGACAACCGCGGCAGCCACTTCTACCTGGCCACCTACTGGGCCCAGGAGCTGGCCAAGCAGACCGAGGACGCCCAGCTCGCCGAGGCCTTCGCCCCGCTGGCGAAGACCCTCACCGAGTCCGAGCAGACCATCGTCGACGAGCTGAACTCGGTCCAGGGCTCCCCGGCCGAGATCGGCGGCTACTACCAGCCCGACGTCACCAAGGCGGCGGCCGTGATGCGCCCGTCGGCCACCTTCAACCAGGCGATCGCCTCGCTCGCCTGAGTCTGAGGACCCCGCGTCCCGCCCCGGCCGGCCCCGTGCCGGCCGGGGCGGACCCGTGTCCGGGCCGGGCGGCAGGGGCGGCACAGGCACGCGGCCGACCCGGGCCGCTCCCGGCCCGCTCCCGCCCCCTCCCGAATAGTTAACGCCCATTAACCAACAGAACCGGTCAATTGGGCCCCCGCCGCAGGTCGGAGCGGGTCCGAAGGGCCTCCGGAGAGGGGAAGGTCACACGCGCGGCCTCTCATGGCACTGAGTGCCTTTCCCCTAGCATCCAGGGCATGACGGTTCTGCCCGATGACGGGCTCTCGCTCGCAGCCGAGTTCCCGGACGCCACCCACGACGAGTGGCAGCGCCTGGTCGAAGGCGTGCTGCGCAAGGCGGGCAAGGACGTGTCCGGCGACGCCGCCGAGCAGGCACTGGCGACCGCGCTGGACGACGGACTCACCGCCCGCCCCCTCTACACGCCCCGCGACACCGCACCGGCCACCGGGTACCCGGGCTTCGCGCCGTTCGTCCGCGGCGGCCGGCCCGTCGGCGGCTGGGACGTGCGCCAGCGCCACGACCGCCCCGAGCCCGGCCCCGCCAACGAGGCGGTCCTCGCCGACCTCGAGAACGGCGTGACCTCCCTCTGGCTCACCCTCGGCGGCGCACACCTCCCGGTCTCCGCGCTCCCCGCGGTCCTGGACGGCGTCTACCTCGACCTCGCCCCCGTGGTGCTGGACGCCGGCGCCGAGACCCCGGCCGCCGCGGCCGCGCTGCTCGCCCTGTACGAGGCCCGCGGCGTCGCCCGCGAAGCCGCCCGCGGCAACCTCGGCGCCGACCCGCTCGGCCTGGCCGCCCGTACCGGCGGCACGCCCGACCCCACCGCCGCCGTGGCCCTCGCCCAGCGCTGCCACGAGGAGTACCCCGGCCTGCGCGCCCTCACCGTGGACGCCCTGCCGTGCCACGAGGCCGGCGCCTCCGCCGCCCAGGAACTCGGCGCCTCCCTCGCCACCGGCGTCGCCTACCTCCGCCACCTCACGGAGGCCGGACTGCCGGCCGAAGCGGCCCTGCGCCAGCTGGAGTTCCGCTACGCCGCCACCGCCGACCAGTTCCTCACCATCGCCAAGCTGCGCGCCGCCCGCCGCCTGTGGGCCCGCGTCGCCGAGGTCTGCGGCGCCCGCTCCGGGGACGCCGGCGCCCAGCGCCAGCACGCGGTCACCTCGCCGGTGATGATGACCCGCCGCGACCCGTACGTGAACATGCTCCGCACCACGATCGCCACCCTCGGCGCCGGCGTCGGCGGCGCCGACTCCGTGACCGTGCTGCCCTTCGACCACGAACTGGGCCTGCCGGACGCCTTCGCCCGCCGCATCGCCCGCAACACCTCCTCCGTCCTGCTGGAGGAGTCGCACCTGGGCCGCGTCGCCGACCCGGCCGGCGGCTCCTGGTACGTGGAGCGCCTCACCGACGAGCTGGCCGAGGCTGCCTGGGCGTTCTTCCAGGAGCTGGAGGCCGCCGGCGGCCAGGCCGCCGCCCTCGCCTCCGGCCTGCTCGGCGACCGCATCGCCGCCACCTGGGCCGCCCGCACCCGCAAGCTCGCCACCCGGCGCGAACCCGTCACCGGCGTCAGCGAGTTCCCGCACCTCGCCGAGAAGCCCGTCGAGCGCGAGCCCGCGCCCCGGCCGCTCTCCGGCGGCCTGCCGCGGGTCCGCCGCGACGAGGCGTACGAGGCCCTGCGCGCCCGCTCGGACGCCCACCTGGCCGCCACCGGCAGCCGCCCGAAGGTGTTCATCGCCGCCCTCGGCCCTGCCTCCGCGCACACCGCCCGCGCCACCTTCGCCGCCAACCTCTTCCAGGCCGGCGGCATCGAACCGGTCCACGACCCGGTCTCCGTCGACGCGGAGACCGCCGGCGCGGCCTTCGCCGCCTCCGGCGCCGAGATCGCCTGCCTGTGCTCCAGCGACGCCCTCTACGAGGAGCAGGCCGCCGCGGTCGCGGGCGCCCTCAAGGCCGCCGGCGCACGCGAGGTGCACCTCGCGGGCCGCGGCGAGCACGCGGACGTCGACGCCCAGATCTTCGCGGGCTGCGACGCCGTGGCCGTCCTGTCCTCCATCCTCGACCGCTTGGGAGTTGCGGCATGATGCAGATCCCCGACTTCTCGCAGGTGCCGCTCGGCGACGGCGCACCCGCCGAGGTCACCGAGGAGCAGTGGTCGGCCGCCGTCAAGGAGACCACCGGCTCCAGCGCCTCGGACCTGCTCTGGGAGACCCCGGAGGGCATCGGCGTCAAGCCGCTGTACACCGGACGCGACCTGGAGGGCCTGGACTTCCTCGGCACCTACCCGGGCGCGGCCCCGTACCTGCGCGGCCCCTACCCGACGATGTACGTCAACCAGCCGTGGACCATCCGCCAGTACGCCGGCTTCTCCACGGCCGAAGAGTCCAACGCCTTCTACCGGCGCAACCTCGCCGCCGGACAGAAGGGCCTCTCCGTCGCCTTCGACCTGCCCACCCACCGCGGGTACGACAGCGACCACCCGCGCGTCACCGGCGACGTCGGCATGGCGGGCGTGGCCATCGACTCCATCTACGACATGCGGCAGCTGTTCGACGGCATCCCGCTGGACAAGATGACCGTGTCGATGACGATGAACGGCGCGGTGCTGCCGGTCCTCGCCCTCTACATCGTCGCCGCCGAGGAACAGGGCGTACCGCCCGAGAAGCTGGCCGGGACCATCCAGAACGACATCCTCAAGGAGTTCATGGTCCGCAACACCTACATCTACCCGCCCCGGCCCTCGATGCGGATCATCTCCGACATCTTCGCGTACACCTCGCAGAAGATGCCGCGCTACAACTCGATCTCCATCTCCGGCTACCACATCCAGGAGGCCGGGGCCACGGCCGACCTGGAGCTGGCCTACACCCTCGCCGACGGCGTCGAGTACCTGCGCGCCGGCCGCGGCGCCGGCCTCGACGTGGACGCCTTCGCACCCCGCCTGTCGTTCTTCTGGGCGATCGGCATGAACTTCTTCATGGAGGTCGCCAAGCTCCGCGCCGCCCGCCTCCTGTGGGCCAAGCTGGTCAAGCAGTTCGACCCGAAGAACCCCAAGTCGCTCTCCCTGCGCACCCATTCGCAGACCTCCGGCTGGTCCCTCACCGCGCAGGACGTGTTCAACAACGTCACCCGCACCATGGTCGAGGCCATGGCCGCCACCCAGGGCCACACCCAGTCGCTGCACACCAACGCCCTCGACGAGGCCCTCGCGCTGCCCACCGACTTCTCCGCGCGCATCGCCCGCAACACCCAGCTCCTGCTCCAGCAGGAGTCGGGCACCTGCCGGGTCATCGACCCCTGGGGTGGCAGCGCGTACGTCGAGAAGCTCACCTACGACCTCGCGCGCCGCGCCTGGCAGCACATCCAGGAGGTCGAGGCGGCCGGCGGCATGGCCCAGGCCATCGACGCCGGCATCCCCAAGCTCCGCGTCGAGGAGGCCGCAGCCCGCACCCAGGCCCGGATCGACTCCGGACGCCAGCCGGTGATCGGCGTCAACACGTACCGCGTCGAGAACGACGAGCAGATCGAGGTCCTCAAGGTCGACAACTCCTCGGTGCGCGCGCAGCAGATCGCCAAGCTGCGCCGGCTGCGCGAGGAGCGCGACGAGCGGGCCTGCCAGGACGCGCTCACCGCGCTGACCGAGGCCGCCGGCCGCGAGTCCGGCACCGGCCTGGAGTCCAACCTCCTCGCCCTCGCCGTCAACGCCGCCCGCGCCAAGGCCACCGTCGGCGAGATCTCCGACGCCCTGGAGAAGGTGTACGGCCGCCACGCCAGCCAGATCCGTACGATCTCCGGCGTGTACCGCAACGAGGCAGGGGAGTCGCCGCACGTGGACCGCACCCGCGCCCTGGTCGACCGCTTCGAGGAGTCCGAGGGCCGCCGCCCCCGCATCCTCGTCGCGAAGATGGGCCAGGACGGACACGACCGGGGCCAGAAGGTGATCGCCACCGCCTTCGCCGACCTGGGCTTCGACGTCGACGTCGGCCCCCTCTTCCAGACGCCGGCCGAGGTGGCCCGGCAGGCGGTCGAGGCGGACGTCCACATCGTGGGCGTCTCGTCCCTGGCCGCCGGCCACCTGACCCTCGTACCGGCACTCCGCGAGGAGCTGGCCGCCGAGGGGCGCGACGACATCATGGTCGTCGTCGGCGGGGTGATCCCCCCTCAGGACGTCCCCACGCTGCTGGAGATGGGCGCCGCCGCGGTCTTCCCGCCCGGCACCGTCATCCCCGACGCGGCGTACGACCTGGTGACGCGGCTCGGCGCGGCACTGGGCCACGACGAGCTGTAGGCGCGGCGCGTGGCCATCGACCTCGACGCCTACGTCAAGGGCGTGCTCGACGGCAAGCGGGCGTTCATCGCCCGCGCCGTCACCCTCGTCGAGTCCACCCGGCCCGACCACCGGGTGCTGGCCCAGCGGCTCCTCACCGAGCTGCTGCCGCACACCGGCCGGGCCCGGCGGATCGGCATCAGCGGCGTGCCGGGTGTCGGCAAGTCGACCTTCATCGACGCCTTCGGCACCCTGCTCACCGGGCTGGGCCACCGGGTCGCGGTGCTGGCCGTCGACCCGTCCTCGACCCGCACCGGCGGCTCCATCCTCGGCGACAAGACGCGGATGGAGCGGCTCGCCGTCGACCCCGCCGCCTTCGTGCGGCCCTCGCCGAGCGCGGGCACGCTCGGCGGGGTCGCCAAGGCCACCCGCGAGTCCATGGTGGTCATGGAGGCGGCCGGGTACGACGTGGTCCTCGTCGAGACCGTCGGCGTGGGCCAGTCCGAGACCACCGTCGCCAACATGGTCGACACCTTCCTGCTGCTCACCCTCGCCCGCACCGGCGACCAGCTCCAGGGCATCAAGAAGGGCGTCCTGGAACTCGCCGACGTGATCGCCGTGAACAAGGCCGACGGCCCGCACGAGCGCGACGCGAAGGCCGCGGCCCGCGAACTCGCGGGCGCGCTGCGGCTGATGCACCCGGCCGACGCCGCCTGGACCCCGCCGGTGCTCAGCTGCAGCGCCCGCGAGTCCACCGGCCTCGACGTGGTCTGGGAGCGCCTCGAACAGCACCGCAAGGTGCTGGACGCGGGCGGACGGCTCGACGCCAAGCGCAGCGCGCAGCAGGTGGACTGGGCCTGGGCGATGGTCCAGGACGAACTGCTGGGCCGGCTGCGCGCCCACCCGGCCGTACGCGCCCTCGCCCCCGACCTCGAACGCCGGGTCAGGGACGGGGAACTGACGGCCACCCTGGCCGCCGAGGGCATCCTCGACGCCTTCGGCGGCGGCCGGGGCTGAAGCTGCGGGGCAGCGGGGGCCGGCACCGTACCGGTCGGCCCCCCGGCTGGGCGTCTGCCCGGCTGGGCGTCTGCCCGGCTGGACGGCTGGACCGGCCCCGCCGGACCGGGCGGGGCTGCCGGTCCCCGGGCTCAGGCCACCAGCCGGCGCAGCAGCTCCGGCAGGGCCTCCCCGATCGGCTCGCGGATCACCTCGTCGGCCAGCGGGTCGTACGGCGTCGGCTCGCCGTTGACGATCAGCAGCCGGGCCCCGTGCTCCGCGGCCACCCCGGCGAGGGACGCCGCGGGCTGCACCTGGAGCGAGCTGCCCACCGCCACGAACACGGTGCAGCCCTTGGCGATCGCCAGCGCCTGCCCCAGTACCACCGGGTCCAGCGCCTGCCCGAACATCACCGTCGCCGCCTTGAGGATCCCGCCGCACGACCGGCAGGCCGGGTCCTCCTCGCCCGCCTCGATCCGCCCCAGCGCCTCGTCCATCGAGGACCGCACGTGGCACCGCGTACAGGTCACCGCCCTTGCGGTGCCGTGGAGTTCGAGCACCTTCCGCTCGGACAGCCCCGCCTGCTGGTGCAGCCCGTCGACGTTCTGGGTGAGCACCCGCACCGCGGTGCCGGTGCGCTCCAGCTCCGCGATGGCCAGGTGCGCCGCGTTCGGCTCCGCCCCGAGCGCGCCGATCTCCTGTCGCATCCGCCACGACCGGCGGCGCACGTCCGGATCGCTCATGTAGCTGTCGTACGTGACCAGTTGCTCCGCTCCCGGCTCCCTCCGCCACAGGCCGTTGGGGCCCCGGTAGTCGGGGATGCCGGAATCGGTGGAGATGCCGGCACCGGTCAGGATCGCGATCAGAGGCTTGCCCATGGCGCCGACCCTATGCACGGTCCGGACACCGGGCGAAGCGTTTTCCGGGCGCACCCAGTCCCGGGCGCACCCCGTCCCGGGCGGATCCGGCTGTGGCGGTGGCGGGGAGCGATGGGTAGTCTCCCCGCGCGATCCGCCCCGGTGGCCGGGGCGGGCAGGGGGACGGGGGAGCGTCGTGACGGTGGGGGATGCCCTGGAGGCGGGGGACCCGCGACGGGCCGGCCAGTACCGGATCGTGGCGCGGCTGGGCGCGGGCGGCATGGGCCGGGTGTACCTCGGCCGGTCGCCGGCGGGCCGGGCCGTGGCGGTCAAGGTGGTGCGGCCGGAGCTGGCGGAGGACGAGCAGTTCCGGCGCCGGTTCGCCCGGGAGGTGGCGGCGGCCCGCCGGGTGAACGGCGTGTTCACCGCCGGTGTCCTGGACGCCGACCCGGAGGGCAGACCGCCCTGGCTGGCCACCGCGTACGTACCGGGGCTGTCGCTGGCGGGGGCGGTCGGCGCGTACGGCCCCTGGCCCGCCGGACCGGTCCTCGCGCTCGGCGCCGGGCTGGCGGAGGCCCTGGGCGCCATCCACGGGGCCGGGGTGGTGCACCGCGACCTCAAACCCGGGAACGTGCTGCTGTCCGCCGACGGGCCCCGCGTGATCGACTTCGGGATCTCGGTGGCCGCCGACGTCAGCGCGCTGACCAGGACCGGCTTCGCCATCGGCACGCCCGGCTTCATGGCCCCCGAGCAGGTGCTGGCCGGCGCGGTCGGACCGGCGGCCGACGTGTTCTCGCTGGGCGCGGTGCTGGCCTGGACCGCCACCGGGACGGGCCCTTTCGGCATCGGCTCCGCCCACGCCGTGAACTTCCGCGCGGTCTACGAGGACCCCGACGTCACGGCGGTGCCGGCCGTGCTGCGGGAGGTGGTGCTGGACTGCCTGGCCAGGGAGCCGGAACGGCGCCCCGGCGTGGCGGAGCTGCTGGAGCGCCTCACGGCGGCGAGCGGCGCCACGCCCGACCCGCTGGCCGTACCGGAACAGTGGCTGCCGGCCCCGGTCGCCCGAGCCGTCCGCGCGGGAGCCGCGGGGGCCGCGGGGGCCGGGCACGCGCGGACGCTGGAGGGGGAGGCGGTGGAGGCGGTGGTGGGTGGTGCCGCCGGCGGGCCGCACGGGCCCGCGGACCGGCGCCGGGCGGAGCCCGCGACCGAGCCCGCGGCAGAGGGCGTGGCAGAGCATGTGGCAGAACCCGTGGTGGGCGTGCGGTCCGGAGAACGGTCCCGCCCCGCCGGGCAGCGCCCGGCCTGGCTGCGCCGTGCCGCGATCGGCGGGAGCGCCCTGGCCTCGGTCGCGGCCCTCGCGGTGTCGGTCGTGGTCTACCTCGCCGGGCAGGACGAGGAACCGGGCGGCGGGCGCAGGAGCGGGGCGCAGGGCCCGAGCGCCACGACGAGCGTGGCGGCGCCGACGACGCGCCCCGCCACGCCCTCGGCCGGGGTCACGCCCGCGAAGACGGCCGGAGGCGATCTGCCCGGGGTGCCGGTGACCACGTTCAAGGACGGGCCGCTGCGGAGCAGCCCGTCCCGGGATTCCCAGCGGCTCGGCACCGTCCGGGCCGGCCGCCACGAGGTCTTCTGCCGGACCCGGGGCGCGACGGTCACCGAGAACGGCGTCTACAACTCCTGGTGGTTGTGGACGGAGGTCGACGGCACGCGCGGCTGGGTGTCCGCGTACTACCTCAACGGGGACGACCAGGCCCTCGCGGCGGACGGCTCGGTCCTCCCCGACTGCCCCGACCTCAGCCCACGTACTCGGTGAGGTCGATCTCGTAGACGTGCAGGGCGTGGCCGTAGGCGGGGTGTACGGTTTCACGCTGCAATGTCATACCGAGCTTGCGCATCACGTTCTCCGAGGCGTGGTTCCCCGGCCGGCAGATGCTGACCACCCGGTCCAGGCCGCGGTCCTGGAGGGCGAACTCCAGGGCGGCGTGCGCGGCCTCCGAGGCGTACCCCTGGCCCCAGAACGGCCGGCCCAGGCGCCAGCCGATCTCCACGGCGGGCAGCACCTCCGGCAGGAAGTCCGGGACCGACAGCCCGGTGAACCCGATCAGCTCACCGGAGCCGAGCAGCTCCACGGCGAACAGCCCGAAGCCCTCGTCGTCCCACTCCTCCTCCCACCGCTCGATCGCGTCCGCCGTCTGCTCCAGGTCGCGCGTCGAGCCGTCCGCGATCCACTGCATGACCTCGGGGTCTGCGTGGATCTCGGACATGGGGACGAGGTCGTCCTCCTGCCAGCGGCGCAGGAGGAGACGGGGGGTGAGGATCTCGGTCATGCCCTCCATCCTGCCGTACGCCGGCGGACGCTCCCGCCGGGCTAGCGGGCGCTGGTGTACGGCGCGTACAGGTCCAGCAGCCGCACGCGCGCCACCTGCAGGCGGTGGGCCAGGACCCGGCCGACCCAGTGGCCGATGGCCGAGCCGAACGTGGGGTCCGCGTCCATCAGCATGCGGACCGCCACCCCGTCGAAGGCATGGGTGCGGACCGGGGTCATCGCCTCGGCGCCGAGCTGCCAGACGTACGGCGGGAAGAGCCAGGACCAGCCCACCAGCTCGCCCGGTCCCAGACTCTCGATCTGGGCGGGGCGACGGCCGGGGACGTTCATCTCCAGGGTGACCGTGCCGGACCGGACGATCCAGAACTGGTCGGCCGGGGTCCCCTCGTCGAAGATCCGGGCGCCCGCGGGGAAGTTCACCTCGCGGGCCAGGGCCATCAGGCGCTCGCGGTGTTCGGGGGAGAGGACGGCGGCGATGCGGAAGGGGGACGGTGTGCTCATGGCGGCCTCCGGTGTCGAGCCTCTTCCAGTGTCCCCGAGGAGCCGCAAAGGGCCAGGTGTACGCACCGCCCCCTGATTTCCCGGGCCGGAACCACCCCACCGTCACTCTGGGTGACCGCCTGTGCGCTGGGTTGCTGCCGTTCCGTGGGTCGGCTGTCCAGGGGTGGGGCTAGGGTGACCGGCGAGCATGATCGCGTTTTTGACGGGGGGCCCGTGAGCCAGGAACGTCCTGCGTACTACGAGCTCGGCCACGGCGACGATCTCGGTCTCACCGCCCTGGCCGAACGCCTCGCCCTCGCCGGCACCGGCACCGGCCCGATGGCCGCGATCAGGTGCGCGGCGGAGATCGCGGACGGGGCCGAGGGGGCGGACGCGGTCGAACTGGGCGAGGACGCTCGCCGGCTCATCGCCTCCGCACTTCCGGCACGCGTCCTTTCCACCGTATGGCTGGCCGCCTCGGGCTACGGCTTCGACCCGGACAACCACGGGATGGGCATCCGCGGATGGCTGGAGAGCCTCTCCGAGGTCTCCACGGCACGGCTCCGGCAGAACAGGCGCTCCTACGCACCGCCGCCGGTGCGGCCGGTGCGGGACGAGCGGCTGTGCCGCGCGGTCGTGGCGGAGATCCGCGCCAGCGCACCCGCGCTCGCCCGCGCCTCGGGGCTGCCGGACCTCGTCGACGCCCTGGAGCAGGTCGTGACGGGTGCCGACGGTGATCTCGGCATGCGGCTCTTCCTGCGCGCGCTGAAGACGTCGTCCGTTTCCGTCCCGTACGAGCAGTACGGCCGCATGCTGGCCCTGGGCCGGCAGTTCGGCTTTCCCCCGGCCGTCGTGTACGACGGCCTCGCCATCGACTGGCCGCCGGTCAGCACCACCCGCACGGGGATCGACGACGACTTCGGACTCTCCCGGCTCGCCCGGTTGTTCGGTGCGGGATGGCATCACCGCACACCCCGCGCGGCCATCGCGAACGCCGCGACGGGCGACGGCTACCAGCGCCCTCCGGGCTCCGAGGCGGCCGTCCTGCTGGAGGACACCCGCCGGATGCTCGGCTCCGGCCTGTCCGACGACACGATCACCCTGCTGTGGCTGGCGGCGACGGAGCGGGGTCACAACCTGGACTGGATCGGCATCGGCGGCCGGGAGTGGCTGCAGCAGGTCGTGGAGGTGTGCGAGGCCCACCTGGCCCGGGTCGCTCCCGCCTACGTCCCTTCGCCGCCCGCGGTCCGCACCGACCGCAGGGACGCCGTCCTGCGCGAGATCCGGGAGCAGGCACCCCCCGCCGCGGCCAGGGTGATCAGCCCCGAGTTCCGCCCTCTGGGAGGCGACACCGTGTTCGGCGTACTGGAACAGGTCGTGACCCGGGTCGACCCCGACCTCGGCTTCCGGCTGTTCCTGCGGTTCCTGCAGCTCCTGCAACTGCCGGTCACCGAGGAGCAGTACACCCGGTACGGCAGCCTGGCCGGCCTCTTCCGGTACGGCGACGACCATCTCTACTGGTCGGTCGACCACCTGGTGCAGCGCACCTGACCGTACGGGAGCCAACGCGTCGAACGGCGTTGCTCCGCAGCGGTGTTGGTGGTCTGGATCACGTCCGTGCGGGTGGGGGAGGGGGGACTGTCGCGGCGGGATGGCAGTCGTGTGACCTGGGTGTGAAAAGGCGTCAACCGCCTTGTCCGGCCTCACCCGATGGGCGACGGTGACGATCACGCCGCGACCGGAGGCATCCGGATCGCGGCCGACCGTGCGACCCCGCACGACCTCACCCCCACCAGCGCGCGCCCCGCACACGGGTGCGCGCCGCCCATGAGGAGGACCCCTCGTAATGGCACTCCCCCGCAGCACCAAGACCCGCATCGCCGTGGCCGTCACGACCGCCGCCGCCACGGCCCTGCTGGGCACCCTGACCACGCTGCCCGCGCAGGCCGCACCCACGGCCGCCGGCACCGTGCTCGGGGCCGGCTCGCCGGACGCGGTCCCCGGCAGCTACATCGTCACCCTCAAGCAGGGCGCGGGCTTCACCCCCGCCTCCGACCGGGGCCACCGGCTGATATCCGGGCACGGCGGCCAGGTGCGCAAGACCTTCCGCGCGGCGCTGAACGGGTACGCCGTCACCCTCGGCGCCGCCCAGGCCCGGAAGCTGGCCGCGGACCCCGCGGTCGCCTCCGTCGAGCAGAACCGCATCGTCAGGGCCGACGCCACGCAGACCGGCGCCCCCTGGGGCCTGGACCGGATCGACCAGCCGAACCTGCCGCTGTCCGGCACGTACACCTACCCCGACAGCGCGGGCTCCGGCGTGACCGCGTACGTCATCGACACCGGCGTCCGCATCTCCCACCAGGAGCTCGCCGGCCGGGCGGTCAACGGCTACGACGCCGTCGAGGGCGACTCCGTCGCGCAGGACGGCAACGGCCACGGCACCCATGTGGCCACCACCATCGCCGGATCCACGTACGGCGTGGCGAAGAAGGCGAAGGTCGTGGCCGTCCGCGTGCTGGACGACAACGGCTCCGGCACCACCGCAGGCGTCATCGCCGGCATCGACTGGGTCACCGCGAACCACGCCGCGGGCGCCCCGGCCGTCGCCAACCTCTCGCTCGGCGGCGGCGCGTCCACCGCGCTCGACAACGCCGTGCGCAACTCCATCGCGGACGGCGTCACCTACGCCGTCGCGGCGGGCAACTCGGGCGTCAACGCGCGCAACTCCTCGCCCGCCCGGGTGACCGAGGCCCTCACCGTCGGCGCCACCAACAACGCCGACGCCAAGGCCTCCTGGTCCAACTACGGTGCCGTACTGGACCTGTTCGCCCCCGGCGTCTCGATCACGGCCGGCTGGAACACCGGCGACACGGCGACGAACACCATCTCCGGTACCTCGATGGCCGCCCCGCACGTCGCGGGCGCCGCGGCCGTCTACCTCGCCGGGCACACCTCCGCCACCCCGGCGCAGGTCGCCACGGCCCTGGTGAACGGCGCCACCACGGGCAAGGTCACCAGCCCCGGCAGCGGTTCCCCGAACCGGCTGCTCCGGCTGGTCCCGTAGGACCGGGCCGGCCGCGGGCAGGACCGCGGGGCTCCCGGCGGCGGCGACGGCGCCGCCGGGGCCCGGCGTGTCGCGGCCGGACCTCCGGAACTCGCCCGGGCCGTCCGTACCTTGGACCACGTACCAGCGGTCCGCGCAGTACAACGGTACGGTCGCCCGGGCGGGGCCGGCCCGTCCGGGCGGGGCCCGTCTGTCCGGGCCCCCGGAACCTGAAGGGGTAAGAACATGCGTTACGCAGTCCTCGGCACCGGGAGCGTCGGCCGGACCCTCGCCGCCCGCCTCGTCTCCCTCGGCCACGACGTGGTCGTCGGCACCCGGGACCCGGAGGCCACCCTCGCCCGCACCGAACCCGACGGGCGCGGCCTCGCCCCCTTCGGCCGGTGGCAGGCGGAGAACAGCGCGGTGCGCCTGGCCACGTTCGCCCATGCGGCGGCCCAGGGGGACGCCGTCGTCAACACCACCAGCGGCGCGGTGAGCCTCGCCGTACTCGACGCGGCGGGCGCCGCGAACCTCGCCGGCAAGGTCCTCGTCGACATCGCCAACCCGCTGGACTTCTCGGGGGGCTTCCCGCCCTCCCTCGACCCCGTCAACACCGACAGCCTGGGCGAGCGCATCCAGCGCGCGCACCCCGCCGCGCGCGTGGTGAAGACGCTGAACACCATGCACGCGCTGATCATGGTCGACCCGTCGCGGATCCAGGGCGACCACAACGTCTTCCTCTCCGGCGACGACGCCGACGCCAAGAAGGACGTCACCGAGCTGCTGCGCTCCTTCGGCTGGCCCGACCGCAGCATCATCGACCTCGGCGGCATCGAGACCGCCCGCGGCACCGAGATGCTGCTGCCCGTCTGGCTGCGGCTGATGACCGCCCTCGGGCACGCCGACTTCAACTTCCACATCCAGGGGGCCTGAACGCTGTAGGGCCGCTCGGGGGCGTTTGTGCGGCTGCTCGGGGGCCGTTTGTGCGGCTGGTTGTACGGCTGCTTTTAGGGCTGCTTGCAGGGCTGTTCGGGCGGCTGCTTGTACGGCTGCTCGGGCGGCTGGTTGTACGGCTGCTGGCGCGGCGGCTTGTACGGCTGCTCGTACGGTTCCGCGTGCGGCTCCTTTCGCGCCACGCCGCCCGGCCCTTTCCGCGGGGCGGCCTGGCGCGCCGCCGCCCGCCGCCACAGACTGGCGGCATGGAATCCATGGTGAAGGTCAGCGGCACGGACGAGGTGTGGGCCGAGGACACCGGGGGCGCGGGCACCCCGCTGGTGCTGCTGCACCCGGGGGTGGGCGACTCCTCCCTCTGGGACGGCATCCTGCCCGGCCTCGCCGCCCGGCATCGCGTGATCCGCTACGACGTACGCGGCTACGGGCGCTCCCCGGCACCCACCGCCCGGTACTCCATCGCCGCCGATCTCGCCGCTGTGCTGGACCACTTCGGGGCCCGCAGGGCCGTACTCGTCGGCTCCAGCATGGGCGGCTCCGCCGCTCTGAGCCTGGCGGTGGCGGACCCCGGCCGGGTTGCCGGCCTCGCCCTGTTCGTACCCGGTGTGACGGGGTACGAGGGGCTGGAGCCGGCGGGCTTCGTCCAGGAGCTGGAGCGGCTCGCCACGGCCGGCGACACGGAGGGCATCGTCGCGCTGGGCCTGGGGATCTGGGGTCGCGCGGGCACCGACGGCGACCCACACGCCGCCGCGGCCCTGCGCTCCGCGCTCCGCGGCTGGTTCACGAACCACCCCCACCAGGTGCCCGACGCGCCCGTCTTCGACCGGCTCGGCGAGGTGGCCGCGCCGACCGTGCTGGCACTGGGGGAGCTCGACCAGCCCGAGGTGGTGCGCTGCAACGAGGAGATGGCCGCGCGCATCCCGGGCTGCCGGCTGGTCCGCCTCGCGGGCTCGGACCACTTCCCGACCCTCCGCGAGCCGGAGGCCGTCGCCGGCCTGATCGAGGATCTGGCTGCCCGGGTGGGGTGAGCGGGCGGCGGGCGGCGGACGGGGGGCGGGGCCGGGTAGGCGGGCGGCCGCCGCCCGAGCCGGGTAGTCGGCCCACCACCTGCGCCGGGTGAGCGGCCCGCCGGCTTCCGCGCCCCGCCGCCTTCCGCGCCCCGCCGGAGCTCGCTTCGGGGGTGGGTCGTGTGGTGTGTGGGTCCCCTCGGTGCTTGACCCGTCGTGGCCTGCAGGCCCTGCGGCAGGCCCACCCCGGGGGCAAGGGGGCTTCGC
>NZ_JBIVZG010000014.1:155214-225513 GCF_044759445.1 Streptomyces sp. NPDC101118 | reverse complement strand
AGTGCTGTCGCGAGGGTCTCCAGGTTTGTCGTCACACACGAACCAACGAGACCCTCGCTTCATGCGCGCGAAGACTTCGGACTTACTCGTCTAGGACCGCGTCGCCTTCCAGCACTCCCCGGGAGTCCCGCGCCGCTTGACCGGCACGCTGCGGTCGTACGGGTCGAGCTCCGTGCCGGACTCGTCCGGCCGGCGGTCGGTGCCGAAGGGCGGGACGAAGTAGCCCGTGGGCGCGCCGCAGCCGCCGTTGGTCATCTCGTACGTGAACGAGACGATCGAGAACGTGCCCGGCTCGGTCACCACCTTGTCGGGGTCGTCCCAGCTCAGGACGAGCTCACGCCGGACGATCGTGCGCACGATCTCGTCGCCGCCGGCGGCGCCCTGGCGGGTGACCGGGTAGACGAAGGTGACGTCGGCGGTCACCTGGAGCGCGCCGTGCGCGCCCTCCCGGTACGTGAGCCGGCCGCGGGTCTTGACGACGTCGCCGACCAGTTGGGCGCGGGAGGGCTGGAAGCGGCTGAAGAGCGCGAGGGGGTCGTTCTCCACGGTCGGGGTCCGGAACGCGGTGTCCAGGAAGGACCGGACGTCCTTCTGGTGCGGGTTGAGCAGAGCGATCGCCTTCGCGGGCCGCGCGCCCCGCAGCACCTCGCGGTCCAGGCCGGAGGCGACGAGGAAGTCCCGGCTGCGGGCGAGGGCCCGCTCGACCTCGGCCGCGCCCATCCAGCCGACCGCCTCGGCCTTCGGCAGGGTGATCCCCGCCGCTCCGCTCGCCCAGCTCGCCGCCGGCGATCCGCGGAACGGCTCGTCCAGGGTGGGGCGCAGGGCCGGCTCGGCCGGGGGCGCCTGGGTCGGGCGGGCGGTCTCGGGCGCCGCCGGCGTCGAGCCGGTGCCGGCTCCGGCGACCAGATCCACGATCCGGTCCGGCGCGAGTGCCACGGCCAGCAGCAGCGCCAGCGAGGCCGTGAACCCGACCGCGTACCAGCCCCTGCGCCGCGTGGGGCGCGCGGGCGTGTGACCCCGCCAGACCTCCGGACCGCGGGCCGGCTCGGCCCGCAGCCGCTCGGTCACCTCGCGGGCCCGTGCCGACGGTTCCCTGGGTGCGTCGACGACACCCGCCACCGACTCGCGCAGGAACCGCTCCCACTCCTCGTCGGACCTGGACGAGCCGTCCGGCTCCGTACCCGCGCCCATCCCCAACCCCCTGGCACTCGGCAGACCGCGGCCCCCCTGGCACGCGTCCGCATGATGACACACGGTGCCGACAGCGCTGCGGGCCAGGTGGGGGCGGGTCCGCCGGCCTTCCCGGCCGGCCGGCCGCAGCGCGCCCCCGCCCGGAACGGGACCCCGGGGCGGCCGGAAAAGGGCTTTGCATAAACGTGCGGCGATACGTATAGTCATGCCATCAAGGATGGAGGGTCCGATGGTGGTACGTGCAGCGGTGGCTGGGGCGAGCGGGTACGCGGGCGGTGAGCTGCTGCGTCTGCTCCTCGCGCACCCCGGGGTCGAGATCGGGGCGCTCACCGGTGCCTCCAACGCCGGCCAGCGCTTCGGCGGCCTCCAGCCGCACCTGCTGCCGCTGGCCGACCGGGTGCTGGAGCCGACCACCCCCGAGGTGCTCGCAGGCCAGGGCCGACGGCATGACGTGGTGTTCCTCGCGCTGCCGCACGGGCAGTCCGCCGCCGTCGCGGAGCAGCTCGGCGACGACGTGCTGGTCGTCGACATGGGCGCCGACTTCCGGCTCACGGACTCCGCCGACTGGGAGCGTTTCTACGGTTCCCCGCACGCCGGGACCTGGCCGTACGGCCTGCCCGAACTGCCGGGTGCCCGCGCCGCGCTGGAGGGGTCCAAGCGTGTCGCGGTGCCCGGTTGCTACCCCACGGCCGTCTCCCTCGCGCTCTACCCCGCGTACGCGGAGGGCCTGGCCGAGCCCGAGGCGGTGATCGTCGCCGCCACCGGCACCTCCGGCGCGGGCAAGGCGCTCAAGCCGCACCTGCTGGGCTCCGAGGTGATGGGCTCGATGAGCCCGTACGGCGTCGGCGGCGGCCACCGCCACACCCCGGAGATGATCCAGAACCTCTCCGCCGTCGCGGGCCGGCGGGTCTCGGTGTCCTTCACCCCGACCCTCGCCCCCATGTCCCGGGGCATCCTCGCCACGTGCAGCGCCAAGGCCGCGCCCGGCACCACCGCCGAGTCGGTGCGGGCCGCCTACCAGAAGGCGTACGCGGACGAGCCCTTCGTCCACCTGCTGCCCGAGGGCCAGTGGCCCGCCACCGCCTCCGTGTACGGCTCCAACGCCGTGCAGATCCAGGTGGCGTACGACGAGGCGGCCGACCGGGTGATCGCCATCAGCGCCATCGACAACCTGACCAAGGGAACCGCGGGTGGCGCGGTGCAGAGCATGAACATCGCCCTGGGACTTCCCGAGTCCACGGGCCTGTCCACGACCGGAGTCGCTCCGTGAGGTCCCGCGCCCATCGCAGGGAGGTGCCCAGGGCACGCGCTGCCGACGGGCCGCAGACGAACACGACGACGACCAAGGAGAAGCAGTGAGCGTCACGGAAGCGCAGGGATTCTCGGCGGCGGGCATCGCCGCGGGGATCAAGGAGAACGGCAACCCCGACCTGGCCCTGGTCGTCAACCACGGCCCCCGCCTGGCCGCCGCCGGAGTCTTCACCTCCAACCGCGTCAAGGCCGCTCCCGTCCTCTGGTCCGAGCAGGTGCTGCGCGGCGGTGCCGTCAGCGCGGTCGTCCTCAACTCCGGCGGTGCCAACGCCTGCACCGGCCCCCGGGGCTTCCAGGACACCCACGCCACCGCCGAGAAGGTCGCCGAGACCCTGAACGCCGCCGGCGTCGCCGGCGGCGAGCACAACGCCGGCGAGATCGCGGTCGCCTCCACCGGCCTGATCGGCGTCCTGCTCCCCATGGACAAGCTGCTGCCGGGCGTCGAGACCGCCACCGCCGCTCTCGCCGCGGACGGCGGCGAGGCCGCCGCCGTCGCCATCAAGACCACCGACACCGTGCACAAGACGGCCGTGGTCAAGAAGGACGGCTGGACCGTGGGCGGCATGGCCAAGGGAGCGGGGATGCTCGCGCCGGGCCTGGCCACCATGCTCGTCGTCCTCACCACGGACGCGGACCTGGACAGCGCCGCCCTCGACCGGGCCCTGCGGTCCGCGACCCGCCTCACCTTCGACCGGGTCGACTCCGACGGCTGCATGTCCACCAACGACACCGTCCTGCTGCTCGCCTCCGGCGCGGCCGGCACCGTACCCGCCGAGGACGAGTTCGCCGAGGCCGTCCGCACCGTCTGCGACGACCTGGCCCGGCAGCTCATCGGCGACGCCGAGGGCGCCAGCAAGGACATCCGCATCGAGGTCGTCGGCGCGGCCACCGAGGACGACGCCGTCGAGGTCGGCCGGTCCATCGCCCGCAACAACCTGCTCAAGTGCGCCATCCACGGCGAGGACCCCAACTGGGGCCGCGTCCTCTCCGCCATCGGCACCACCAAGGCCGCCTTCGACCCGGACCGGCTCAACGTCGCCATCAACGGCGTCTGGGTCTGCAAGAACGGCTCGGTCGGCGAGGACCGGGAGCTGGTCAGCATGAAGGACCGCGAGGTCCGCATCACCGCCGACCTCTGCTCGGGCAGCGAGTCCGCCGTCATCTGGGCGAACGACCTGACCGCCGAGTACGTCCACGAGAACAGCGCGTACAGCTCGTGAGCGCCGACAAGGCCGGCCTGCCCGGCACCGGAACCGCGCGCAGGCACACCGCGCTGCCCAAGGCGGAGATCCTCATCGAGGCGCTGCCCTGGCTCACCCGCCACCACGGCAAGACCGTCGTCATCAAGTTCGGCGGCAACGCCATGATCGACGACGAGCTGAAGGCCGCCTTCGCCCAGGACGTGGTCTTCCTGCGGCACGCGGGCCTCAAGCCCGTCGTCGTGCACGGCGGCGGCCCCCAGATCAGCGCCCAGCTCGACCGGCACGGGCTGGTCAGCGAGTTCAAGGCGGGCCTGCGGGTCACCACGCCCGAGGCGATGGACGTCGTCCGCATGGTCCTGGCCGGACAGGTGCAGCGGGAGCTGGTCGGGCTCCTCAACCAGCACGGCCCGCTCGCCGTCGGCCTGACCGGCGAGGACGCCCACACCATCACCGCGACCCAGCACCTGCCGGAGATCGACGGCGAACGCGTGGACATCGGCCGGGTCGGCGAGATCACCGCCATCGACACCGGCGCGATCGAGGCGCTGCTGGAGGACGGCCGGATCCCGGTCGTCTCCTCCATCGCCCGCAGCGCCGACGACGGCCACGTCTACAACGTGAACGCCGACACCGCTGCCGCGGCCCTGGCCGCCGCCCTCGGCGCGGAGACGCTGATGGTCCTCACCGACGTGGAGGGCCTCTACGCGGACTGGCCGAACAGCGACGAGGTCATCAGCCGGCTCACGGTGAGCCAGCTGGAGAAGCTGCTGCCCGACCTCTCCAGCGGCATGGTCCCGAAGATGGAGGGCTGCCTGCACGCCGTGCGCAACGGCGTGCGCACCGCCCGCGTCATCGACGGGCGGGTCCAGCACTCGATCCTGCTGGAGATCTTCACGGACGAGGGCATCGGCACGATGGTCGTGCCCGACGACAACGGAGGGGGAACGAAATGACCGGCAACCAGGAGCTCGCGCAGCGCTGGAAGAACACGCTGACCGACAACTACGGCACCCCCGCGGTCGCCCTGGTGCGCGGCGAGGGCGCCCAGGTGTGGGACGCCGACGGCCGGCAGTACACCGACTTCGTCGGCGGCATCGCGGTGAACGCCCTGGGCCACGCCCACCCGGCGATCGTGCGGGCCGTGTCCGACCAGGTCGCCACCCTCGGCCACGTCTCCAACCTGTACGCCTCCGAGCCCGTCCTCGCCCTCGGCGAGCGGCTGCTCCAGCACTTCGGCCGGCCGGGCCGGGTCTTCTTCTGCAACTCCGGCGCGGAGGCCGTCGAGGCGGCCTTCAAGATCGGGCGGCTGACCGGCCGCACGCACATGGTCTCCACGCAGGGCGGCTTCCACGGCCGCACCATGGGCGCCCTGGCCCTCACCGGCCAGCCCGCCAAGCAGGGCCCCTTCCTGCCGCTGCCCGGCGACGTCACCCACGTCCCGTACGGCGACGCGGACGCCCTGCGGGAGGCGGTCACCGAGGAGACCGCGCTGGTGGTCATCGAGCCGATCCAGGGCGAGAACGGCGTGGTCGTCCCGCCCGCCGGCTACCTCCAGGCCGCCCGCGAGATCACCCGGGCCACCGGCACCCTGCTCGTCCTCGACGAGGTGCAGACCGGCGTCGGCCGGTGCGGCCAGTGGTTCGAGCACCAGGCCCACGAGGGCGTCGACCCCGACGTCGTCACCCTCGCCAAGGGACTCGGCGGCGGCCTGCCCATCGGCGCCGTCGCGGCCTTCGGCCCGGCCGCCGACCTGCTCAGGCCCGGCCAGCACGGCACCACCTTCGGCGGCAACCCGGTCGCGTGCGCCGCCGGACTCGCGGTCCTCGACACCATCGCCGCCGACGGGCTGCTCGACCAGGTCAAGGACCGCGGCGAGCGGCTGCGCTCCGGAATCGAAGCCTCCGGTCACCCGCTGGTCTCCCACGTCCGCGGCGCGGGCCTGCTGCTGGGTATCGTGCTGACCGAGCCCCTCGCACCCCAGGTGCAGCAGGCGGCTCAGGACGCCGGCTTCCTGGTCAACGCGCCCGCCCCCGACGTCGTACGCCTGATGCCCGCGTACGTCGTCACGGAGGCCGAGGTGGACGCGTTCGTCCGGGCGCTGCCCGGCGTCCTCGACCACGCACGCGGCGGACGGACCGGAGAATGAGACGACGATGAGCCAGGCGCAGGACAACGAGCACGCGGGGCCCTCCGTCCCGCAGACCCGGACCGCCCGCCACCGCCGGATCGTGGACATCCTCAACCGGCAGCCGGTGCGCTCGCAGAGCCAGCTGGCCAAGCTGCTCGCCGACGACGGGCTGAGCGTCACCCAGGCGACGCTCTCCCGCGACCTCGACGAGCTGGGCGCGGTGAAGATCCGCAACACCGGGGGCGAACTCATCTACGCGGTCCCCAGCGAGGGGGGCTTCCGCACCCCGCAGGCACCGCTGGGCGAGTCCGCCAAGGAGGAGCGCATGCGGCGCCTCTCCGGCGAACTGCTGATCTCCGCCGAGGCGTCCGCCAACCTCGTCGTCCTGCGCACCCCGCCGGGTGCCGCGCAGTTCCTCGCCTCGGCGATCGACCAGGCCGAGCTCCACGCGGTGCTCGGCACGATCGCCGGCGACGACACCCTGATGCTCATCAGCCGCGACCCGGCGGGCGGCCAGGCCCTCGCCGACCACCTGCTGAAACTGGCCCAGAAGGAATCCTGAGCCCGGCGTTGCGTCCGTGCCCCCGGGGGAGACCCGGGGGCACGGACGTGTCCGGGGGCGGGGCGTGTCCTCGGCCTAGTACCGGGTGATCGCCAGCGGACCGGACGGGGTGCCGATTGCGATGTGCGGGTGACGGTCCGGGTCGGCCCAGCGCAGGATCCGGCGCATCGCGTCCTCCGGCACCGACACGCAGCCGGCCGTCGCGCCCGTGCCGTTCACGTGCAGGAAGATGCCCGCGCCCCGGCCGCGTACCGGGCGGTCGTAGTTGAAGCCGACGACCAGCGCGTACGCGTACTGGCGGCGGTACGTCACCAGGTGCTCGGCCTCGCCGGGCGCGCAGTCGGCCGGCAGCGGCTCCACCCAGCGGTTGTACCGGGCCGAGGCGTTGTCCTGGCACCACCAGGACCGGTCGGTCACCCGGCGGTAGCGGAACTCCGTGCCGGCCGGGGCGCGTTCGATACCGAAGGCGTACGGCAGGTCGTACAGGCCCGTCGGCGTGGTGCTGGTGCCCTGGACCCGGGCCGACCCCTCCGCCAGCCCGTTCGCGCCGAACCGCGCGGGGGCCTCGCCCTCCTTGAACCACCGCCCAGCCCGCCGGTCCCACCAGGTCACCACCCCCGTGGTGGACCCCGGTGCCGGCGCGACGGCGGTGATCAGCTGCGTGCCCCCGCCGGTGTCGGCCAGCCGGTACGGGAGGGCCGACGGCACGGTGTCGGTCGGCGTGACGGGCGTACCGGTGGACAGCCCCAGCAGGAGGGCGGCCCCGGCGGCGAGGAGGGCGGTGCGCATGCGGTCGTGACCCCCGGGCGGTCGGGAAACGGGACGGTGCGTCAGACGGTACGCGGCGGGAGGGGCAGCGGCAGCGCAGGCAGGCCGTCCAGGCTCTGGCCCACGTAGTCCTTCTTCTCGCAGTACGCGGCGAACTCCTCGTCCGTCTTGCGGCCGAAGTACTCGGCGTGCAGCGTGCGCTCCTCGCGGTAGTCCATGAAGGGCACGGCGTACCCGCAGGTGTCGGAGATGCGCCGGGCGTGCACCAGGATGACGGCGCGGGCGGAGGGCCCGTCCACCGCGCCGAACAGGCCGATGAGTTCGGGCCAGCGCGGGTCGTCGCGGAAGACGGCCTCGGCCTCGCCGTGCACGCGCACGATGTTCGGCGGGCCGGAGAAGGCGCACCACATGAGCGTGATCCGGCCGTTCTCGCGGACGTGCGCGATGGTCTCGGCGCCGCTGCCGCCGAAGTCGAGGTACGCCAGGGTCTGCTCGTCGATCACGACGAGCGTGCCCGAACGGCCCTTGGGGGAGAGGTTGATGTGGCCGTCCCCGGAGAGCGGGGCGGTCGCGGTGAAGAAGACCGGCTGCTCCTCGATGAAGGTGCGCAGCCGGCCGTCTATGCGGTCGTATGTCTTTCCCATGGCTGGATTATCATCCAAACCGGCTGGTGGGCCCGAGGATTCCGCCATCCGGGAACCGGGCGGCCCCGTGCCCCCCGTCCGGAACGGGGCCCGCCGTTCCCGCCGTCCGCAACGGCACCCGCCCGCCCCGTCATACGGAGCGCAGCGCCCGCCGTATCCGCCCCACCTCGCCGGCGTCGAACTCCGCCTGGTACCGCCCCAGCAGCCGCCGCAGCTCCGGCAGTACCTCCGGGTACCGGTCCCGTGCCTCCGACCAGTCCCAGGACCGCACCATCCGCCCCGCCACGGCCCGCAGCTCCGGATCCGGGTCCGCGAGCAGCCCGGCCGCCGCGCACAGGCCCCGGGCCGTGCCCTGCCGGGCCAGCAGCCGCAGCGCCTCCCGCCGTGTGTGCGGGGCGCGCCCGGCGGCACACCGCTCCAGCAGCGCGTCGGCGGGCAGCGTGCCCGCCGAGCCGTACAGGGCGCGCCGCGCCGCACGGGCCACGGCCGGTGACGGGTCGTCGAGCAGGGGCAGCAGCTCCGGCGCCGGGGCGGCGTCCAGCAGGGCCAGCCCCGTCACGGCCGCGGCGCGCACGGCACCGTCGGGGTGCCCGAGCAGCGGGGCCAGTACGGACGCGTCGGCGGCCGCCCCGCACTCCGCCAGCCCCACCACGGCCCGGGGCACCGGGTCCGCGGCGACCAGCGCCCGGTATGCGGCCCGGGGATCGCCACCGCCCTGCCGCAGCAGCCAGCGGGCGCAGGACCGCACCCGCGCCGACCGGTCCGTGAGGTACCGCGCCGCTTCGCCGGCCCGCCCCGCCGCGCGCAGCGCCGTGACCCCGGCGGCCCGCACGTCCCCGGCCTGCGCCCCCAGCAGCGCCTCGACCGCGCCGGCGTCCGTGCCCTGAGCGGCCATCAGGGCGAGCGCGGCACCGGTCCAGCGCGTGCGCAGCAGGGCGTCGGCTTCGGCGGCGGCCCGCCGGGCCAGTTCGGCGGCCGGCGAGGTGCCGTCCGCCGGCAGGGTCCGCGCGGCGAACCGCCGGGCCTCCCGGTCGGTGCCGGCCAGCAGCGCGGCCCGCACCTGCGCCGCTTCCGGGGCCCGCAGCGCCTCCTCGAACCGCGCCAGGGCCCAGGCCCCGCGCTCCCGGCCGGAGACGTGCAGCACCACCGGAGTGAGCGCGCGCAGGGTGCCCGCCGGATCGGCTGCCAGGGCCTGGGCCAGCAGCGCCCGCGCGGCCTCCCGTACGGGCGCCACCCAGTCGGCGCAGCGCAGCACCACCAGCGGCAGCAGCTCCGGGTCGCCCGCCGCCCGGGCGAGCGCCGCCTCCCGCACCCGCCCCGAGGGGTGGCACAGCGCGGTCGGGGCCGGCACCCGCAGCCAGTCGGGGGCGTACCCGCCGTAGGACCGCGTCCCGAGGTCCAGCGCGGTCCACGCGGCCGGGTCCTCCACCTCCAGCACCTCGCGCAGCGGAACCCCGCGCTCGGCGATGGCCCGGGCGGCATCCCGGCCCGCCGACGGCGTCCAGGACAGCGGTCGGTGCGTCTGCTCCCGGGCCCAGGCCCGTACGACGGGGTCCCGGTGGCGGTGCAGGGCGCGCGCCACGCGCCGCCGCACGACCAGCGGCCGCCGGTCGAGCAGCACCAGCGCGGCCCGCCGCACCTCCGGCGGCCGCGACCAGGCCGTCAGGGCCGCCAGCTCCGCTTCGGGGAGCGCGTCCCCGTACGCCAGCACCGGCCGCCGCACCGCGCGGACCGCCTTCGGGTCGGGATCCGCGAGGAAGGGCAGCAGCACTTCCACGCCGGCGGCGCCCCGCCGGCGCAGCGACGACAGCGCGGCGGCGCGCACCGTGCCGTCCGGGTGCCCGGTGAGCCGCCGGAGGCGGTACGAGTCCGAGGGGTCCCCGCACTCGGCCATTCCGAGGACGCCCCCGGCCGGCAGGCTCCACGAGGCGGCGTCCCGGTAGCGGTCGTACGGGTTCCGGCCGGCCGCCAGCAGCCCCGCGCGGGCCGCGGCCCGCACCGGCCCGGCGGGGTCGTCCAGGTACGGGACCAGCTCGTCGGTGCGCCGGGCACGGGCCAGTTCCTCGGCGGCGAGCAGCCGCAGGCTCGGGTACGGGGAGGCCGCGAACTCCGCGGGGACGGCGAGCGGCTCGGGTCCGCGTGAGGCCCGTACGGCCGCCACGGCCCGGATGCGCACCCGGCGGTCGCGGGCCGCCCCGGCGAGCCCGAGGAGCCGGCCGGGGGTGCACGCGGGGTCGGCGAGGACCAGGTCGAGCGCGGCCCGCCGCACCACGAAGTCGGGCGCGGCGGCCGCGAGGGCGTCGAGGGCTTCGGCGGAGCCGTGCGCGTCGACCGTGTCGGAGGGCAGCACTCCGGAGTCGAGCACGGCCTGCCTGATCCGGGCCGACGGGTCCCCGGCGGCCAGGGCGGCGGCCCGCCGCGGGGCGAGCAGCCCGTACCGCGCGGCCGTCACCACGCCGGCGTACCGCGGTTCCTCGTCCGTGTCCTCCAGCAGCTCGGCCACGGCCGCCGCGGGAGCGCGGCCGAGCCGGTCCACCAGCAGCCGCCGGGCCCAGTCCCCGTGCCGCCGCAGGCCCGTCAGCAGGGCAAGCGGAAGGAGCCCGTCCACCGCCTCCGGCGGCGCGGCGGCCAGCACCGCCCGGGCCCGCTCGCGCACCGCCCCGACGGTGTCGGCGCACCGCAGCAGCACCAGCGGCAGCACCCCGGGCCGGCCCGCCACGTGCTCCAGCGCGTGCTCCCGGACCAGGGGGTCGCCGTGGCACAGGGCCAGCGCGACCTCGGACTCGTGCGGCGGCAGGGCGGCGAAGGTGATCGCGCGCTCCCCGTCCCACCGCGGTGCGGTGCTCCAGTCCGCGACCTCCCGCTTGTCGAACCAGCGGGGGCCGACCCGGATCCGGCTGGTGCCCGAGGGCCCCGGGTGCGTGTACAGCGCGACGTGCCGGTCCAGCTCCGCCCACGCCCCGGGGCCCCGGCCGCGGACGGCGTCCGCCGGCGTCCGGCCGGCCAGCAGGCGCTCGGCCGGAGAGAGGAAGACCGTGCGGCCGAGGGAGTGCGTGAGCGTCATGCGGGGATGGTAGGCGGTCGGCTCGGGGCACACCTTGCAATATCCGCGCAGGTCAGCGCGGGGCCTCCGGCTTCATTGACGAAACATACGGAGTCCTGCATAGTTATGCCTGTCGCTGAGACTTCCACCGTGCCACCCGTGCCGAGCGGTGCACCAGCCCCTGAGGAGCGCAAGCAGTGAGCAGCAACACCGGTGACGTCCGGCTCTGGGGCGGGCGCTTCGCAGACGGTCCGGCCGAGGCCCTGGCCAAGCTGTCCGCGTCCGTGCACTTCGACTGGCGGCTCGCGCCGTACGACATCGCCGGCTCCCGCGCCCACGCCCGCGTCCTCCACAAGGCCGGCCTGCTGACCGCGGACGAGCTGGAGCGCATGATCGCCGGCCTCGACCTGCTGGAGGCGGACGTCGCCTCCGGCGCCTTCACCGGCACCATCGCCGACGAGGACGTGCACACCGCCCTGGAGCGGGGCCTGCTGGAGCGGCTGGGCCCGGACCTCGGCGGCAAGCTGCGCGCCGGCCGGTCCCGCAATGACCAGGTGGCCACCCTCTTCCGGATGTACCTGCGCGACCACGCGCGGATCATCGGCGGACTGGTCGCGGAGCTCCAGGACGCGCTGGTGGGCCTCGCCGAGGCGCACGCGGACGTGGCCATGCCGGGCCGCACCCACCTCCAGCACGCCCAGCCGGTGCTGTTCGCGCACCACGTGCTGGCGCACGTGCAGTCGTTGTCCCGGGACGCGGAGCGGCTGCGGCAGTGGGACACCCGGACCGCCGTCTCGCCGTACGGCTCGGGCGCGCTCGCGGGCTCCTCCCTGGGGCTGGACCCGGAGGCGGTCGCCGCCGACCTCGGCTTCGAGCGGGGCTCCGCCGGCAACTCCATCGACGGCACGGCCTCCCGCGACTTCGTCGCCGAGTTCGCCTTCATCACCGCGATGATCGGGATCAACCTCTCCCGCATCGCGGAGGAGATCATCATCTGGAACACGAAGGAGTTCTCCTTCGTGACCCTGCACGACGCCTTCTCCACCGGCTCGTCGATCATGCCGCAGAAGAAGAACCCGGACATCGCGGAGCTGGCGCGCGGCAAGTCGGGCCGTCTGATCGGCAACCTCACCGGTCTGCTCGCCACCCTCAAGGCCCTCCCGCTCGCCTACAACCGCGACCTCCAGGAGGACAAGGAGCCGGTCTTCGACTCCTGCGACACCCTGGAGGTCCTGCTGCCGGCCTTCACCGGCATGATGGCCACGCTCACGGTCAACCGGGAGCGGATGGAGGAGCTCGCCCCGGCCGGCTTCTCCCTCGCCACCGACATCGCGGAGTGGCTGGTCAGGCAGGGCGTGCCGTTCCGCGTGGCGCACGAGGTCGCGGGCGAGTGCGTGAAGGTCGCCGAGTCCGAGGGCAAGGAGCTGGACGAGCTGACCGACGAGCAGTTCGCGAAGATCTCCGAGCACCTGACGCCCGAGGTCCGTACGGTCCTCAACGTGCCCGGCGCCCTCGCCTCCCGCAACGGCCGCGGCGGCACCGCCCCCTCGGCGGTGGCCGTCCAGCTCACCGAGGTCAAGGCGGACCTGGTCATCCAGCACGCCTGGGCCGCCGCGAAGCGCAAGTAGACCAACCTCCCCTCCCCCCCCTCGACAGGGCGGTACGGCGATCCTCCCCGGCGCCGTGCCGCCCTGTCGGCCTTCCCGGCGGCCCGGCCGGGAACCGCGCCACGGGCGGGCCGCGTGGTCCACTTCGTCATGATCGGGAAGAACTCGGGAAGGACGAGGAAACGATGACGGACGACAAGACGCACCCGTCGCGGCGCGCGTTACTGGCCCTCGGCACGGGAACCCTGCTCGCGGCCGGCGTCGCGGGCCCCGCGCACGCCGCGGCCTCCGGTGCCCCGCAGGGGGCCTCGCGAGGGGCCTCGGTCCGCGCGCGACTGCGCGAGCTGGAGCGGGAACACTCCGCCCGCCTGGGCGTGTTCGCCCGCAACCTGGCCACCGGCCGGACCGTGGTGCACCGGGCCGACGAGGCGTTCCCCCTCTGTTCGGTCTTCAAGCCCCTGGCCGCGGCGGCGGTCCTCCGCGACCTGGACCGGGACGGCGAGTTCCTGGCCCGCCGCGTCCGCTACACCGCGGCCGACGTGGAGAAGGCGGGCTACAGCCCGGTCACCGGACTGCCCGGGAACCTGGCCGGGGGCATGACGGTCGGGGCGCTGTGCGCCGCCGCCGTCAGCGAGAGCGACAACACGGCCGGCAACCTCCTGCTGCGCGAGCTCGGCGGCCCCGCGGCCGTCACCCGCTTCTGCCGCTCCCTCGGCGACCGCACCACCCGCCTCGACCGGTGGGAACCCGAGCTGAACTCGGCGGAGCCGTGGCGCACCACCGATACCACCAGCCCGCGCGCCGTCGGCCGTACGTACGCGCGCCTCCTCGTCGGCGACGCGCTGCCCGGCCGGGACCGCGAGCTGCTGACCGGCTGGCTGGTCGCCAACACCACCAACATCGAACGCTTCAGGGCGGGCCTGCCGGCCGACTGGAGGCTCGCGGACAAGACCGGCGGGGGCCACGAGTACGGGGTGGCGAACGACGTGGGCGTGGTGTGGCCGCCGGACGGCCCGCCGGTCGTCATGGCGGTCCTCACGACCAAGCCCGGCTCGCCGGCCGGCCCCCGGGACAGCCTCCTGGTCGCCCGCACCGCCCGGATCCTGGCCGCGGCCCTGGTCTGATCACCGGCCGCGGCCCCTTCCCGGACCCCGCCGCCCTACGCCGCCCACTCCGCCAGGACCGCGAAGTCCTCGGCCGTCAGGCCGACGCGCTCGTCGACGTACCGCAGCAGCGCGTGGGCGGGGTGGAGCTGCCCGACGTACTCGCGGTCCAGGTCCGTGATGTCGTCGTCGATCCAGGCGAACGGGCGCCCCGCCGCGTACTCCAGGACGTACTGGGTCTTCCAGAACGTGCCGCGGGGCGCCCGGCCGTGCATCTGCGGCCAGCGGATGAACGGCAGCTCCGGCAGCCCCAGCCGCGGCGCTATCCAGTCGTTGGCCTCGCCCATCCACGTGGTGGCCCACACCAGCTCGTACCGGTCGGCGAGGGCGAGCAGCCCGGGGCCGTGGGCCGGGTTGAGCCAGACCCGCAGGGGCTTGCCGTCCGTCCAGCCCGTGGGGCGCATCCGGTGCGTGGTGTACCCCGCGGGGCGGCGCGTCGGCTTCGCCGCGTACGGGTTCAGCGGGCCGTCGACGTCGATCAGCAGCAGCGGCTTGTCAGGGTGCATCGGCACAGCCTTTCCCGGGTCTCCTGGGACCCGCCATCCAATAAAATGAGACATTGATGTCTCACATGGGTTATGGTTGTCTCATGGCCATGGATCGTGACCAGGTGCTCCGCGACGCGGCCGCCCTGCTTGCCCGCAAGTCGACCGCGACGATGGACGAGGTGGCGAAGGCCGCCGGCATCGGCCGCGCCACGCTGCACCGGCACTTCGCCGGGCGCGACGCGCTGGTCAGGGCCCTTGAGGAACTCGGCATCCGGGAGTTCGAGCAGGCCTTCGACCGGGCGCGCCTCGACGAGGGCAGCGCGGTGGACGCGCTCCGCCGCCTGGTCGCCGAATCCGAGCCCAACGCCCAGCTGCTGGCCTTCCTCGTCACCGAGAACCAGCTGTTCGAGGGCGACCAGGTCAACGAGGGATGGGCCCGGCTCGACGCCCGCGTCTCCGCGCTCTTCCGGCGCGGCCAGGACGAGGGCGACATCCGGATCGACCTCAGCCCCGCCTGGCTGACCGAGGCCCTCTACGGCCTCGTCGGCGCCTGCGCCTGGTCCGTGATGGACGGCCGGGTCGCCGCCAAGGATTTCCAACACATGGTCACCGAGCTGCTGCTCGGTGGCGTACGACGGAGTGAGAGATGACCAGTACAGAACAGCTGCGAGCAGTGGAAGGCCCGGAGGTGAGGAGCCCCGGCCGCTGGCTCGCGCTCTCCGTGCTCGTGCTGGCCGTGCTGCTGGTGGCGGTCGACGCCACGGTACTCGGTCTCGCGACGCCCTTCCTCAGCGAGGACCTCAAGCCCTCCGGCGCCCAGCTCCTGTGGATCGGTGACGTCTACTCGTTCGTCATCGCCGGTCTGCTCGTCTCCATGGGCAGCCTCGGCGACCGCATCGGCCGCAAGAAGCTGCTGCTGACCGGAGCCGTCGCGTTCGGCGCGGTCTCCGTGCTCAACGCGTACGCCACCACCCCCGAGATGATGATCGTCGCGCGGGCCCTGCTCGGCGTGGCGGGCGCCACCCTGATGCCCTCCACCCTCGCGCTGATCCGCAACATCTTCCACGACCCCAAGGAGCGCAGCCTCGCCATCGGCATCTGGGGCGCCGCCGCGTCCGCCGGCGCGGCCGTCGGCCCGGTCGTCGGCGGGTTCCTGCTGGAGCACTTCTGGTGGGGCTCGGTCTTCCTGATCAACCTGCCGGTCATGGCCGTCCTCGTGCTCGTCGGCGCCAAGCTGCTCCCCGAGTCGAAGAACGCCGTCGCCGGGCCCTGGGACCTGCTCAGCGTCGCCCTGTCGCTGGTCGGCATCATCGGCCTGGTCTACGCCGTCAAGGAGGCCGCCGGCCACGGCCTGAACGGCCAGGTCCTCGCCGCCGCGCTGATCGGCGCGGGCGCGCTCTGGGCCTTCGTACGCCGCCAGCTGACCCTCCCGGCGCCGCTGCTCGACATGCGGCTCTTCCGCCACCGCGGGTTCTCCGGCGCCGTGCTGGCCGACCTGCTCACCGTGTTCGGCCTGTCCGGACTGGTCTTCTTCCTCTCCCAGTTCCTCCAGCTGGTGCAGGGCCGGCAGCCGCTGGAGGCCGGTCTGGCCGAACTGCCCGCCGCCATCGGCGCCGTGGCCACCGGTCTGCTCGCGGGCCGGGTGGCCCGCCGGTACTCGGTGCGGTCCGTGGTCACCGCCGGCCTGGCCGGCATCGGCCTCGCGCTCGGCACCCTGACCCTGATCGACGCCCACAGCGGCTACCCGGTGCTGGGTGCGGCGCTGCTGGTGGTCGGCGTCGGCGCCGGCTTCTCCTTCACGGTGACCGCCGACGTGATCCTGTCCAGCGTGCCCAAGGAGCAGGCCGGTTCGGCCTCCGCCGTCTCGGAGACCGCGTACGAGCTGGGCGCCGCCCTCGGCATCGCCCTGCTCGGCTCGATCGTCACCGGCGTCTACCGGGGCTTCCAGGTCCCGGCCGAGGTGCCGGCCGACGTCGCCCGGGCTGCCCACGACTCGCTCGGCGGCGCCGTCGAGGCGGCCAAGACCCTGCCGGACGCCACGGCCGCGGCGGTCACCACGGCCGCGCAGGACGCCTTCGTGGAGGGCCTGCGGATGGCCTCCGGCGTCGGCGCGGCGGTGCTGCTGGCCACCGCCGTGGCGGCCTGGTTCCTGCTGCGGGGCCAGAAGCTGGCGGACGGCGTCGAGCACTGACGCGACCGGGAGAGCGACCTCTCTCCCGGGGAACGACGTCACGGAGGGAACCGGCCGGCCGGGGCTGACGCCCCGCCAGGCCGGTTCCCTCCGGCCCCGGTTGACATTGTGATCATGGGCCCGGCACGATCCGGCTGGTGGAGATCACCGACCTGACCCCCGCGGAACGCCGCGTCTGGCAGGCGTTCCCGCTCGACGAGCCCGTGGACTTCCGCGAGGGCGCCGAAGAGGACCCGGCCGCCGGCGCCTCCTGGGGTCCCGAGCGGACCATCAGGGCCGAGGTCCTGCGGTCCCTGCTCCTCACGGCCCCGACTCAGGAGGGTGCCGCCGCCGGCCTCAACCTCCACGGCGCCCGGATCACCGGCACCCTGCGCCTGAAGTACGCCGTGATCGACCAGCCCGTACGCCTGCGCTCGTGCCACTTCGAGGCGGAGCCCGACCTCTACGCGGCCCGGATGCGGGCCCTGGTCCTCACCGATTCCGTCCTCCCCGGTCTGGAGGCCTCCAACCTCGACCTGGAGGTGTACTTCCGGCTCTCCTGCTGCCGCGTCACCGGCCAGCTCAAGCTCTCCGGGGCGCGCATCGGCGGCGGGATCTTCCTGAACGACGCCGTGATCGGCACCCCCGGAGCCTCCCTCCGGGGCGACGAGTCCCAGCCCACCAGCCTGCTGCTCAACCACACGACCGTCGGCACCGACATCCGGGCCAAGCGCCTCACGGTGCACGGCCGGTTCCTGCTCAACGGCACCACCGTGACCGGCCGGGTGCTCCTCGACGGCGGTTCGTTCTCCAACCCCGGCGGCAGCGCCATCCACGCCGAGACCCTGTCCGTCGGCACCGACCTGTCCGCCAAGGACATCCGGGCCGAGGGCCGGGTCGACCTCAAGGGCGCCCGGATACCCGGCCAGCTCGACCTGCACCGCGCCGTCCTGTCCAACCCGGGCGGCCAGGCCCTGCGGATCAGCAGCGCCGACGTCGGCGAGCTGTGGCTGCGCGATGCCGAGCCCGTCAAGGGCATCGTCAACCTGCGCCGCTCCCAGTTCGACGTGCTCCACGCCCCGCCCGCCGCGTGGCCCGAGCGCGTCCGCCTCGACGGCCTGACCTACCGCACGCTGGCACCGCACCGTCCTCCCGAGGAACGGCTGCCGCTCCTCGAACGCGACGACACGGGCTACCTGCCGTACGCCTACGAGCAGCTCGCCGCCGCCTACCGCACGGCGGGGGACGAGGCGGCCGCCCGTACCGTCCAGCTCGCCAAGCTCCGCCGCCACCGCCACACGCTGCCCCGGTTCGCCCGGCTGTGGGGCCACCTCCAGGACGCCACGGTCGGCTACGGGTTCCGGCCGATGCGGGCGGCCGGCTGGCTGGCCGCCCTGCTGCTCGTCGGCTCGCTGGCCTTCGCCGTCCGCACCCCGCCGCCCCTCAAACCGGGGGAGGCCCCCGAGTTCAACCCGGCCTTCTACACCCTGGACCTGCTGCTGCCGATCATCGGCTTCGGGCAGGAGGCGGCCTTCGCGCCCCGCGGGTGGCAGCAGTGGCTCTCGTACCTGCTGATCGTCACCGGCTGGACCCTCGCCACCACTATCGCCGCGGGCATCACCCGGTCACTGAGCCGCCAGTGAACGCGAGGAGGGCCGGACCCCCGCGGGGATCCGGCCCTCCTCGACGGACGGTGCGGGTCAGGCCGCCTTGGCCTTCGTCGCGTACATGTCGACGTACTCCTGGCCCGAGAGGCGCATGACCTCGGACATCACCGAGTCGGTGACGGCGCGCAGCACGTAGCGGTCCCGGTCCATGCCCTCGTACCGGGAGAACTCCATCGGCTCGCCGAACCGGACGGTGACCTTGCCCGGGCGCGGCAGGCCCGCGCCGCCCGGCTGGAGCTTGTCGGTGCCGATCATCGCGAACGGGACGACCGGCGCGCCGGTCATCAGGGTCAGCCGGGCGATGCCGGTGCGGCCGCGGTACAGGCGGCCGTCGGGGGAGCGGGTGCCCTCGGGGTAGATGCCGAAGATCCGGCCCTCCTCCAGGATGCGGCGGCCCGTCATCAGGGCGGCGACCCCGCCGTTCGCGCCGTCGCGGTCCACCGGGATCATGCCGACGCCCGTGAAGAACCAGGCCATCAGGCGGCCCTTGAGGCCCTTGCCGGTGACGTACTCGTCCTTGCCGATGAAGCACACCTGCCGCTCGCAGACCAGCGGGAGGATCATCGAGTCGATGAACGTGAGGTGGTTGCCCGCGAGGATGACCGGGCCGGTGCCCGGAATGTTCTCCACGCCCTCCACCTGGGGGCGGAACATCAGGCGCAGGAGCGGTCGAAGAGATCCCCTGATCAGCGCGAAACGGGACAACAGAGCCCTCCGGCGTCGTGAGCGGTTCTTGCACGGCACGAAGTCAGTGCAGGTGAGGACCATACTCGCGGCTCCGCGCTGATCGCACATCGGGTTCACAGATCGGATACGCAGTGTTGACGCGTGTTTCCGCCATGTTCCGGCCGGGATCGCCCCGATGTAAGGGGCCGCTGCCTACCATCGCCGCACCGATTCGGGCCCCAGGGGCCCCGGAGATCCCGGGGCACAGGGCCCCACCGAGGTGAGGAGCACTCATGACGCAGGGAGGGACGGCGCGCCGCAGCGTGCTGGGCGCGGCGGTGCTCGCCGCCGGGGGGACCGCCGTGGGCCTGGCGCCCGCCGCGGCCGCGGCCGCGACGGCCTCCGGCACCCCCGCCCCCGCGGGCGCCGGGGCGGCGGCCGGGCACGGGGGCGAGGGCGGCTACCGGCGGCTGCCGGTGCCCACGGTCATCGGCCACCGGGGTGCGAGCGGCTACCGGCCCGAGCACACCCTCGGCTCGTACCAGCTGGCCCTGGACCTGGGCGCGCACGTGATCGAGCAGGACCTGGTCCCCACCAAGGACGGGCACCTGGTGTGCCGGCACGAGAACGAGATCGGCGGGACCACCGACGTCGCGGACCACCCGGAGTTCGCCGGCCGCCGCACCACCAAGACCGTCGACGGCGTGGCCGTCACCGGCTGGTTCACCGAGGACTTCACGCTCGCCGAGCTGAAGACCCTGCACGCCAAGGAGCGCATCCCGGCCGTCCGGCAGCGGAACACCCTCTACGACGGCCGCTGGGCCGTGCCCACCTTCGAGGAGGTGCTGCGCTGGGCCCGCCGCGAGGGCCGCCGCCGGGGCCGGGAGGTCTGGCTGCACGTCGAGACCAAGCACCCCAGCTACTTCCGCGGCCTCGGCCTCGGCCTGGAGGAGCCGCTCGCGCGGCTGCTGCGCCGGTACGGGCGCGACCGCCGCGACTCCGCGGTGTTCCTGCAGTCCTTCGAGCCCTCCAGCATCCAGCGGCTGGGCCGCCTGGTCGACTCCCCGCGCGTGGTGCTGCTGTCCTCGGCCGCCTCCCGGCCCTGGGACTTCGAGCAGGCCGGGGACCCGCGCACCGTGGCGGACCTGGTCACGCCCGAGGGCCTGAAGTGGATCGCCGGCTTCGCGCAGGGCATCGGCCCCACCCTCGACCTGGTCATCCCGCGCGACGCCGCCGGCCGCCTGGGCACGCCGACCACGCTGGTGCGGGACGCGCACGCGCGCGGCCTGGTCCTGCACCCCTACACGGCGCGCAACGAGAACCAGTTCCTCCCGGCGGACTTCCGCAGGGGCACCGACTCCACCGCGTACGGCGACGTCTTCGGCGCCCTGCGCACGTACTTCGCGCAGGGCATCGACGGCATCTTCACCGACCAGCCGGACACCGCCCTGCTGGCCGCCGCGGACTTCACCGGCCGCTAGTCCGTGCCTTTCGGATCAGGCCGGGCCTCCCCGCCTCGGGAGCGCCCGTCCGCCGGAACGTTCCGCCCGCCCCGCGCGCCGTCAACCGCGGGGCGGAACCTCTCGTACGGGTGAGCCATGGCCGGAGGCGAAACCGCCGGCCACGGCCCGCCCGTCCCCCGGGCATGGACCTGGTAACCGAACTCGGCCCCCTGCTCTCCGCGGAGGCGGCCGCCGAGGCCCCCGCCGCCGGGGTCGACCCCGCAGACCTGGAACAGGCGGTCTGGCTGCGCCTGCTGGAGCGGGACACCGCCGCAGGCCGCACCCCCGAGGCAGCCCGCTGGCTGCGCCGGGCCGTCCGGGCCGAGGCGCGCGCGGCCCGCCGCCGGGCCCTGCGCGAGGTGCCGTACGCGGCCCTCGCCCCCGGCGGCGAGAGCTCGCCGGAGCGGGCCGCCCTGGAGGGGGAGGAGCAGCGGGTGCTCCGGTCGGCCGTCGCCCGTCTGCCGGGAAGGTGCCCGGAGCTGTTACGGGCGCTTCTGTCGCCCAGGGACCTCACCTACCGCGAAATCGCAGGCGAGTTGGGTATCTCACAAGGAAGTCTTGGGCCCGTTCGTTCCCGTTGCCTGGGATGTCTGCGCAGAATGCTGGCGGCAGAGGTTGCGGCTCCTGAACTCCGGGGAATGGAGCGGTAGACCGACGGGCTACCTGGTGAGCGGGAGGCATGCGCACATGGGCATGAGTGTGACCATCTCTGCGGCGGACGCGGACGATGCCGAGCAGATCTTCAGACTCCAGTACCTGTGCTTCCAGAGCGAGGCGGAGCTCTACGGCAACTACCGCATCCAGCCGCTCGTCCAGTCCCTCGACTCGGTCAGGGCCGAGCTCGCCGCGGACTGCGTGCTGGTGGCCCGGCTCGGCGACGAGGTGGTCGGCATGGTCCGCGGCGCCGCGGCCGAGGAGGGCACCGGCCGGATCGGCAAGCTCTGCGTCCACCCCCGCCTGCAGGGCCACGGCCTGGGCGCGCGGCTGCTGAACGCCGTCGAGGACGCGCTGGCCGGCCGCTCGGGCACCGTGAAGTACCAGCTGTTCACCGGCCACCGCAGCGAGGGCAACCTCCGGCTGTACCGGCGCGCCGGGTACGTACCGGTCGGCGACCGCACCGGCGAGGACGGCGTACGCCTGATCGTCCTGGAGAAGGAGGCCGCGAAGGAGCCCGGGAGCTACGCAGTCAGCGCCTGAGCCCCACGAGCCCCGCTCCGGTACGCGCGCCCCGCGCTCAGCGCCGGGCGCGCAGCCAGAGCATCCCGGTGACCGGCAGGACCACCGGGATGAACAGGTAGCCCATCCCGAAGTCCGACCACACGGTCGCGTCGGGGAAGGCGGCCGGGTCCACCAGCGTCCACGCGCCGACCACCAGCACGCCGGCCAGCTCGGCGGCGCAGCACACCAGCGCCGCCCTGCGGGCCTTCTCGCCGCCCCGCACCAGGGAATAGGTGATGAAGGCGTACACGAGCGCGGCCACGGCGGAGAGCGAGTAGGCCAGCGGGGCCCGGTCGAACTCGGTGGAGATCTGGTAGACGGACCGCGACAGCGCGCCCACCACCATCACCCCGTACAGCCAGACCAGCAGCAGCCCGGGGCCGGAGACCAGCCGCCGGCGCCCGTTCGTGACCTCGGCCGTCTCAGGCACCGGTGCCTCCCCAGATGTCGGTGAGCCGTACTTCGAGGACGGCGAGGACCACCGCGCCCGCGGCGACCGTCACCGAGCCCCACTTGGTCCGCTCGGACAGCGACAGGAACCCGGCGGCAGGGACCGCGGCGAAGGCGCCGACCAGGTACGCCACGAAGATCACGCCGCCTTCGTCGGGCTCCGCGCCCTGGAACAGCCGCACCGCGCCGATGACCAGCTGGGCCAGGGCCAGCACGGTCACCACGGCCATGCCGATGAAGTGCCAGTCCTTGGTCGGCTGGTCCTTGTACGCGGCGTGGCCGCACCACACGGCCAGGGCCAGCGCGGCCACGCCGAGGGTGAGGGTGAGGGCGTCGAGCATGCAGCGAGGGTATTACGGGCCGAAAGACCCGATGCGCCGGGCCCCCGGCCCGGGCTTCCGGCCCGGGTCTCCGGGAGGGCACGACCTTCCGCACCCCCGCATGCGGTCCGTGGCCTTGACCACAACGCACCCTCCCGCGCGTGCTCGTCGCGGACCGGGTCGTGAGGGTCCTTCCGGCCATGTCCGTGCAGGTCACGGCGGGTGGCCCGGAGGCCGGGACGAAGGGCTGGGACTGCCCCGTCCTGTCCGTTATGCGGCCGGATTCTGTCCGCTATACGGACAGTCGTGATCGGTCCGGGGACTTGTCTGCTTTACTGATGCCCATGACCACGACGAGCAGCCGCACCCTTGCGACCGAGGCGATGATGACGCCCGGTGCTCGTTGTATGTGTCGAATGTGCGCCTTCTGAGGGCCCCTTTCCTGAGCCTCGCGCCCCGAAGCGAGACCCGGCCGAGCCCGTCCGCCCGCTGAACCCAGCACGGACCGGCTCCTGCCCCGCGCACGCGCTGCCCACCGGTTCCTCCCGGTCCAGCCCGTTTCGCGCCCCAGATGTTTGCCCCGTGCCCGGCACGCCCGCGCCGCGCACTCGACAGCGACGGAATTCCTGTGATCACCACATCGGGCCTCACGAAGGTCTACCAGTCCCGTGGCCGCGAGGTCACCGCCCTGGACGGCGTCGACCTGCACGTCCGCGAGGGCGAGGTCTACGGAGTCATCGGCCAGAGCGGCGCCGGCAAGTCCTCCCTGATCCGCTGCGTGAACCTGCTGGAGCGCCCCACCTCCGGCACCGTCACCGTCGACGGGACGGACCTCACCGCCCTCGCCGGCGGCACCCGCCGCGCCGGCAAGGAGCTCCGCGAGGCCCGCAGCCGCATCGGCATGGTCTTCCAGCACTTCAACCTGCTGTCCTCCCGCACCGTCGCCGCCAACATCGAGCTGCCCCTGGAGATCCTGGGCGTCTCCGGCCGCGAGCGCTCCCGCAAGGCGCTGGAACTCCTCGACCTCGTGGGCCTGGCCGACAAGGCCAAGGCCTACCCCGGCCAGCTCTCCGGCGGCCAGAAGCAGCGCGTCGGCATCGCCCGCGCCCTGGCCGGCGACCCCAAGGTGCTCCTCTCCGACGAGGCAACCAGCGCCCTGGACCCCGAGACCACCCGCTCGATCCTCCAGCTCCTGCGCGACCTGAACCGGCAGCTCGGCCTGACCGTCCTGCTGATCACGCACGAGATGGACGTGGTCAAGAGCATCTGCGACTCCGCCGCCCTCATGAAGCGCGGCCGGATCGTCGAGTCCGGCACCGTCTCCGAACTGCTGGCCACCCCCGGCTCGGAGCTCGCCGCGGAACTGTTCCCGGTCAGCGGCGCCGCCACCGGCGCCGACCGCACCGTCGTGGACGTCACCTTCCACGGCGAGGCCGCCACGCAGCCGGTGATCTCCCAGCTCTCCCGTACGTACAACATCGACATCTCGATCCTCGGCGCCGCGATGGACACCGTCGCCGGCAGGCAGATCGGCCGCATGCGGATCGAGCTGCCCGGCCGCTACGAGGACAACGTCGTGCCCGTCGGCTTCCTGCGCGAGCGGGGCCTGCAGGTGGACATCGTGGACGAGGACGCCGCCGTCGACGCCGGCGTCCGGACCGCCGGCCGCGCGCTGGTCAAGGAAGGTGCCAAGTGAGCTGGTCGGAGATGCAGCCCCTGCTGACCCAGGGAACCTACGACACCCTCTACATGGTGCTGTGGTCCACCCTGGTCACCGTCGCGGGCGGCCTGCCGCTGGGCATCCTCCTCGTCCTCACCGACAAGGGCGGACTCCTCCGGAACCGGATCCTCAACAAGATCATCGGCGTGATCGTGAACATCGGCCGCTCGCTGCCGTTCATCATCCTGCTGATCTTCCTGATCCCGGTGACCACCTTCGTCGTCGGCACCTTCATCGGCCCCACCGCGATGATCGTGCCGCTGGCCATCGGCGCCATCCCCTTCTTCGCCCGCCTCGTCGAGACCGCGGTCCGCGAGGTCGACCACGGACTGGTCGAGGCCGTCCAGTCCATGGGCGGCGGCGTCCCCACGCTGGTCTGGAAGGTGTTCCTCCCGCAGGCCCTGCCCTCCCTGGTCGCCGGCGTCACCACCACCGTGATCACCCTGGTCGGCTACTCCGCCATGGCCGGCGCGGTCGGCGGCGAGGGCCTGGGCTCCAAGGCCATCACGTACGGCTTCCAGCGCTTCGAGACCGGCTTCATGATCGCGACCGTCGTGGTCCTGATCGCCATCGTCACGGTCATCCAGCTCGTCGGCGACGTGGCGGTACGCCTGCTCGCCCGCCGCGGCCGGACCGCCTGACCCACAGACCTCCCTCCCCCCCAGCCCGCACTCGTTGTGCTCGGGCGCAGTCAGCACCACCAAGAAAGAGGCACTCTTCGTGCGCAAGAACATCAAGCTCACCGCCGCCGCTGCCGCCACCGCCGCGATCGCCCTCGGCCTCACCGCCTGCGGCACCTCCTCCGACCCGGCCTCCTCGAAGGCCGACGGCGGCAAGGACGCCGCGTCCAAGCCCCTCGTCGTCGCGGCCTCCCCGAGCCCGCACGCCGACGTCCTGAACTTCGTCAAGGACAACCTGGCGAAGAAGGCCGGCCTCGACCTGGAGGTGAAGGAGTTCACGGACTACGTCCTGCCCAACACCGCCACCCAGCAGGGCCAGGTCGACGCCAACTACTTCCAGCACAAGCCGTACCTGGACGACTTCAACGCCAAGAACGGCACGACCATCGTCCCGGTCGTCGACGTGCACCTGGAGCCCCTGGGCCTCTACTCCAAGAAGGTCAAGGGCCTCAAGGACATCAAGGCCGGCCAGACCATCGCCGTCCCCAACGACACCACCAACGAGGGCCGCGCCCTCCAGCTGCTCGCCGCCAACGGCCTGATCACGCTGAAGGACGGCGTCGGCACCTCCGCCAAGCTCTCCGACATCACCGACAAGAAGGGCCTGGAGTTCAAGGAGCTGGAGGCCGCCACGGTCCCGCGCGCCCTGAACGACGTCGACGCCGCGGTCATCAACGGCAACTACGCCCTGGAGGCCGACCTCAAGCCCGCGAAGGACGCCCTGGTCCTGGAGAAGGCCGAGGGCAACCCGTACGCCAACTTCCTCGCGGTGAAGAAGGGCAACGAGAACGACCCGCGCGTCCAGAAGCTCGCCAAGCTCCTGAACTCCCCCGAGGTCAAGAAGTTCATCGAGGACAAGTACGACGGCTCGGTCATCCCGGCCTTCGGCGCCCCCCAGGCCTGATCCGACGGTCCCTCAGGGGCCCCGCGCAGCCGTCCGGCGCGCGGGGCCCTTCGGGTGTCCGCAACGCGGACACCCGCCCATGCACTTCTCCCGGCCGATGCTGCATGCTGTGCCAAGGAGTCCCCCCAACTGGCCGCCTACGACACGGAAACGGCCCGGAAACCGGTCCCACTGGCATGGAGCTGCGCATGACTACCACCTTCCCGGACGTCTCGATCAGCACCGACCGGCTGGTGATGCGTCCCTTCGAGGAAGCCGACGTCATGGCGTTCACCGAGATGATGAACGACGAGCTCGTCACGGCCTGGACCTCGGCCCCCCACCCGTACACCGCCGAGGACGCCCGCGCCCGCACCCTCCAGCACGCGCCCGCCGAACGCACCGAGGGCCGCGGCATCCTCTTCGCCGTCACCGAGTTCCTCACCCAGCGCCTGGTCGGCTACGTCCACCTGCGCAACACGAACTGGCGCACCCGCAGCACGGAGGTCGGCTACGTCACCGCGCCGTGGGCCCGCGGCGAGGGCTACGCCTGCGAGTCCGTCCTCGCCGTCGCCCAGTGGCTCTTCAGCGACCAGAAGTTCGAACGCCTGGAACTGCGCACCGCGGCCGACAACACCGCCTCCCAGCAGGTCGCCCAGCGCATCGGTTGCATCAGTGAAGGCGTGCTCCGCAACGCGGGGATAGTGCGCACCCAGACGCAGGACGGCGGCTGGGCCGAGGTCCGCACCGACCTCATCGTCTGGAGCCTGCTGCCCGAGGACCTCGACGGCGTCGACGACCGGATGGTCGACGCGGGCGGATACGCCGGTTACACCGACTGGAACTGAGCCGATGACCAGGTAGTCTCACGATGCTGGCGCCGGTTGGTACGGACCGGCAGCCGCCGGGGGTGAGGACCTAAGGAGACTGACGACGATGGCCGACCGCGTCACGGTGATCGGCTGGGACGGCTCGCCCCTCACCAGGGCCGCCAGCTCCGCGCTCTCCGCCGCCACCCTCGTGGCCGGAGCCGCCCACCACCTGGCGCTCCCCGAGATCCCGGACGCCGCCGAGCGCGTCCGCCTCGGCAGCATCGGCCTCGCCGCCGGCCGCATCGCCGGCCACCGCGGCACCGCCGTCGTGCTCGCCGACGGCGACCCGGGCTTCTTCGGCGTGGTCCGCACCCTCCGCGCCCCCGAGCACGGCCTGGAGGTCGAGGTGGTCCCGGCGGTCTCCTCCGTCGCCGCCGCCTTCGCCCGCGCCGGGATGCCCTGGGACGACGCCCGGGTGGTCGTCGCCCACCCCCGTACGCTCCGCCGCGCCGTGAACGTCTGCCGCGCCCACCCCAAGGTGGCCGTCCTCACCTCACCGGGCGCCGGACCGGCCGAACTCGCCCTCCTCCTCGACGGCGTCCACCGCACCTTCGTCATCTGCGAGGAACTCGGCACCGCCAACGAGCAGGTCACCGTCCTCACCTCGGACAAGGCCGCCGACCACAGCTGGCGCGACCCCAACGTCGTCATCGTCATCGGCGGCGCCGGCAGCGTCGACGGACACGACGGCGGCTGGCTCGCCGGAACCGTCGGCTCCGCCCGCGACCGCGGCTGGGCCCGCCCCGAACCCGACGCCACCGAGGGCGGCGGCGCCCAGCTCCGCGCCGCCCAGCTCGCCCGGCTCGGCCCCCGCACCGGCGACCTCGTCTGGGACATCGGCACCGGCAGCGGCGCCCTCGCCGTCGACTGCGCCGCCTTCGGCGCCGCCGTCATCGCCATCGACGCCGACCCACGCGCTTGCGAACGCGTAACGGCCGCCGCCCGGGCGCGCGGCGTACAGGTCCAGACCGTCCAGGGCCGGGCACCGCACGTCCTCGAAGCCCTGCCCGAACCCGACGTCGTGCGCGTCGGCGGCGGGGGACCGGAGGTGGTCGCCGCCTGCGCCGACCGCCGCCCCGAACGGATCGTCACCCACGCCGCCACCCGCGACGAGGCCGAGCGCCTCGGCCGCACGCTGGCCGAGGGCGGGTACGCGGTCGAGTGCGTACTCCTCCAGTCCCTCGGGCTCGACACCCGCACCTGGGAGGAACACGAGCGGTCCGTCGTCTTCCTGCTCGCGGCCGAACGCGTGGACCGCGCCCCGTGATCCTGACGCCGCGCCACGGGGGGTAGGCTGGCCGATCGTTGTACCGCACTGGGCCGTGTGGCGGAATCGTCCGCCAATGTCCGGAGAAGGCGCCCCGCTTGGGCGCCTTTTGTGGTACGGCGAGGCCGGAGGGGACGCGCGACGTGGCGCAGTCCACAGCGGGCCGTGGCGGCAAGGGCTGTCACGGCGGCGAACGGACGCGACAATGCTTCAGTAGTCGGCGGGCGTTCGTGCCGCGCGGCGCACCCGCTCGTTCTTCATGACGGGCGCCGGGGTGTGCCGCGATCGGGCGCCCGGTGAGCTGATCGCAGAAGCACAACCGATGGGCGAGGGGTACGCATGACTGACACCGGCCAGGTTCCGGGCGAGGGTTTCCCGGAGAACGCGGGCATGGTGGATCAGCAGGGCGGCATCCCCGCTGCCGACCAGCACACCCCCGTGCCCGGTGCCTACGCCTTCGTCGACCCCGCCGACAACGGCGCCGAGGACGACGACATCCTGCTGATGCCGAGCGCGCAGGGCGCCTGGAGCGACCCGCAGGTCGTGCCGCCGAACCCCTTCGTCCAGGAGACCGTCGAGACGGGCACCTTCGAGACCGGTGTGTTCGAGACCGGCACCTTCGACACGGGAGCCGTGGCCTACGAGGCGGGCGCGCACGAGGCCGCGGGCCGCGATTCCGGCCACGTCGACCTCGGGGGCGTGCGCGTCCCCCCGGCGGCCGCACCCGGCGCCCCGGCCGCCGGACGCCGTCCGCTGCACATGGGCCCGCCCGTGCCGGACGCCACCGGCGGTCTCGTACGCTCCCTCGCCGACCGGGGCCCCGCCGCGCCGGCCGAGGCTCCGGCGGCCGCCGTGCCGCCCGTCCCGCCCGTCGCCGTCCAGCCCACGCCCGTACCGGTGCGGCAGCCCGGCCCGCCCACCACGGGCCCCGAGTACCTCGACGTCCCGCGCACCGAGTCCGTGGTGCTGCCCGGCCCGCAGCTCGGCGAGATCCCGCCGCAGGCCGGCGCGCCCTGGGGCGACGGCGCCGCGCAGGTGGCGCCCGTGGCCGAGCCCGCGCAGGGCCCGGTGGCCGCGCCGCAGCCCGTGGCGGCCACCCCCGACGCATCCCCGGCCCCTGCAGAAACGGTCGTCCCGGTGGCCGCGGCCGCCGGGCCGGAGCAGCCGGCCGACTCCGCCGCACCCGCCGAGGCCCCGGTGGCCCCCGCGGCTCCGGAGCCGGTCCCGGCCGGGGCCGCTGCGGTCCCGGAGGCCGGCACCGAGGCCGCCGCGGAGGCACCGGCCGGTGCGCCGGTCGTCGCCGAGCCGGTTGCCGTGGGCGCCGCCGAGCCGGCCGCCGAGCCCGTCGCGGCGGAGCCGGTCGTCGTGCAGCCGGCCGTCGCGGCGCAGCCCGTGGCCGGGGCGGTCGCACCGCAGGCCGCCGAGCCCGTGGTCCCGGCAGCGCCGGTCGTCGTCGTGGAGCCCGCTGAGGCCGCCGTCGTGGCCGAGGCGGGAGGCGTCGAGGCCGCGCAGCCCGAGGCCGCGCAGCCCGAGCCCGCGCAGCCCGAGGCCGCGCCGGCGGAAGCCGTTCCCGCGGAGCCGGTGGCCGAGGTGCCCGCCGCGGCCGAGCCCGTCGTACCGCAGCCCGTGGCCGCCGAGCCGGTGGCCGTGCAGCCCGTGGCCGCCGAAGCCGTGCCGCAGCCCCTCGACGCTCCGGCGCCCGTCGCCCCCGCGGAGCCGGTGCTGGCCGACGTCCTGGTCTCCGGCGCCGTGCCGGCCGCCGTCCAGGTCCCGGCCGCCGGGCCCGTCGTACCGGTGGAACCCGCCGTACCGGCCGAGGCCGTCGTACCCGCGGAAGCCGTTCCCGCGGAGCCGGTCGCCGAGCAGCCCGTGGCCGCCGAGGCCGTGCCCCTGCCCCTGCCCGTCGCCGAGCCGGAGTTCGCCGAGCCCCTGGAGCCGGCCGAGGCCGCTCCCGCCGAGGCGGCCCCCACGGCCCCCGCCGCGGACGAGGACGCGGAGCAGCCCGCCACCGAGGCCGCCGCCGTGGAGCCTGCCACCGAGGCCGAGGCCGAGGCCGAGCCCGCGGACCGCCCCGCCCCGGCCCCCGGCTACGCCGACGCCGAGCGCGAGGCCGTCCTGCGCGTGATGCGCGAACGCCGCGACATCCGCAACGGCTTCCGCACCGACCCGATCCCGCACGAGGTGCTGCTGCGCGTCCTGGAGGCGGCCCACACCGCGCCCAGCGTCGGCCACTCCCAGCCCTGGGATTTCGTCGTGATCCGCTCCGCCGACACCCGGCGGACCATGCACGAGATGGCGACCCGGCAGCGCGAGGCCTACGCCAAGTCGCTGCCCAAGGGCCGGGCCAAGCAGTTCAAGGAAATGAAGATCGAGGCCATCCTCGACACCCCGGTCAACATCGTCGTCACGGCCGACCCGACCCGCGGCGGCCGCCACACCCTCGGCCGCCACACGCAGCCGCAGATGGCCCCGTACTCCTCCGCGCTCGCCGTGGAGAACCTCTGGCTCGCCGCCCGTGCCGAGGGCCTGGGCGTCGGCTGGGTCAGCTTCTTCGACGAGCGCGAGATGGTCCGCGCGCTGGGGCTCCCGGAGCACCTGGAGGTCGTCGCCTACCTCTGCGTCGGGTACGTCGACGAGTTCCCGGACGAGCCCGAGCTGATGCAGGCCGGCTGGTCCAAGCGCCGTCCGCTGTCCTGGGTCGTCCACGAGGAGACGTACGGGCGCCGCGCGCTGCCCGGCGAGGAGCCGCACGACCTGCTCTCCGAGACGGTCGGCAACATCCGGCCGCTGGACGCCAAGGCGCTCGGCGAGGCGTGGGAGCGCCAGAAGCGGATGACCAAGCCCGCGGGCGCCCTCGGCATGCTGGAGATCATCTCCGCGCAGCTGTCCGGACTGTCCCGGATGTGCCCGCCGCCGATCCCGGAGCCGGCCGCCGTCGCGATCTTCGCCGGTGACCACGGCGTGCACGCCCAGGGCGTCACCCCCTGGCCGCAGGAGGTGACCTCGCAGATGGTCGCCAACTTCCTGGGCGGCGGCGCGGTCTGCAACGCCTTCGCGAACCAGGTCGGCGCCGAGGTCTGCGTCGTGGACGTCGGCGTCGCCGGCGACCTCCCGGCCACCCCCGGCCTGCTGCCCCGCAAGGTCCGTCCCGGCACCGCCGACATGACCGCCGGCCCCGCGATGTCCCGCGAGGAGGCCGTCGCGGCCATCGAGGTCGGCATCGAGACCGCCCGCGACCTGGTCGCGGCGGGCAACAAGGCGCTGCTGACCGGTGAGATGGGCATCGCCAACACCACCGTGTCGGCCGCCCTGATCTCGGTCTTCACGGGCGTCGACCCCGCCGAGGTGACGGGCCGTGGCACGGGCATCAACGACGAGACGCACGCCCGCAAGGTCGACGTGGTCCGCCGCGCGCTCGAACTGCACCAGCCGGATCCGTCCGACCCGATCGGCGTCCTCTCCGCCATCGGCGGCCTGGAACACGCGGCGATGGTCGGCCTGGTGCTGGGCGGCGCGTCGCTGCGTACGCCGGTGATCCTGGACGGTGTCAGTGCCGGTGCCGCGGCGCTGGTGGCCCGTGCCATCGCCCCCGAGTCGCTGGCCGCGTGCATCGCCGGTCACCGCAGTGCCGAGCCGGGGCACGTGGCCGCCCTGAACAAGCTGGGTCTGCGTCCGCTGGTCGACCTGGACCTCCGCCTGGGCGAGGGCACGGGCGCCCTGCTGGCCCTCCCGCTGGTCCAGAGCGCGGCCCGCGCGATGCACGAGGTGGCCACCTTCGACTCGGCAGGCGTCACGGAAAAGTAGCCGCGCCGTCCCGACACGGGCCCGGCCCACTGCCGGCCGGCCCGCTGCAGGCCGGCCCCCGGCGCCGCCGACGCCCGACACCGGCCCACGTCCGGCGCCGCCGGGGTCGACACTGGCGCACGTCCGGTGCCGCCGGGCCCGGCACCGGCGCACCCCGGTGCCGGCCCGCCCGATGCCGGCTGCCCGGGTGCCGGGCCAGGCCGGCTCTTCCTGGCCCGGTGCCGGCCGGCCAGGCGTGATTCCGGCTGGGCCCGACCCTGGTCGGCCAGGTGCCGGCCTGCCAAGGGCCGGCCCGGCTTGGCGCCGGCCGGTCCGGTGCCGGCCCGAGCCCGGCGCCGCTGGGGTCCTGCCTCTGCCTCTGCCTCTGCCTCTGCCCCTGACCCTGGCCCGCACGCGGGTGCTCGCTCCCACACCCCGGCTCTGCGCCGGGGTGCCGGTCCGTGCTGGGTGCGGCGTCGTGCGGGGTGCGGGCCGTTGCCGCTGCGCGGAGCCGTTTCCCCACCCCGCCCCTTCCCGAACCGGGGCTCCGCCCCGGACCCCGCGCCTCAAACGCCGGCGAGGCTGGAGCGAAACCGGGGCTCCGCCCCGGACCCCGCGCCTCAAACGCCGGTGAGGCTGGAGCGAAACCGGTCCTCCGCCCCGGACCCCGCGCCTCAAACGCCGGTGAGGCTGGAGCGAAACCGGTGCTCCGCCTGGACCCCGCGCCTTAAACGCCGGTGAGGCTGGAGCGAAACCGGGGCTCCGCCCCGGACCCCGCGCCTTAAACGCCGGTGAGGCTGGAGCGAAACGGGGGCTCCGCCCGGACCCTGCGCCTCAAACGCCGGCGAGGCTGGATTTCGCTGCGCGAACCCAGCCCCCGCCGACACATCCCGCGTCCCAGGCATACCCAGCGCCACGGACATGCCCAGCGCCGCTGGCATACCCAGTGCCGCAGGCAAACCCAGCCCCTCCGGCGTTTGAGGAGCGGGGGTACGGGGGCGGAGCCCCCGAAACAGGTCCGGGCGAAGCCCGGGGAACGGAGGAAGGGCGGGTAGGGGACCAGCCCCGCAGGGCAACCACCCGCACTCCGCACTGACACGGCACCGCACCCTGTCGCGGGACGGGCACCGGCGAGGCATCGCACCCGGCATGGGCACAGACCGCACCCGGCACTGGAGAGGTACGGGACACGCGCTCGGCACAGGACCCACACCCGGCACGGGATCGGCACGGAACCCGCACCCGGCACGGGACCCGCGCCCGGCACGGGATCGGCACCCGGCACGGGATCGGCACGGAACCCGCACTCGGCACGGGATCGGCACGGGACCCGCACCCGGCAGGACACGCACTCGGCACGGGATCGGCACGGGACCCGCACCCGGCAGGACACGCACTCGGCACGGGACCGGCACGGGACCCGCACCCGGCACGGGACCCGCACCCGGCACGGGACCCGCACCCGGCACGGGACAGGCACCCGGCACGGGACCCGTACCCGACCCGCCACCCGGCACGGAGGCCCGCCCGCACGCGCCGTATCGTGGACCCCGCACCACCGGCAAACCCGCACGTCACCGACACGCCGCTCCAGCGCAGCAGCGGCGAAACAGGCCCACCGCCACTCAGGAGCGCACCGTCATGGCCGAAACCCCCGCCTACCCCGTAGGGCTGCGCCTCACCGGCCGCCGCGTCGTCGTCATCGGCGGCGGCCAGGTCGCCCAGCGCCGGCTGCCCGCGCTGGTCGCGGCCGGCGCGGACGTCGTGCTGATCTCCCCGTCCGCCACCCCCTCCGTGGACGTGATGGCGGAGACCGGCGAGATCCGCTGGGAGCGCCGCCGGTACGAGGAGGGCGACCTGGCCGGCGCCTGGTACGCGCTCATCGCGACCCGCGACCGCGAGGCCAACGACCGCGCCTCCGCCGAGGCCGAGCGCGAGCGGATCTGGTGCGTCCGCAGCGACGACGCCGAGGCGGCCACCGCCTGGACCCCCGCCACCGGCCGCACCGAGGGCGTCACCGTCGCGGTGCTCACCGGCAACGACCCCCGCCGTTCCGCCGCCGTGCGCGACGCCATCGTCGAGGGCCTGCGCGACGGCTCGCTGGCGGCCCCGGCCCACCGCGGGCCGGCCCGGAACCCGGGCGTGGCGCTGGTCGGCGGCGGCCCCGGCGACCCGGACCTCATCACCGTCCGCGGCCGCCGGCTGCTCGCCGAGGCCGACGTCGTCATCGCCGACCGCCTCGGCCCCCGCGACCTGCTGGACGAACTGCCGCCGCACGTCCAGGTGATCGACGCCGCCAAGATCCCCTACGGGCGCTTCATGGCGCAGGAGGCCATCAACAACGCCCTCATCGAGCACGCCAAGGCCGGCAAGACCGTGGTGCGGCTCAAGGGCGGGGACCCGTACGTCTTCGGCCGCGGCATGGAGGAGGCGCAGGCGCTGGCCGAGGCCGGCATCCCCTGCACGGTGGTGCCCGGCATCTCCAGCTCCATCTCGGTGCCGTCCGCGGCCGGCATCCCGGTCACGCACCGGGGCGTGGCCCACGAGTTCACCGTGGTCAGCGGCCACGTGGCGCCCGAGGACCCGCGCTCGCTGGTCGACTGGGCCTCCCTGGCCCGCCTCACCGGCACCCTCGTGATCCTGATGGGCGTCGACAAGATCGGCGCGATCGCCGCCGCGCTCGTCGCCCACGGGAAGTCCCCGGAGACCCCGGTCGCCGTCGTCCAGGAGGGCACCACGGCCGCCCAGCGCCGTGTCGACGCCACCCTGGCCACGGTCGGCGAGACCGTGGTGGCCCGGGAGGTCCGGCCGCCCGCCGTCATCGTGATCGGCGACGTGGTCAACGTCGGCATCCCGCCGATCGCGGCCGCGCCGGTCACCGACTGATCCGGCCGCACCGAGTAACCGCGGGTAACAGATCTCGTACCCGGCCGTTGGCACCACACCCAGGACAAGGCAGTATCACCCTGTGGCTGATCTCATCACCGTCGAGGACCCCGACGACCCGCGCCTGCGCGACTACACGGGCCTGACCGACGTCGAACTGCGGCGCAAGCGAGAGCCCGCCGAGGGCCTGTTCATCGCCGAGGGCGAGAAGGTCATCAGACGGGCCAAGAGCGCCGGGTACGAGATGCGGTCGATGCTGCTCTCGGCCAAGTGGGTGGACGTCATGCGCGACGTCATCGACGAGCTCCCGGCCCCGGTGTACGCGGTCAGCCCCGAGCTCGCCGAGCGGGTCACCGGCTACCACGTCCACCGGGGGGCGCTGGCGTCCATGCAGCGCAAGCCGCTGCCCACCGCCGACGAGCTGCTGGCCACCGCCCGCCGGGTGGTGATCATGGAGTCGGTGAACGACCACACCAACATCGGCGCGATCTTCCGCAGCGCGGCCGCCCTCGGCATGGACGCGGTGCTGCTCTCCCCGGACTGTGCGGACCCGCTCTACCGACGGTCCGTCAAGGTCTCGATGGGCGCGGTCTTCTCGGTGCCGTACGCCCGCCTGGAGTCCTGGCCGAAGGGACTGGAGACGGTGCGGGAGGCCGGGTTCAAGCTGCTCGCGCTCACCCCGCACGAGAAGGCCTCCGCCATCGACGAGGCGGCCCCGCACACCCTGGACCGGGTGGCGCTGATGCTGGGTGCCGAAGGTGACGGCCTGTCCACCCAGGCGCTGGTCGCGGCCGACGAGTGGGTCCGCATCCCGATGGCCCACGGCGTGGACTCCCTGAACGTGGGCGCGGCGGCCGCCGTGGCCTTCTACGCGGTGGCGACGGGCCGCCCGACCGGCTGACGCCGGTGCGGCGGGACACCTCCCGACCGGCTGACGCCGGTGCGGCGGGACACCTCCCGACCGGCTGACGCCGGTGCGGTGGGACACCTCCCGATCAGCTGACGCCGGTGCGGCGTGGACACCCCTTTCCGGGGCCGTCCACGCCGCACCCGCCCACCCCCTCAGAAGGACACGGCGCCCGACCGCACCTGCGCGAAGGCGTTCATCGCCCGGATGCCGGCGGGCGGCTCGCCGGAATCCGAGTAGGAGACCGCCGCGCCCAGGCCCTCCGCCAGCGCCTTGAACTTCTCCAGCGTCACCCGGTCGTTCGACAGCTCCTCGGCGGGGCTGGCCGCCGCCACGTCCCGCAGGACCCGGATGTGCCGGTCGATCCGCCGCCCGGCGGCCATGCGGTCGTTCGCGTACAGGTCGTCGAGCGCGCGGTACGTGACCTCGCTGGTCCGCAGGCCCACCGCGTGCACGACCACGGTCTCCTCGGCCAGGGCGCCCCCCTCCGCCAGCGCGATCCCGCGGCTCCGGCTCTCCCGGGCGAGCGTGTCGGCGTACTGCACGGTCGCCGTGCCCAGCCCGTCCCCGGCCCGCCACCCCTCGGGCACCTGGACCTCCAGCACCACCCAGTACGTCTCGCCGTACGCCAGGTCGGGCGCGAAGATCCGGATCCCCTTCTCGTCGGTGATCAGGTCCGGCAGCACCTCGGTGCCGTACACCTCGCGCGCCGTCCGGGCTGCCTCCGCCGCGTCCTCGAACACCCGGGCCCGCTCCCGCGGGTCGGTCACCAGGTCGTGCCCGTAGAGGTGCCACGGCACGACCCCGGCGTCGAGGTCGATGCGGAGCTGGATGTCGACGGCGGCGAGGTGGTCCCGCCGCTCCAGGTCGTCCAGCAGCCCGGTGGCGACCTGCTCGGGGCGGGCGACGAAGGTCGCGCTGCCGCCGGCGGTGCCGGCCAGCGCGGAGAGCTCCGTCATCCGGGCGTTCGCGCCGAACCCGAAGCAGGAGAGGGTCAGGTCGCCGCGCAGCCTCGCGGCCACGTTCCGGCGGATCACCGTCCAGTTGCGCTCGCCGGAGTTCGGGTCGCCGTCCGAGAGCAGGTACAGCCGGTTGACGGTACGGGCGGGGCTCGCCCGGCGGCCGGTCTCCGCGATCCCGTACTGCACGCCGAGGTTGATGTCCGTGCCGCCGTCGGCCGTCATGCCGGTCACCAGCTCGGCGAACCGCTCGGGCGGCAGATCCGCCTTGCGGGTGCCGGGGAGGAGGGTGGCCACCTCGGTGGCGAAGGTGACGATGCCCAGCGAGTCGGCGGGGCGGAGCCGCTGGTACACCTCGTGGAGGGCGGCCTTCACCATGTCGAGCTTGGCCCCCACCATGGAGCCGCTGACGTCGACCGCGAAGACGAGGTTGACCGGGAGCGGTTCGCCGGCGGGCGCCCCCTCCGCCGCGCCCGCCCCCGCCTTGAGGGCGATCTCGACGAAGTGGGTGGTGGCCGCGCGGGCCCTGGACCCGGCGGGCACGGCGGCGATCCCGTGGTTCACGGCGACGGCCTCGCCCGGGGGCGGCCCGGGCACCTGGTCGGCGCGGGGCGCGACGAAGTCGTCGAACCGGATCTGGTCCTGCCCGACCATCACCCCGTTCTCGATGAGTTCGGGCACCCCGAGCCCGGCCCGCGTGCCGTAGGCGGTGCTCCGGCGGATGAACAGCCCGTCGCGGGGGAGCGGTGCCCCGGGATCCCGGCCGGGCTCACTCCGGGCGGGCGGTACGGACGGCCGGTTGCCGGCGTCGCTGTAACGGGGGCGGACGGAGCGCGTGGAGACGGTGTCCCGCTCGCCGACGCCGGGAAACGCGTCGTCGTAGTACGCAGCGTCCCCGCCCACGGAAACGGTCCCCAGGAATTCGCGGGCGGCTGCCTGGGCCTGCGGCGGCACGGCGGCCGCACGGTCCAGCTGCTCCCCCTCCCGCTCGCGCAGGAGAGCGGTCTGCTGCCGCAGCCGCTCGACCTCCGCCTCCAGATCCCGCAGCCGCTCCGCGCTCACCGCCCGCCCCACCGGGGCCTGCCACTCGGCCTCCGTCCGGACCGCCGGCCCCTCGGTGCGCTCGGTCCCCTCCCGCTCCTCCCGCATCGGTTCCGCCTCGCCCATCTCCCCGGCCGACGACCCTTCCCCCTTGGCCCGCACCCCCCGTCCCGGCTCCGCCGGAACCCGCACCCGACCCGCCGAGTGGACGACCGCCCCCCGCTCCAGCCACCGCCAGAGCGGGCTCTCGCGGCGCGCCGGCCGTCCCTCCGCCGCGGCCGCCCCGGCCGCTCCGTCCGCGAAGGCATCCGCGTGGATCACCACGGTCACGCCCGGATCCCGGTGGAAGCGGCCCAGCTCCCGGTCGACGAACTCCCCGTAGGTCGCCCGGTCGTGGACGACGTCGATCCCGTACGCCCCCAGGAACGCCGCGTACCGCGCGCATGCCCGCTCGCGCCCCGCCCGCTCCCCGGCCGGCAGCCCGGCACGGCCGAACGGATCGGCGACCAGCATCACCACCCGGCCGCCGGACCAGTCGTCCCGGGCGGCCCAGGACATCTCGGCGCCCTCGCGGCACAGCCGCAGCGAGGCCCCCAGCGCGAGCAGCCCCTCCACCAGCTCCGGGCCCCCGCCGAGCAGGTACTCCCGCAGCGTCCGGCCCTCCAGCACCGGCCGGACCAGCACTCCGGCCCGCGGTTGGCGGTCCAGTAACAGGTCCACCAGTTCCGGCGCCCGGACCGTCCTCCCCAGCAGCCGCAGCCCCTTCCGCCGTGCCTGCCAGCGGGTCTCGGACTCCACGGCGGCGAAGGACGCCAGGTCTTCCCCGCCCGCCGTCCGCGGCACGTAGAACACGGTCGGGGCCCCCGGCCCGGCCTCCCAGAAGTCGTCCGTCATGCGCTCTTCCTCCGCCATCGGTGTGTCAGCGCCCCGCCGGCCGGCCCTGCCGGACCGGCAGCGGGAAGCGGTCGTCCAGTTCGGTGTTGGTGCGGACGCCGACCCGGAACATCCCCTCGGCCCGCAGCCGGCGCAGCCACACGTCCAGACCCGCGTCCCGTCCCTCCGCGGCCGTGGCCAGCGCCTGCGCCCGGCCGAGGTCCGCGGGGTCCTGGCCGACCAGCAGGATCCGGATCTTGAGGGCGGTGGCGTGCGGGTTGCCCGGCTCCAGCTTCAGGGCCTCGTCCACGTACCCCAGGGCCGTCGCCGCATTGCCGCCGGCCAGCGCGATCCGGGCCTTCCAGTACCAGAACTCCTCGGACTCCCGGTCCGTGCCCGAGCCCTCCAGCGCGCGCTCGGCCGCCGCGGGCTCGCCCTGGGAGACCAGCCGCGCCACCCGCGCCAGGGTCCGCTCCTCCGGGTCGGCCCCGGCGGCGGGTCCGGGGCGCGGCGCCACGAACCGTCCCACCACGACCACCGCCGCCAGCAGGAAGAGCAGCAGCAGGCCCACCATGACCATGAACTTCGTCGCACCCCTGCCGTCCGCGAGCGTGGCGAAGATGCCCAGGATCGCGATGGCGAAGGTGAGGGTGATCACGGCCCCGAACAGGACGGTCGCCTGCAAGGCCGTCAGTGTCCGGAACAGCCGCTGCCGGATCAGGTTCTGGATGAAGTTGCGGTAGATCAGGAACAGTCCGCCGAGGGCGACGCCCCCGATACCGGCGATGGCGCCGAGCAACTGGAAGTCCAACATGCCACGGACTGTATGACCTTGGGCCATGACGACGCAGGGATACGGCGGGAGATCCCCGGATCGGGCCGCCCGGCCCACAGTCCCCGCCCGGCGCCCACCGCTCCGCGCGGGCCGTCTAGAAGTGCTGCGCCGCCGCGATGCCGAGCGCCACGATCAGCGTGACCACCACGAACACGATGAGCCGCTGCCGCAGCAGCCGCCGGTCGGGTCCGGCCGGCCGCCGCCCGCCCGTGGTGCTCCGCGGCGCCGGCCGGCCGCCGGTCCGCGATCCGGTACGGGGACCCGTGCGGCCGGTGTCCCGGCCGGTGTCCCGGCCCGCACCCGGCCGTGCCTGCTCGGCGCCGCGCGCGGGGTTCCGGGTGCCGCTGGTGGCGCCGCCCTGGGGGCGCGGAGCGGGCGTGCCCGCGGTACGGCGCTCCGTGCGCTGGCGTGCGTACTGCTCCGCCAGCCGCCCGCTGGGCCGCTCCGGGTCCGTCCGCGGGGCCGGCGTGCGCGCCTCGGGCAGCCCCTGGGCCTCGCGGGCCGCGATCTCCTTGAGCCGCATCGACAGCTGGAGGGTGGTGGGCCGCTCCTCGGGGTCCTTCGCCAGGCAGGCCCGCACCAGCGGCGCGAGCGAGTCGGGTACGCCGTACAGCTGCGGCTCCTCGTGCACCACCCGGTAGAGCATCACCTCGGAGCTGCCGTGCCCGAAGGGGGAGTCGGCCGTCGCCGCGTACGCGAGGGTCGCCCCCAGCGAGAACACGTCGGTGGCCGGCGTCACGGCCGCCCCGCGCACCTGCTCGGGCGCGAGGAAGCCGGGCGAGCCGACCGCCGTGCCCACGTGGGTGAGGGTGCTCGCGCCGGTGGCCCAGGCGATGCCGAAGTCGATGATCCGGGGGCCCTTGGGGGAGAGCAGGATGTTCGAAGGCTTCAGGTCGCGGTGCACCACGCCGGCCTCGTGGACCGCCACCAGGCCCTCGGAGAGCGCCGCGCCGATGGCCGCGATCTGCGCCGCGGACAGCGGGCCGCCCTCGTTGACCTTGTCGTGCAGGGAGGGTCCGGGGACGTACTGGGTCGCGAACCAGGGGCGCTCGGCCTCCAGGTCGGCGGCCACCAGGCGGGCGGTGCAGCCGCCCCGGATGCGGCGGGCGGCGGAGACCTCGCGGGCGAAGCGGGAGCGGAACTCCTGGTCCTCGGCGAGATCCGGCCGGATCACCTTCAGGGCGACGCGCTGGCCGCGCCGGTCGGACCCCAGGTAGACCACGCCCATGCCGCCGGCACCGAGCCGCCGGTGCAGCCTGAACGAGCCGACGACACGCGGGTCCTCGCGCCGGAGCCGCATCATCGCCATGTCCACCCCGCTGCCCGGTCGTCCTGTTGACGAGCCACAGCTTACGGACGATCCGCCATGTGTGCTCAGAGGCCGCGCCCTCGTCCGGGGATTCGATTGTCAGTACGGCGAGGGACACTTGAGGGTTGGTCAGATCCCTGTGCTCGAACACCGGTTCGCCTGGGCCGTGCGATCAAAATCCGCCGCGGCAAAGGGGATTGGGCCCCGCGGCGGTCCCGGCTGCGCGTTCCGGGGCGCACCGGCGCGACGGCGTGCGTGCGGACCGGCGCCCGCCCGGGCGAGCCGACGGGCCGGGCGGCGGGACGCCCGCCACTGGGGCGGAAGTGACCGAAGTCACGCGGTCGCGGGGTGTAACCGGCCGCAAGCCGGGATCCCCTCCGGGAGGACCCCGACTCCGGGAGGACCGTCTCCACCCAGGGGAGTACGCGAGGGGGACCCCCGTCATCCTCCCGGAGGCCCGGGAATGGGTACGGAGGCATGAGGACTCGGGACGCCCGCGCTCCTAGTGTTGAGGACAAGCGGCGGGTGGAGCACTCGTCCCCCGAGGTCAGACACCCGCCGCTGCCAGACCAGGGAGAGAGGACCGAGGAGCGGGACATGGCGATCATCCGCACGCAGGGACGCAAGCCGTCCGGGACGCGCCACCCGCTGGTGGCCGCGGCCATGGTCCTCCCCCTCGCCGCCCTCCTGGTCGTCGTCTTCGGCGGCTGGGAATCGGTGGTGACACAGGCGTCGTCCGTGGGCGCGTTGCTGGGGCGCTGAGCGGCGCCCCGGGTCCGGGAGAGCGGCCCGGACCGGGACATCGCCCATCAACCCCGTGGGGACGGGGGTGCGGCGGACGGCTGTAGAGGGTGTCGGCGGTGACGGCTGGGGAGCCGTCGCCGCCGGCACCCTTTTCCACGTCCCGGCCCCGGGACGTCCTCCGCCCGGTGGGCGTTGGCCGCGGCACCGGGCCGGGACGCGCGTACGGGGCGCGGGAACCCGTACGATCCGAGGCGACCGGGACCGTACGACTGGGGGAATCCGTGAACGCGCGCTTCGCGGCGGAGCTGGCCGCGCTCGTCGGCGGGGACGCCCCGCGGGGCCGGCCCGGCGTGCCCCGCCAGCACACCCTCCTCGCGGACCGGCCCGACGGCACCGTGGTCCGCACCGGCGGCGTCGTCGTCAAGGCCCACGCGCCCGGCACCGACCAGGCCGCCCTCGCGGTACGGGTCCGCCTGGCCGCCGCCCCCGCCCTCACCGGGATCCTGCTGCCCCCGCTGCCCGCCTTCGCCCGGGACGGTGAGCCCGCCCTGACCACCGTGCTGCGGGGCCGCGCCGTCTCCGCCTGGCCGCACGGCACCCCGGTGGACCCCGCCGCCCCCGAGGCCGCCCCTTGGGAGGACGCGGCCCGGCTGCTGGCGCGGCTGCACACGCTCCCGGCCGCCGCCCTGCCCGAGCGGCTGCCCCCGATGCGCGGCCCCGCGAAGGTGGCCCGCGCCCTGTCCCGCATGGCCGCCGTGGGCCCGCACCCCGACTCCGCCGTCGTCCTCGCCGCCGTCGCCCGGCTGCCCGCCTGGGCCCGCGGCGAGGTGCCCGCGCCCCCCTCCGCCACGGTCTGCCACGGCGACCTGCACCTGGGCCAGCTGGTCCGGCACCCGGGCCCCGACGGCCCCTGGCTGCTCATCGACGTGGACGACCTCGGGCTCGGCCACCCCGGCTGGGACCTGGCCCGCCCCGCCGCCTGGTACGCCGCCGGTCTCCTCGACCCGGACGTGTGGACACGGTTCCTCGGCGCCTACCAGGACGCCGGGGGCCCCGCCGCCGGCCCCCGGGGTGCCGATCCCTGGCCCGAACTCGACGTCCCCGCCCGGGCGCTGACGGTCCAGACCGCGGCCCTGGCCATCGCCAAGTCGGTCGCGGAGCGGCGCGGACTGGACGAGGTGGAGCGGATGATGGCCGACAGTTGTTCCCGAATCGCCACACTCCCACCGGACTTGGAGTCCGTCCTTCCGTCGTAGGGTGAGCGTCACGTCACCGGGCAGCATTCCGGGGACGACGTCCGACGGCGAGGAGTTGAGCCGATCATGCAGTGCCCGAAGTGTCACGCGATGATGCACACGTACAACCGCAGCGGGGTCCAGATCGAGCAGTGCAGCGGGTGCCGGGGCATATTCCTGGACTACGGCGAGCTGGAGGCCCTGACCCGCCTGGAGTCCCAGTACGGCCAGGTCCCGCCGCCGCCCGCGCCCCCCGCCTACCCGGCCGGCCAGGCGCCCGCCTGGGGTGCCCCGCAGCACCACGGACACGGCCACGGACACCACCACCGCGGCGGCTTCGGCCGGATGCTGTTCTCCTCCTGACCCGAGGGCGCCGACGCCACTGCGGTCCCGGCCCGCCGTACGGGCGGCCGGAGACCGCAGGCGTCCGCGACCGCGACCGCACACGGCGGAAAGCCCCGGCCGATCAGATCGGCCGGGGCTTCCGGGTGGTGCGCGATACTGGGATTGAACCAGTGACCTCTTCCGTGTCAGGGAAGCGCTCTCCCGCTGAGCTAATCGCGCGGGAAGATCCTTGCGGATCCGTTGACCATCGTCCGGAGACCGCAGGTCGGGCGTGCTGCGTGCGCGATACTGGGATTGAACCAGTGACCTCTTCCGTGTCAGGGAAGCGCTCTCCCGCTGAGCTAATCGCGCGGGATGATCCTTGCGGATCAAGTGGACGATACTGGGATTGAACCAGTGACCTCTTCCGTGTCAGGGAAGCGCTCTCCCGCTGAGCTAATCGTCCTTGGAGGTGGAGACGGGATTTGAACCCGTGTAGACGGCTTTGCAGGCCGTTGCCTCGCCTCTCGGCCACTCCACCACGGAGCTGCAGGGGTTCTCGGGAAGATCCCCCACTTCGAGCGGACGACGAGATTCGAACTCGCGACCCTCACCTTGGCAAGGTGATGCTCTACCAACTGAGCCACGTCCGCAGGTCGCCGGTGTTGCTTCCGGGGTTTTTTCCTTCGCTCCCCGGCGACGTGTTGAACTCTAGCGGATTCCCGGGCCAGCTCAAAAACGCGTTTCCGCAGCGTGCTGCGGGCGTTCACCGAAGCCCACCCGCACGGCCAGCTCAGCGGGGGTCCGACCCGTCACTCACCGACGTCCCCACCCCACACTCACCGACGCCCCCACCCCACCCGTCCTAGACTCACAGCCGTGCAGCACCTGCCTCCCATGGCCCGCTTCGGCGGCCTCATCGCGACCGACCTCCGTGACGTCACAGGCGACCCCTCAGCGCTGGACTCGGCCGGCTTCTGGGCCGTGTCGGCGGACTTCGAAGGCCGCCTCGTGTGCGCGCGCTTCGGGGACATACGCCCCGACCCCGTCCCCGCACCCGTCCCGGGGGCCTGGCGGGGACCACAGCCCGCGTCCTGGACCTCCTCCCTGGACCGCGAGGCCTACGTGGCCGGCGTACGGGCCATCCGCGCCCACATCGCGCGCGGCGAGGTCTACCAGGCCAACCTCTGCCGCGTGATGTCCGCGCCGCTCCCGGACGCCGACGGCGCAGACGTGGACGCCCTCACCGCACTGCTGGCCCGCGGCAACCCGGCCCCCTACGCAGGAACGATTCGGCTCCCCGCGCACGGCGTGGAGATCGCCACCGCCTCGCCCGAGCTCTTCCTGCGCCGCACCGGCCGCACCGTGGAGTCCGGACCGATCAAGGGCACCGGCCGCACCGCCGACGACCTCCTCCCCAAGGACCACGCCGAGAACGTGATGATCGTGGACCTGGTCCGCAACGACCTCGGCCGCGTCTGCGCCACCGGTTCCGTGACCGTCCCCGAGCTGTGCGCCGTCGAGGAGCACCCGGGACTGGTCCACCTGGTCTCCACCGTCCGCGGCGAGCTGGCCGACGGCGCGGGCTGGCCCGAGCTGCTGGCGGCCACCTTCCCGCCCGGCTCCGTCACCGGCGCCCCCAAGTCCTCCGCCCTGCGGATCATCGAGGCCCTGGAGACCGCCCCGCGCGGCCCGTACTGCGGAGGCATCGGCTGGGTCGACGCCGACCGCGGCACCGGCGAGCTGGCCGTCGGCATCCGGACCTTCTGGATCGACCGGGAGGCCCCCGGCGGCCCCCGGCTCCGCTTCGGCACCGGCGCCGGCATCACCTGGGGCTCCGACCCCGAGCGTGAGTGGGCCGAGACCGAACTGAAGGCCGCCCGGCTGCTCGCGGTAGCGTCGGGTACGTACCAGGCGAGTGAAGGGACCGTACGGTGAGGATCTGGCTCGACGGGCAGCTGCGGGACGCCGAGAACGCCCGGGTTTCCGTCTTCGACCACGGGCTGACCGTGGGGGACGGCGTCTTCGAGACGCTCAAGGCCGTGGACGGGGAGGCCTTCGCGCTGACCCGCCACCTGGACCGGCTGACCCGCAGCGCGCGCGGCCTCGGCCTGCCCGACCCGGACCTCGACGAGGTGCGCCGCGCCTGCGCCGCCGTCCTCGGGGCCAACCCGATGCCGCTCGGCCGCCTGCGCATCACCTACACCGGCGGGCTGTCGCCGCTCGGCTCCGACCGCGGCGAGACCGGCCCCACGCTGGTCGTGGCCGTCGGCGAGACCATCCGGCGCCCCGACACCACCGCCGTGATCACCGTCCCGTGGGTGCGTAACGAGCGCAGCGCCCTCGCGGGCCTGAAGACCACCTCGTACGCGGAGAACGTCGTCGCCCTGGCCAAGGCCAACGAGGCGGGCGCCTCCGAGGCGCTCTTCGCCAACACCGTGGGGCAGCTGTGCGAGGGCACCGGCTCCAACGTGTTCGTGGTCCTGGACGGCGAGCTGCACACCCCGCCCGTCCCCTCGGGCTGCCTCGCCGGGATCACCCGCGCCCTGGCGGTCGAGTGGACCGGGGCGCACGAGACCGACCTGCCCTTCGACGTGCTGGAGCGCGCCGACGAGATCTTCCTGACCTCGACGCTGCGCGACGTGCAGGGCGTCCACCGGGTCGACGGCCGCGAGCTGGCCGCCGCCCCCGGCCCCGTCACGGCGAAGGCCATGCGCATCTTCGACGAGCGCGCGGCCCAGGACGCCGACCCCGCGTAGCGGAGGCGGCGCAGTCGCGGGGCGCGGGCGACGCACCGGTGACGGGCGGGCCCGCGGGCGGGTACAACAGGCGTGATGACCACGACCCTGCGGCCGGCCGGGCCGCTCCAGAGCACCGCGGAAGGGGCGCGCTCGCGCCCGTACGAGGTCCGCGTCAACAGCCGCGTCGTCGGGAAGGTGGAGCTGGCCGCCGATCCGGCCGCCGGCCCCGCCGTCGGCCTGATTCGCGGGCTGTGGATCGACCGCCCGGACCGGCGGCGCGGCCGCGGCACGGTCGCGGCGCTCGCCGCCGAGGAGGTGCTGCGCGGCTGGGGCTGCCGGCGGATCGACGTCGCCGTTCCCGGGGACGCCGCCGATGCGCGCCGGATGGCCGGCGCCCTCGGCTACACCGAGACCGGCCGCCACATGGTCAAACGCGTCTCCGCCCGGCCGCCGGCGCTGCCCGCGGGCGACACGGGCCGGCCGATGACGGCCGGGGAGTTCGAGGCCTGGCTGGGCCCGGCCGTCGAGGGCTACGCGGCCGTGTGGCGGGAGCGCGGCCTGGCGCCCGCAGCGGCGCTCGCCCGGTCGCGGGAGGCCCACGACGAGCAGCTGCCGCGGGGTCTCGACACCCCCGGCACGTCCTTCTCGGTCCTGGAGAGCGGGGGCGTGCCCGTCGGCCAGGTGTGGGTGAGCTGCGGCGTCGCCGGCCTGCCGGGGGACCCCGGCGCGTACGTCTTCGACGTGGCGGTGGCCGGGGAGCACCGCGGGCGCGGCCACGGGCGTTCGCTGATGCTGCTCGCCGAGCGGGCCGCCCTGGCCGGCCGGGCCCGGCTGATCGGCCTGCACGTCCTGGTGTCGAACACGCCGGCCCGGCGGCTCTACGAGTCCCTCGGGTACCAGGTCGTCCAGCACAACTTCACGAAGCCGCTGATCTGACCCGGCGGGGGAGCGGCCCGACCGCGGCTGCCGGGCATCCCGGCAGCCGGGGGCGTCCTACCGGGCGGCCAGCAGGCGGTCGGCGATCTCCTCGATGCGCTCGCGGAGGCCCTCCTGGCTCTTGCCGCCGTCCAGGCGCTCGCCGTCGATCACGTAGGTCGGGGTGCCGGTGACGCCGATCGCCTTGCCCTCCGCCTGGTCGGCGTCCACGATCAGGATGTGCCGGCCGTCGATCAGGGCGGTGTCGAACTCCTCGGCGTCCAGGCCGAGTTCCTTCGCGGTCTGGACGAGGAAGGCCTCGCCCCGGCGCTCCAGCTCCTCGGTGCGGGCGAGCACGGCCTCCGCGTACGGCCAGCCCCGGCCCTGCTCCACGGCCTCCTCGACGGCCTGGGCCGCGGCGAAGGCGTGCTTGTGCTTCGCCAGGGGGAAGTGCCGCAGCCGGATGTCCATCCGGTCGCCGTACCGGGCCCGCAGGGCGCGCACGTCGTCCAGGGCGGTGCGGCAGTCGGTGCACTGGAGTTCGCACCAGACCTCGAGGACGACGGGACCGGGGGCGCCGGAAGGCTGGGAATCGCTCATGGGGTCAGTCTCCCAGACCCTCCCTGAGGAGGAGACCGACCCCGAGACGCCCCGGAGATCTCCCCGAGATGTGCCGCCACGGGCCCCGATCCGTGGCCCGCGCGCACCCGCCCGGTGCAGGATGGAAGGGGCGGAAACGCCCGCCCACGCGCCACACCCACAGCTGGAGGGACCGCATGCTTGCCGAGACCATATGTTCCGCGGTGTCCGCGGCGGGCCTGGGCATCGCCGCGCTCACCGCCTACCGCAAGCGGTACCTGGCGGCCACGCGCATCGCGGCCTACTCGCTGGTGCCCGTGGCGCTGGTGATGACCGGCCTCGTGGAGTGGGTCACCGGCATCGTCTTCAATCCCGGCGTCTGGATCGGCTTCGGACTCCTCGCCCTGGCCTGGGTGCTGCTCGCCACCACCCGCGCCGTGGAGCGCCGCGGCACCGGCACCCGCAAGGAACGCAAGGCGGCCTCCGGCACGGCCCCGGCAGCCGTCGCGCCCGCGCCGGCACCGACCACCACCCGCCCGCAACGGAAGCCCGCCTCCCCGGCTGCCACTCCGGCGGACGACTTCTCCGACATCGAAGCGATCCTGAAGAAGCACGGGATCTGACGATCACAGGTGGTCGCGAGTGTGTGCAGGTCGGGCGCATCTCGATCAAGAAACGCGGGATCCGGCGAACTGCCGCGTGGTCCTGGCGTGTTGAGGGTGTGGCGCGAGGGGGCTGCGTCATCATTCGCCCCGAGATGCTGGACACATCGCGGGGCGAGCCCGCCACCACCGTTCCCACGGAGGAACAGCGCGGCTGCCTCTTCGCGCTCTCCCAGCCACCCTTGATGATCTTCCTGGCGGTGATCGGCACCCTGTTGCTGCTCGCCGCCACGCACGACCTCTTCCTCCTCTAGGGCCGGGGAGGGGCCGGAGCGGGGGCTACTCGGCGGCTTCCTTGCGCCGGGCGCGGTACGCGGCCACGTGCAGGCGGTTGCCGCAGGTGCGGGAGTCGCAGTAGCGGCGCGACCGGTTGCGGGACAGGTCCACGAAGGCCCGGCGGCAGTCGGGCGCCTCGCACCGGCGCAGCCGCTCCCGCTCGCCCGAGACCACGATGAAGGCCAGCGCCATCCCGCAGTCGGCGGCGATGTGGTCGCCGACGGAGGCGCCGGGGGCGAAGTAGTGCACGTGCCAGTCGTAGCCGTCGTGGTCGGTCAGCCGGGGCGTCGTGCCGGCCGCCGCCACCAGCTCGTTGATCACACCGGCCGCCAGGCGGTCGGTGCCGGCCGCGAAGATCTGCCCGAACAGTCCGCGTACCGTCCGCACCCCTGCGAGGTCGCGGGCGCCGAGCACCCCGACGTCGCTGATCTCGTGCTCCCGTACGAACTCGCGCAGCGCCCCGAGATCGGCCAGCCCGTCGGGCCCGCCCGGATCGGGCGCGGTGTTCACCAGATCGACGACGACGTCGAGTGCGCGACGCGTGTCGTGGGGGATCTGCATGGGGTTCTCGCTCCCTGGGGCCGCCTGCGAGCCGGTGCCCGCCGATGTCGCCGAACAATAGCGTCCCCTGGAAAAAGCGCACCGGCGCCGTCCGCGCGGGTGGCTTCCGCGGGAACAGCGCCGGCACTGCCGTATGTGGTTGTCCGGCCCACACCGTCGCCCCGAGTCGGACGGTGTCGGGCGGCTCTCGCCCTGGCTCAGCTTTCCGCCAGGATGTGGGAGAGCTCCTGGTCGAGGTCGAAGTGGCGATGCTCGGTGCCGGGTGGCACCGCCGCGTCGGTCCGCTTCAGGAACGACTCCAGGGCCCTCGCGGGGGCTTCGAGCAGGGCTTCTCCCTCCGGTGAGCTCAGGGCGATGCAGACGACGCCCTGACCGTGGCTCCGGGACGGCCAGACGCGGACGTCTCCGGTACCGGTGGGCCGGTGGAGGCCCTCCGCGAGGAGGTCGCGGGCGAAGACCCACTCGACCGTCTCCTCGGCGCCGGTGTGGAAGGTGGCGTGCACGGCGTAGGGGTCGGCCGTGTCATACCGCAGGCCCGCGGGTACAGGCAGTGAGGACTCGCTCGACACAACGAGGCGCAGGTGCAGCTCGCAGCTGACCGTGGTGTTCATAAGCGCCAGGGCCTTTCGCTCAGTGTGCGCTCGGGGATTCGCACGTCGGCGAAATCGACATGCCACCTACGGTGCCGTTGTAAACCCCTCTGACCGTTTTGCGGGCGTTCAGGTACCTCGTACGGCGGATCCCGCAGCCCGTTCACCTGTGCTTGGAGCTCCGGTAGGTTTGCTCCCATGAACACGGGGAGTGACGGCCGCGGGGACAGCGAGAACCCGGCCGCAGAGACGGAAGAGGCGCCGCTCGGCTCGCGCGCGCCGGACTTCATCAAGGCACGCCGCACCCTGCACCTCAGCTGGCAGGTCGGCGTCTTCATCGTGGGCCTGGCCGTCGTGGTCGCGGGCGTCATCATGCTCCCGCTGCCCGGCCCGGGCTGGCTGGTGATCTTCGCGGGCATGGCGATCTGGGCGACCGAGTTCGTCTGGGCGCAGCTCGTCCTGCGCTGGACCAAGCGCAAGGTGACCGAGGCCGCGCAGAAGGCGCTCGACCCGAAGGTCCGGCGCCGCAACATCATCCTGACCTCCATCGGCCTGGTGATCATCCTGGCGGCGCTGGGGATCTACCTCTGGAGGGTCGGCTTCGCCATGCCCTGGAACGCACCCGAGTGACCCCGCGGGCGCCCGGCGCCTCCGTGGTCCCGGGCACCCTCTGACATGCGGTAATGTTTGAGGTGCGCCGGGGCGATTAGCTCAGCGGGAGAGCACTTCGTTCACACCGAAGGGGTCACTGGTTCGATCCCAGTATCGCCCACCCGGACCGAAGGCCCGGAGACTCGTGAGAGTCTCCGGGCCTTCGGCGTTCCCGCGTCACTTCATGCGGCCCAGCGCCTCACGGACCCGCCGCGCGTCCCGCAGGCGCCGCTCGTACGTCGCGCCCACCGCCAGCAGCAGCACCCCGGCCAGCGCCGGCGGCATCCAGCGCGGCAGCGCGTCCGCGACCTGGACGACGTACGGCGCCAGCTCGTGCAGCGCGTCCAGGGCCAGCACCGCGCCGCCCAGCAGCAGCGGCGCCCGCAGCTTGTACCGCGCCCCGAGCAGCGTCACCACCAGGGCGGCCACCCCCAGCAGCAGCGGCCGGAGCCAGTGCGCGTCGCCCCAGGCGGCGACCAGGCTCGGCACCAGCGTCGCGGCCAGTCCGGGCCCGTACGCCGTCCAGGACCCCGCTCCGGGGTCGCGCCGGCGCCGCAGCAGGCCCACCACCAGCGCGGGCACGGTCACCGGCAGCGTGTACGCCTCCGGCACGGTCACCCCGGACGCCGCCAGCCGCACCCAGGCGGCCAGCAGGAAGAGCGCCCCCGCCGCGTACCCCACCGGACGCCGGTCGGCCCGTACGGCCGTCCCCGCGCAGACCACCCCGAGCAGCGCCAGCACCAGGGCCAGCACCGGCAGGTCCGGCAGCGCCAGCGCCACGGCCAACGCCCCCGCGCCCGCACCGGCCACCTCGAACGGCACCCGCACCGGGCGGGCCGCCGGCGTCACCGCGGCCAGGGCCACCGCCACGGGCACCGCGAGCACCAGCAGCGCGGTCGTGTGGGCCGGCAGGCCGAGGGCCCGCCCCAGGGCGAGCAGCAGCCCGGTGGCGTAGCCGACGGACAGCACCGCGGCCGCCGACCGCGCCCACACCGGCCCCCGGCCCGCGAAGGCGGCGGCAGCGAACAGCACCAGGAAGGCCCCCAGCACCGCGAAGGTGCCCGGCTTCCCCGCCAGCGACAGCACCGACGCGCTCGCCGCACCGGCCACCGCGCACGCCCCCGCGGCCACGGACCGCCCGAGCGCCCCCGCCACCGGCCCGTCGGCCCGCAGGGCGTACCCCACGGCCAGCGCGGTCAGCAGCACCTGCGAGCCGAGCACCACCGGCTGGGCCGGCGGCAGCACCGCCGAGGCCGTGAAGAGACCGGCCCAGACCAGGACGACCACCGCCACCCCCGCCTCGGCCCGCCGCCGCAGCCAGGGCCAGGCCATGCCCGCCACCGCGAGCAGCACCACGGGCGCGGCGTGCATCCCCGGCAGCCGCGCGTCGGCCGGCACCGGCACCCGGCCCGCCCACACGCCGCCCCACACCTCCACCGGCAGCGCCAGCGCCAGCAGCACCGCGGGCAGCGCCGACAGCGCGCCCAGCACCGCCACGCCCGCCCCGGCACCCGCCAGCCCGCGCCGCACCCCCGCACGCAGCCCGGCCACCCGCGCGAACAGCAGCAGCGGCACCGCGCAGACCAGGTACGGCAGCACCCCCCAGCCGTCCGGCAGCACCGCCCGCGGCACCCCGCCGAGCGCCGCCACCGCAGCCGCGCCCGCCAGACCGGCCAGCGGCACCGCGCCCGGCTCCGGCACCCGGAACGCCACGGCCAGCGCCAGCACCGCACCGCCCAGCAGCAGCGCGCCCGGCGCCACCGCCGCCGCGGGGTCACCGGCCGCCAGCGACAGCCACAGCGCGCCCAGCAGCGCCCAGCCACCCGTCGCCACACCGGCCACCACCGCGAGCACCCGGACGAACCGGTCCCGCCACCACAGCGCCACCGCCGCGTCCAGTGCCGCAGTCCCCAGCAGCGCCCAGCCCACGACCGGCGCCGGGGCCCCGGCCGCCACCGCGCCCAGCGGCAGCGGCAGCTGGGCCGTCACCAGCGCCACCGGCACCGGCAGCCGCAGCGCGCCCAGGGCCAGCCCGTAACCCGTCCACAGCGCGGCCAGCACCGCCGCCGCACCCGCCGCGTACGCCGTGCCGTCCTTACCCGGCAGCGCCACCGCGTACAGCGCGTACGCGTCCAGCACCGTCAGCGCCAGCCCCAGCCCCGCCACCGACTCGGCCGTGGACCGCAGCCCGCGGCGCAGCAGCGCCACCGGCGCGGCCAGCGCCGCGGCCGTCACCACGCCCAGCACCGCGGCCCGGCCGCCGATGCCCATGGAGCCCCAGCTCACCACCGTGAACGCGAACGCGGCGATGGTCAGCAGCACCGCGCCCAGGGTCAGCAGCACGTTCTGGGCGCTCGGCCCGGACGCGTCACGCGCCGGACCGGCGGCCGGCGGCGCCTGCCACCCGGGGAAGGGCGCGGCCGGGGCGGCCGGCGCCGTCAGCACCGAGACCAGCCAGGCCCGGCGGGCCAGCAGCTGCGCGCGGCGCGCGTCGAGCTGCACCAGCTCCCGGTCGAGCAGGACGAGCTCCTCGGCGGGCGGCGGTACGCCGGGCCCGGGAGGCCCCTGGGGCGGCGGCATGTGCGGCGGAACGTTTTCCATGCCCGGAGTGTGGCGCCGGTCACCCGGCGGGAACATGGGTGCGGATACTCAGATTTCCCCGGGGACGCGCTTGAGTACGGGTGGGTGCCCGTCGGCAGCCCGGGGGAGCCGCGGCGGCCGGGTGAGCCGCGGAAGCCGGGTGAGCCGCGGAAGCCGCGGAAGCCGGAGGGAGCGGGGAAAGGCGGCCGCCGGCGAGTACCGGGCCCGCCCGGCGCGCAGACTCCCCGTATGGACTGGTGCCGCTACCGCTTCCGCAGCGTGTGGGAGCTCCCCGCGCCGCCCGGCCGGGTCTTCGCCGTGCTCGCGGAGCCCGGACGGTACCCCGAGTGGTGGCCGCAGGTCCGCCGCGTGGCCCCGGGTGGGGCGGGCACCGGCACCGCGCGCTTCCGCTCCCTCCTCCCGTACGACCTGGTCGTCACCGCCTCGGAGCGGCGCAACGACCCCGGGGCCGGCGTGCTGGAGGTGGCGATGAGCGGGGACCTCGACGGCTGGGCGCGGTGGACCGTGCGCCCCGGCCCCGGCGGGGGCACGCGGGCCGTCTACGAGCAGGAGGTCGTGGTGCGCAAGCCCCTGATGCGGCGGCTCGCGGTGCCCGCCCGCCCGGCCTTCCGCGCCAACCACGCACTGATGATGCGCGCCGGACGGCGCGGGCTCACGCGCTTCCTGGCGGGGGGCCGGGACGCTGCCTGAGGACCGGGTTTTGAACCACCCGCCCGTGCCCTGTATGGTTCAACTCGTTCCCGGGCGATTAGCTCAGCGGGAGAGCACTTCGTTCACACCGAAGGGGTCACTGGTTCGATCCCAGTATCGCCCACCGGGAGAGGCCGGTCCGTCAGCAGACGGACCGGCCTCAACTCGTTTCCGGGGTACGCCGGTTCCTCCGCGGCGCGCGCCCCGTCTCACGCCGCCGCCGGCACCTCCGGGCGCAGCGGCCAGTGCGGGTCCACCGCCTCCTCCGAGCCGTTCCGCGCGAACCACGCCTGGAGCCCCCGGGCCTGCGCCGCGTGCCACACCGCCTGCAGCGCGTGCAGCTCCGCCGGGCTCAGCCGCTCCAGCCGCGCCGCGAACCTGCGCCCCACCGCCCGGACCACCTCCAGCGACGCCACCGCGTCCGCCGCCGCGTCGTGCGCGCCCTCCAGCGCTATGCCGTAGTGCGCGCACAGGTCCGTCAGCGTCCGCCGCCCCTTGCGGTACCGGTCCAGGTGCTTGTCCAGCACGCGCGGATCCAGCACCGTCAGCGGCCGGTTGTCGAGGTACCGCGACAGCGACGACGCCCGGTGCCTGCGCAACTCCCGGTCCAGCAGCGTCAGGTCGAAGGGGGCGTTCATCACCACCAGCGGGCGGCCCGCCGCCGTCTGCTCCGCCAGCGCGCGGGCTATCTCCTCCACCACCGGCGCCGGCCACCGGCCGTTGCGCTGCAGGTGGTCCTCGGTCAGGCCGTGCACGTCGGTGGCCTCGCGGGGCACCGGGATGCCCGGGTTGACCAGCCAGCGGGTGGCCCGGACCCGGCCGCCCGCACACTCCTGGACCACCACCGCCGCGGAGACGATGCGGTCCTGCTCGACGTCCACCCCGGTGGTCTCGGTGTCAAATGCGGCCAGCGGCCCCTCGTACCAGCGCGTCATGTCCGAACTCCTCGTCCCCGATCGGCAGATGGCGCGCGCCTTCGATCCGGCCACCCCTGCCCGAGAGCGTGATACCCGTGGCCCCGGCGCCGTACGCCGTTTGCGGCACGGCCGTCGCGGAGACAACACCGGTGGGGGACCGTACACCTGAACGGTCGTCATGGACCTGCTGACACGACCCGGAAGGCACGGGGAGCCATGGCGCTCGTACAACCCGAGCGGACGGAGCCGCTGCGGGGCAACCTCGCCACCACCGCCTGCATGGAGACCCTCCAGGTGGGCTATCTGCACGCCGTCGCCGCGGCGGCGGGCTGCTCGCTGTCCCAGCCGTTCCCGGACAACGGCATCGACTGGCACGTCAGCCACGGCTCCGACGGCCACACCGTCGACGACGAGGTCACCATCAAGGTCCAGCTCAAGGCGACCTACCAGGTGGCCCCCCGCCCGCCGGGTCCGAGCTTCGGCTTCACCCTCGACAACGACCACCTGGTCAAGCTCGCCCGCACCCCCGTCGCCGTGCACAAGATCCTCGTCGTGATGCTCGTCCCCCGGTCCCGCGAGGACTGGATCGGGGCCGGGCACGACGCCCTGGGGCTGCGCCACTGCTGCTACTGGACCAACCTGGCCGGACACCCCGTCACCGGCCGGAGCAGGACCACCGTCAGGATCCCCACCCACCGGATCTTCGACGACCGCGCGCTCTGCGAGATCATGACCCGGGTCGGGGTCGGAGGGAGACCTTGATGCACTGGACCCACCACGACCACCCCGCCGCCCCGCCCCGCCGGCCGGCCGCCGCGGACGTCGACCCGACCGTGCTCGGCGCCCTGCTGCACCGGCACGGCTGGCAGCGCAGGGGCGGGGCCGCCGGGCAGTACGGCCGCTGGACGCCGCCCGGCGCCGGCCCCGGCGGCACCAGCCTGCTGGTGCCCGAGAGCACCGGCTTCCCCGACAGCGAGGACCTGCTCGGCGAGGCCCTCACCGCCCTGTCGCGCAGCGCCCTGCCCGGCGCCCGCGAGGTGCTCTACGGGCTCACCGTGCCCAGCGACGAGGTGCGCTGGTGGCGCGAGGTCCCGCCCGGGCTGCGCGAGGAGTCCTCCTGGGGCGCCCAGGAACAGCTGCGGAACGCCGCGCACCGGCTGCTGCTCGCCGGGGCGCTGGCCGACCGGGCGCGGGCCGGCTACCACGGGGCGCGGCACCGGGCGCAGGCCGAGCGGGCCCTGGAGGGGGTGCTGGTCGGGCCCTCGCCCGGCGGGTCGAGGCTGACCGCCTTCGTGCCGGTGGACGGGGGCCGGGGCACGGTGATCCGGCTCCACCACGCGCTGCACGCCGCCCGGGAGGCCGTCGACTACCGGCGGGCCACGGGAGGGATGGAGGCCTTCGACGCGGCGGTCGAGGCGGGCGTGAGCCGCGAGCTGGCCGAGGCCCTGATCTCCCTGGTGCGGGGCACGGAGGGGGCGCGCGTGGCGCTGGCCTGGGCGCCGGCGGCCGGGACCCCCGCCGGGTGCGCGGTGCGGCCCGAGCCCGTGGAGTTCTCGCCGGGGGACCTCCCGGTGCTGCGGGAGGCGGGGGAGCGGTACACGCGGGACGAGCCGGCCGTGCCGGTGCGGATCGCGGGCACGGTGGTGCGGATGCGGCGCGCGTCCGCGCGGGGCGGCGGGAGCGTACGGCTGCGGGTGCTGGCCGGGGCGGAGGTGCCGTACGTCCGCGCCGCGCTCGACGAGGAGGCGTACCAGGTCGCGGGCCACGCGCACCTGGCCGGGCTGCCGGTGCGGCTGTCCGGCCGGCTCCAGCGCCGGGGCGGGTTCCGGCGGCTGACCGACGCCCGCGACGTGGCTCCCGTACCGCTGGACGAGGTGGAGCGGGACCGGCTGATGAAGTCGCTCCAGGGCAGCGGGGACGGCGTGGACTTCCTGGCGGAGGCGTGCGGCGAGGACTGACGGCGGGACCTGGGGGTTAACCGTTTCGCGGGCGGGCCGGTCGGCTCGGTACGATTCAGGCGCGCAGTGACCACTGCCGCGATCTCCCCGGGCAGTCGCCCGGGAGGTGCCCCCAGAGTCAGGAGAGACCGGTGTCAGACGTCCGTGTGATCATCCAACGCGATTCCGAGCGGGAAGAGCGCGTGGTGACCACGGGCACCACTGCGGCGGACCTGTTCTCCGGCGAGCGCACCGTGATCGCCGCGCGCGTCGCCGGCGAGCTCAAGGACCTCTCGTACGAGCCCGCGGACGGCGAGACCGTCGAGCCGGTGGAGATCTCCTCCGAGGACGGCCTGAACATCCTGCGCCACTCGACCGCGCACGTCATGGCGCAGGCCGTGCAGGAGCTCTTCCCCGAGGCCAAGCTGGGCATCGGCCCGCCGGTCCGGGACGGCTTCTACTACGACTTCGACGTGGCCAAGCCCTTCACCCCCGATGACCTCAAGGCCGTCGAGAAGAAGATGCAGGAGATCCAGAAGCGCGGCCAGCGCTTCTCGCGCCGCGTGGTCACCGACGAGGCCGCCCGCGAGGAGCTCGCCGACGAGCCGTACAAGCTGGAGCTCATCGGCATCAAGGGCTCGGCCTCCACCGACGACGGCGCGAACGTCGAGGTGGGCGCCGGCGAGCTGACCATCTACGACAACCTGGACGCCAAGACCGGCGAACTGTGCTGGAAGGACCTCTGCCGCGGTCCCCACCTGCCCACCACCCGGAACATCCCGGCGTTCAAGCTGATGCGCAACGCCGCCGCCTACTGGCGCGGCAGCGAGAAGAACCCGATGCTCCAGCGCATCTACGGCACCGCGTGGCCGTCGAAGGAGGAGCTGAAGGCCCACCTCGACTTCCTCGCCGAGGCCGAGAAGCGCGACCACCGCAAGCTCGGCAACGAGCTGGACCTCTTCTCCATCCCGGACGAGATCGGCTCCGGCCTCGCCGTCTTCCACCCGCGCGGCGGCATCATCCGCCGGGTGATGGAGGACTACAGCCGCAAGCGGCACGAGGAGGAGAACTACGAGTTCGTCTACTCGCCGCACGCCACCAAGGGCGCCCTCTTCGAGAAGAGCGGTCACCTGGACTGGTACGCGGAGGGCATGTACCCCCCCATGCAGCTCGACGGTGGTACCGACTACTACCTCAAGCCCATGAACTGCCCGATGCACAACCTGATCTTCGACGCGCGCGGGCGTTCGTACCGTGAACTGCCGCTGCGCCTCTTCGAGTTCGGCACCGTGTACCGGTACGAGAAGTCCGGCGTCGTGCACGGCCTGACCCGGGCCCGCGGCTTCACCCAGGACGACGCGCACATCTACTGCACCCGTGAGCAGATGGCCGAGGAGCTCGACCGCACCCTCACCTTCGTGCTGAACCTGCTGCGCGACTACGGCCTGACCGACTTCTACCTGGAGCTGTCCACCAAGGACCCGGAGAAGTTCGTCGGCTCGGACGAGGTCTGGGAGGAGGCCACCGCGGTCCTCCAGCAGGTCGCCGAGAAGCAGGGCCTCCCGCTGACCCCCGACCCGGGCGGCGCGGCCTTCTACGGCCCGAAGATCTCCGTGCAGGCGCGCGACGCCATCGGCCGCACCTGGCAGATGTCGACCGTGCAGCTGGACTTCAACCTGCCGGAGCGCTTCGACCTCGAGTACACCGCGGCGGACGGCTCGCGCCAGCGGCCCGTCATGATCCACCGCGCGCTGTTCGGCTCCATCGAGCGGTTCTTCGCGGTGCTGCTGGAGCACTACGCGGGTGCCATGCCGCCGTGGCTGGCGCCGGTGCAGGCGGTCGGCATCCCGATCGGCGACGCGCACGTCGAGTACCTGCAGGAGTTCGCCGCCGAGGCGAAGAAGAGGGGCCTGCGGGTCGAGGTGGACGCCTCCTCCGACCGCATGCAGAAGAAGATCCGCAACCACCAGAAGCTCAAGGTCCCGTTCATGATCATCGTCGGTGACGAGGACATGGCCGCGGGCACCGTCTCCTTCCGCTACCGCGACGGTTCGCAGGAGAACGGCATCCCGAAGGACGAGGCGCTGGCCAAGCTGGTCAAGGTCGTCGAGGACCGCGTCCAGGTCTGAGGCCCGGTCCTGCTCCGAGGCATCGAGGACTGAACCCCGCCGCGTGCGGGGCCGGCCCCCGGGAAGGTCACTTCCCGGGGGTCTTCTCGTCCTCCCTGGTGAACACCTGGAGCAGCCAGGACGAGAAGGAGCCGGTCACCGCGCCGAGCAGGGCCATGCCGCCGAACATCAGGCCAGCCGCCACGGTTCGCCCCATCGGGGTCACCGGCACCACGTCCCCGTACCCGACGGTGGTCAGTGTGGCGCACACCCACCAGATCGAGTCGCCGAAGGTGACGATCGAGGCGCCGGGGGCCTCGTGTTCGTGGTCGTACACGGTCAGCGCCCCCGAGAAGCCCAGCAGCACGGCGGAGAGGCTCGCGTATGCGATCACGCGCGCGTACAGGCCCAGGCGCGGCTGGTCCCGGCGCTTCTGGACGGCGTTGTACACCTGCACCATGCGCAGCGGCCGCAGCAGCGGCAGGATCAGCACGAGGGTGTCCAGCATGTGGGTGCGCGCGAAGCGCAGCGGGCGCCGGCCGCTGAGTTCCAGGCGCACGAGGTAGTCGCCGGCGAAGCAGCCCCATGCCGCGAAGGTGATCGCGAGGCCGGCTTCGCGCATTGTCTCCTCGGAGTCCGGGACCAGTACGCGGACCGCGTATCCGGCGGTGAACGCCAGGGAGATCAGGAACAGCGGCAGCTCGGTACGGCTCTCCCAGCGCGCCAGGCGGGATTCGGGTTCGGTCTCCATCCGGACAGGATCGCCGCAGGCCGGCCGGTGTGCGCCCCGGCGACACGCCGCGCGGGGGCGAAGCCATATGCTGCATGGCATGACGACTGAGCCGGAGCAGCAGATCGGTGTCGGGGTGCAGGACGCGTTCCAGCGGCTGTGGACGCCCCACCGGATGGCGTACATCCAGGGGGAGAACAAGCCCACCGGCCCGGAGGCGGGCGACGGCTGTCCGTTCTGCGGGATCCCGGACATGTCCGACACGGACGGCCTGGTCGTGGCGCGGGGGAGGCACGTGTACGCGGTGCTCAACCTGTACCCGTACAACGGCGGGCACCTGATGGTGGTCCCGTACCGGCACGTGGCCGACTACACCGACCTGGACGGCCCGGAGACCGCGGAGCTCGCCGACCTGACCAAGCGGGCCATGGTCGCGCTGCGGAAGGCCTCGGGTGCGCACGGCTTCAACATCGGCATGAACCAGGGCGCGGCGGCCGGTGCCGGCATCGCCGCCCACCTGCACCAGCACATCGTGCCGCGCTGGGGCGGGGACACGAACTTCATGCCGGTGGTGGGGCACACGAAGGTGCTGCCGCAGCTGCTGGCGGACACCCGCGCGATGCTGGCGGACGCCTGGCCGAGCGACTGACGCCGCCCGGCCGAGCGGCCGGCCCCGGCCGCCGGCCCGGTGCCGGACGCGAGGGGGCCCGTACGGATCGCCGTACGGGCCCCCTCGCGTCGCGCCGGGCGCGCTACGCGTCGTACAGGTCCGCCTTGCGCGGGGACGGGTCCTGGACCAGGCCGCTGACGATCATGGAACGGTTGGTGAAGCGCTCGGTGTCCACGCCGTTCTCCTCCAGCACCTTCATCGCGGCGGAGTGCACCACCCGCAGCACCGGGGTGGCGGCGCGCATCGCGTCGTCGGCCATGAAGCGGTGGCGCCAGGGCTGGGCGGCCCAGACGTGGCGGACGCCGAACGGCTCGGGCAGGACGATCTTGCCGCCGAGGAAGTTCAGCACCGGCGGGTACCAGCTGAGCAGCGCGCGGACGCTGAGCCTGACCACCTCGTTGGTGTCGCAGAGCGGCTCGACGATCTCGACGGTCTCCCAGAAGCGGATGCTCTTGGGGACCTCGTGGGTCTTCGGCGCGGACTTGGTGGTGAACAGGCCGTGGACCGGGCCCAGGGCGTGGCCGGTGACCTCCACGCGCAGGGTCTGGTAGAGCACGGTGACGGTGACCAGCATGGTGAGCACCAGCTGGCCGTCCCAGAGGGTGAACTGCACGCCCAGGTAGTGGCGGTTGCCGCTGCCGAACTGCTGCTCGTTGCAGATCCGCGTTATCTCCTGGCCGGTGATCTGGAAGCTGTCGGCGCCCTCGCCGGACGGCCGGGTCACCTCCTTGGCGCCCTCGCCGACCGGGCTGACGATCCAGTGCTTGACCGAGGGGGCGGGGAAGCCGCCGGTGTGCAGGGGGCCGCGGTCGAGCTGGGTGAGCTGCTTCTCGATCATGCGGATGACGTCCCAGCTGCGGAACGGGTGGATCTCCGTGCCGGCGGTGCGGGGGGCCAGCTCCTCGGCCAGCTGCCAGCTGCCCCACCGGGTGCCCATGCCGAGTATCCCCTTGGGGCCGGCGTAGAAGACCGAGTTGCTGCGGTCCTCGGCGGTGAGCCTGGCGAGCTGGCGGCGCAGTTCCTCGGCCGCGGTCTCGTCGGGGTTGCCGGGCACCGCCTCGGGGATCTTGGCGCCGATGCCGCCCCCGGAGAGCAGGCCGTCCCAGCGGGCCCGCATGTCCTTGGCGGTGGCCTCGCAGATGCGGCGGGCCAGGGGCCAGCCGACGGCGGGGGCGATCACCATGGCGCGGAGGTAGTAGCCCCAGAAGCCGGTGAACGGCAGCCGGAACATGGCCACGGCGGCGACGATGCCGATGCCGACGAGGACGGCGGTGCCCATCCAGGTGGCCTTCCGGTCGCCCTCCTTGCCCGCGAGGGTCTTGCGGAGCTGGAAGAGGCCGAGCCAGAGCAGCAGGCCGGGGAGGAAGACCACGCCGCACACGAACATGATCATGCGGAGCTTGGCGTCGCGCTGCTTGCGGATGCGGGAGGCGGCCAGGCAGTGCTCGACCACGGTCTGCGGTTCGGCGCCGAAGGACTGGACGAGGGCCTTGCGCTTGGCGCCGAGCATCCGGGCCTCGACCGCGGTGCAGAAGGCTTCGCCCAGGTTGGGCTTGAAGAGCGAGAGCTTGCCCGCCTTCACGTCGGTCTTGTACCAGTCGTTGTCGGCCTTCTGGATCTCGTCCACGGGGCTGTCGCGGTACGCCGCCGAGGCGAGGGCGTTCGTCGCCGCGGTCTGGCCGCCCGCGCCCTGGAGCGGGACCTGTGCTCCGGGACTGAAGTCGAAAAGATCGTCCGCCACCGCTGCCCCCATCACGCGTGCTTGACCCCGCCCGCCGTGCCCGGGCGGTGCCCCCTACCTTGCGGCTGTTCCCCGTGGTCACACCCGGCACACTTCGTGACGAAGCCTATCCGCCAGGTGCATCACCCCGGTACGGGACCCGGAAATGCCGCCCGCCGCAAGCGAGTTGGGCGGGCGGCTCCGGATGGCATGACCGACTACGTTCCCTTCTGGGCCTCTTCGCGCATCTTGTCCGCCAACTGCTGCGGCATGGGCTCGTGCCGGGCGTACGCGCGGTCGAAGCGGCCGGTGCCGTGGGAGACCGAGCGCAGCTCCACCGCGTACCGGTCGATCTCGATCTCGGGGATCTCGGCGCGTACGAGCGTCCTGCCGGGGCCGGCCTGTTCGGTGCCGACGACCCGGCCGCGCCGGCTGGACAGGTCGCTCATGACCGGGCCGACGTACTCGTCGGGGATCAGCACGGACAGCTCCGCGACCGGCTCCAGCAGGTGGATCCGGGCCTCCGCGGCGGCCTCGCGCAGGGCGAGCGCGCCGGCGGTCTGGAAGGCGGCGTCGGAGGAGTCCACCGAGTGCGCCTTGCCGTCGACCAGGGTGATCCGTACGTCGACCAGCGGGTACCCGGCGGCCAGTCCCTTGGCGGCCTGGGCGCGCACCCCCTTCTCGACGGACGGGATGAACTGCCGTGGCACGGCGCCGCCCACCACCTTGTCGACGAACTCGATCCCGCTGCCGGGCGGCAGCGGCTCGACCTCGATCTCGCAGATGGCGTACTGGCCGTGGCCGCCGGACTGCTTGACGTGGCGGCCGCGACCGGCCGCCCTGGCGCCGAAGGTCTCCCGCAGCGAGACCTTGTGGGGCACGGCGTCGACGTGGACGCCGTACCGGGTGCGCAGGCGCTCCAGCGCCACGTCCATGTGGGCCTCGCCCAGGCACCACAGGACCACCTGGTGGGTGTGCTTGTTCTGCTCCAGCCGCATGGTCGGGTCCTCGGCGACCAGCCGGGCCAGGCCCTGGGAGAGCTTGTCCTCGTCGGCCTTGCTGTGGGCCTGGATGGCGAGGGGGAGCAGGGGGTCGGGCATCACCCAGGGCTCCATCAGGAGCGGGTCGTCCTTCGAGGAGAGGGTGTCGCCGGTCTCCGCGCGGGTGAGCTTGGCCACGCAGGCGAGGTCGCCGGCGATGGCCCTGCCCAGGCTGCGCTGGGCCTTGCCGAAGGGGGAGGACAGGGCGCCGACGCGTTCGTCGACGTCGTGGTCCTCGTGGCCGCGGTCCTCCAGGCCGTGGCCGGAGACGTGCACGGTCTCGTCGGGGCGCAGGGTGCCGGAGAAGACGCGTACGAGCGAGACGCGGCCCACGTAGGGGTCGGAGGAGGTCTTGACGACCTCGGCGACGAGCGGGCCGGCGGGATCGCAGGTGACGGCGGGCCGCGCGCCGCCCTGGGGGGTGGTGACGGCGAGTTCCGGCCGTTCCTCGGGTGTGGGGAAGCCGCCGGTGATCAGTTCGAGGAGTTCCACGGTGCCCAGGCCCTGGCGGGCGCCGTCGGTGGCGGGCGCGGCCATCAGCACGGGGTGGAAGGTGCCGCGGGCGACGGCCCGCTCCAGGTCGTCGACCAGCGTTTTCAGGTCGATCTCCTCGCCGCCCAGGTAGCGGTCCATGAGGCCCTCGTCCTCGCTCTCGGCGATGACGGCCTCGATGAGCCGGTTCCGCGCGTCCGCGATCAGGGCCAGTTCGTCCGGCTCCGGGTCGCGCTCGCGGCGTTCGCCCGAGGTGTAGTCGTACACGCGCTGGGAGAGCAGGCCGAGCAGGCCGTGGACGGGGGCGTGGCCGTCGGGGCCCGGGGGGCCGTGGAGGGGGAGGTAGAGCGGTGTGACGGCGTCGGGGTCGTCCGCGCCGAAGATCTCGCCGCAGACCGCGGTCATCTGGGCGTAGTCGGCGCGGGATGCCTCCAAATGGGTGACGACGATGGCCCGGGGCATGCCGACCGCGGCGCACTCCTCCCAGACCATGCGGGTGGCGCCGTCCACGCCGTCGGAGGCCGAGACGACGAAAAGGGCCGCGTCCGCCGCCCGCAGACCGGCCCTGAGTTCCCCGACGAAGTCGGCGTATCCGGGGGTGTCCAGAATGTTGATCTTGATGCCGCCCCATTCGACCGGGACGAGCGAGAGCTGTACGGACCGCTGCTGGCGGTGTTCGATCTCGTCGTAGTCCGAGACCGTGCCGCCGTCCTCGACCCGTCCGGCCCGGTTGACCGCTCCGGCGGTCAGCGCGAGCGCTTCGACCAGGGTCGTCTTCCCGGCTCCGCTGTGGCCGACCAGCACCACGTTCCGGATGTCGGAGGGCCGGTCGGCCGTCAGTGCCCTGCCGGCGGCCCCGGGCTGTTGGTTCGCCTTGTCGCCCATGGTTGCCTTGCCTCCCTGTTCCTTGCACGGCGAGGAGGATGTGAGCGCGGACCCAGGGGAGTCGCGAGGGGAATCGACGGCTCCGGCGACGCCCGCGGTCCTTCGAGCTTTGCACCCGTGTCACGGTGCGTCCATACGTCGTACCCGACGCGAACCGGTGGGTGCGAGGGGGTGAACACGCCACCCCTGGCTACGATGGGCCAGCCGGTGGCCGCTGTGGCCGCGCGGCCCAGCGACCCTCCGGGAAGGCCATGCTGAACAAGTACGCGCGTGCATTCTTCACGCGTGTCCTCACACCGTTCGCCGCGTTTCTGCTCCGCCGGGGGGTGAGCCCGGACGCGGTCACCCTCATCGGCACCGCCGGGGTGGTGGCGGGTGCGCTGGTCTTCTTCCCCCGGGGCGACTTCTTCTGGGGCACGATCACGATCACCCTGTTCGTCTTCTCCGACCTGGTCGACGGGAACATGGCGCGGCAGGCCGGCGTGTCCAGCCGGTGGGGCGCCTTCCTCGACTCCACCCTGGACCGGGTCGCCGACGCGGCGATCTTCGGCGGCCTGGCGCTCTGGTACGCGGGCGGCGGGCACGACAACGTGCTGTGCGCCGTGGCGATCTTCTGCCTGGCGAGCGGCCAGGTGGTCTCGTACACCAAGGCGCGCGGCGAGTCGATCGGGCTGCCGGTGGCCGTGAACGGCATGGTCGAGCGGGCCGAGCGGCTGGTCATCACGCTGGTGGCGGCCGGACTGTCGGGCCTCCAGATCTTCGGGGTGCCCGGCTGGATCGGCGTGCTGCTGCCGGTGGCGCTCTGGGTGGTGGCGGTCGGCTCGCTCGTCACGCTGGTGCAGCGCGTGGTGACCGTGCGGCGTGAGTCGGCGGAGGCGGACGCGGCGGAGGGCTCCCGTACGGCGGGGGACTCCCGTACGGCGGGGGACGGCGGGGCCGGGGACGGCTCCCGTACCGCCGAGAACGGCGCCCACACGGCCGGGGACGGTGCCGCGTGAACCTGCGCGACCGGCTGACGGACGGGGTGTACGGGCTCGGCTGGAGCACCGTGAAGAAGCTGCCGGAGCCCGCGGCCACCGGGCTGGGGCGGCGCATCGCCGACTTCGCCTGGCGGCGGCGCGGCAAGAGCGTGCTGCGGCTGGAGTCGAACCTGGCCCGGGTGGTGCCCGGGGCGGACGCCGAGCGGCTGCGCGAGCTGTCGCGGGCCGGCATGCGCTCGTACATGCGCTACTGGATGGAGTCGTTCCGGCTGCCGGCCTGGGATGCCGCGCGGGTCCGGGAGACCGTGGAGATCAAGGACGACCACATCCTGCGGGAGGCGCTCGCCTCCGGACGCGGTGTGATCATCGCCCTGCCGCACCTGGCCAACTGGGACCTCGCGGGCGCCTGGGTCACCACGTACCTCGGGGTGCCCTTCACCACCGTCGCGGAGCGGCTCAAGCCCGAGTCGCTGTACGACCGGTTCGTCGCCTACCGCGAGAGCCTCGGCATGGAGGTGCTCCCGCACAGCGGCGGCGCGGCCTTCGGCACGCTCGCCCGGCGGCTGCGCTCGGGCGGCCTGATCTGCCTGGTCGCGGACCGGGACCTGTCCTCCTCGGGCGTCGAGGTGGACTTCTTCGGCGCCGCGGCCCGGATGCCCGCCGGGCCCGCGCTGCTGGCGCAGCAGACCGGGGCCGTCCTGCTGCCGGTGACGCTCTGGTACGACGGGGCGGCCATGATGCGCGGCCGCATCCACCCGCCGGTCGAGGTGCCCGAGGAGGGCACCAGGCCCGCGAAGACGGCGACGATGACGCAGGCGCTGGCCGACGCCTTCGCCTCCGGCATCGGCGAGCACCCGGAGGACTGGCACATGCTCCAGCGGCTGTGGCTGGACGACCTCGAACCGCGGGGGGACCGCGCGTGAAGATCGGCATCGTCTGCCCGTACTCCTGGGACGTACCGGGCGGGGTCCAGTTCCACATCCGGGACCTGGCCGAGCACCTGATCCGGCTGGGCCACGAGGTCTCCGTCCTCGCGCCCGCGGACGACGACACCCCGCTCCCGCCGTACGTGGTCTCCGCGGGGCGTGCCGTGCCGGTGCCGTACAACGGCTCCGTGGCACGGCTGAACTTCGGCTTCCTGTCGGCGGCACGGGTGCGGAGGTGGCTGCACGACGGCACCTTCGACGTGATCCACATCCACGAGCCGGCCTCGCCCTCGCTCGGCCTGCTCGCCTGCTGGGCGGCGCAGGGGCCGATCGTGGCCACGTTCCACACCTCGAACCCGCGCTCCCGGGCGATGATCGCCGCGTACCCGATCCTCCAGCCCGCGCTGGAGAAGATCAGCGCCCGCATCGCGGTGAGCGAGTACGCGCGGCGCACGCTGGTGGAGCACCTGGGCGGCGACGCGGTGGTGATCCCCAACGGCGTCGACGTCGGCTTCTTCGAGAAGGCGGAGCCGAACCCGGAGTGGACCGGGCGGACCCTGGGCTTCATCGGCCGCATCGACGAGCCGCGCAAGGGGCTGCCGGTGCTGATGGCGGCGTTCCCGGAGATCGCGGCGGCCTGCCCGGACGTACGGCTGCTCGTGGCGGGCCGGGGCGACGAGGAGGAGGCGGTGGCGACGCTGCCGCCCGAGCTCCGCTCGAAGGTCACCTTCCTGGGCATGGTCTCGGACGAGGACAAGGCGCGGCTGCTGCGCAGCGTGGACGTGTACGTGGCGCCCAACACCGGCGGCGAGAGCTTCGGGATCATCCTGGTCGAGGCCCTCTCGGCGGGGGCTCCGGTGCTGGCCTCGGACCTGGACGCGTTCGCGCAGGTGCTGGACCAGGGCGCGGCGGGCGACCTCTTCACGAACGAGGACCCGGCGTCGCTGGCCCGCGGCGCGGTCCGGCTGCTGGAGGACCCGGCCCGGCGCGCGGAGCTGAGCGCGCGGGGCTCGGCGCACGTGAAGCGCTTCGACTGGTCGACGGTGGGCGCGGACATCCTGGCGGTCTACGAGACGGTCACGGACGGCGCGGCCTCGGTCGCCACCGACGAACGTGTCCCCCTCCGCACGAGATGGGGCCTCACCCGGGACTGACCGCCGCCGCGGCCCCGGGCCCCCGAAGCGAGGCCCGGGCCCCCGGAACGGCCGCCCGGAAGTGACCCCTGGCCCCTCCCGGGCCTCCGCGCAGCGGGCCCGGGCTCCCTCCCAGGCCACTGCCGAGGAGGCCTGGGCTCCCGACCAGGCCCTGGGCTCCTCCCCTGCCTCTGCGCAGCGGGCCTGGGCTCCCCGGCCTGCGCGCACTGGGCCCTGGCCTATTTCGAAGCGGGCCCAAGCTCCCGGAAGCGGCCCCCGGCGTCGGCCACCCGGAGCGGCCCGACCTGCCGAAGAGGCCCCGGCCGGGTTGAAACGGCGCCCAAGCCGCGAAGGCCGGGCGCCGCAGCCGAAACGGGCTCCTGGCTGTCCGGAGCCCGCCCCGGCTTCCCGAAGCTGCGCCCTGGCCGCGGCCCAGGCAGCGAAGCCGTGCACCCGGAGCCGCCCCCGGGCTCCGGGGCCGCTGCCCTGCGGGGCGGCCCCTCCCCGCCCTTCTCCCGTTCACCGGATCTCCGCCCCGGGCCCCGCTGCTCAAACGCCGCAGGGGCTGAAAGCCGCCGCCCCGGGCCGCACGCGTTGCCCGAGGCACGCCGCGGCCGGTCGGCCGCACCTCCGTCCTTCGCGCGGGGGTCCGGGGCCGAGTCCCGGTGAACGGAAGAAGGGCGGGGTGGGGTACCTCCTCCCGGTGGGCGGGGGCACGGCCCGCGGCAGGCGCCGACGCGCGGTTGGCGCGAGCGCGCCGGCCGGGATGCCGTCCGCGCCGGAGTCCGCCGAGCCCGAGGGCGCCGGGCGGGCGCCGTACAGCGGACCGGTACTGCGGAGGCCGGCCGGGCGCGCCAGACCGGTACCGCGGAGGTCGGCCAAGCGCAGCGGACCGGTAGAGTCGCCGGGCGTGATCGAAACCCTCGTCTGGATCGCCCTGGCGCTCGTCGCCGTCGGGATCTACCTCAGCTGGACCGCCGGACGGCTCGACCGGCTGCACACGCGCATCGACGCCGCCCGCGCCGCACTCGACGCGCAGCTCGTGCGCCGCGCCTCCGTCGCGCTGGAGGTGGCCACCTCGGGGGTGCTCGATCCCGCCGCGTCCATCGTGCTCTACGAGGCCGCGCACGCGGCCCGCCAGGCCGAGGAGGACCACCGCGAGGTCGCCGAGAGCGAGCTCAGCCAGGCCCTGCGGGCCGTCTTCGAGGACCCCGACCAGGTCGAGGCCGTCAAGGAGGCGCCCGGTGGCGAGGAGGCCGCCGGCGAGCTGGCCGCGGCCGTGCGCCGCGTCCCCATGGCCCGGCGGTTCCACAACGACGCCGTCCGCGCGGCCCGTGCCCTGCGCCGCCACCGCAAGGTCCGCTGGTTCCGGCTGGCCGGCCACGCGCCGTTCCCGCTCGCCTTCGAAATGGACGATGAGCCTCCGGTGGCCTTGGCAGACCGCCCCGGCAGCTGACACTGGCCACTCTGGCCATGCGGAAGGATCCACTCGCTCCACATTGGCCCTTGCAGTGGACTGATCGGCCCGGTTTGCTGGCTCAGGTCGGACTTTCCGGCCCCCGCCGGGTTTCCTGGCTGCGTAGTACCGCAGTACCCCGTCTCCATCGAGTGAGGTCAATCCGTGAGCACGCTTCCCACCACCCCGCAGTCCGCTGAGTCGGCCATCGGCACCTCCCGCGTCAAGCGCGGCATGGCCGAGCAGCTCAAGGGCGGCGTGATCATGGACGTGGTCAACGCCGAGCAGGCGAAGATCGCCGAGGACGCCGGCGCCGTGGCCGTCATGGCCCTGGAGCGGGTCCCCGCGGACATCCGCAAGGACGGCGGCGTCGCCCGCATGTCGGACCCGAACATGATCGAGGAGATCATCGACGCGGTCTCCATCCCGGTGATGGCCAAGTCCCGCATCGGCCACTTCGTCGAGGCCCAGGTCCTGCAGTCCCTCGGCGTCGACTACATCGACGAGTCCGAGGTCCTCACCCCGGCCGACGAGATCAACCACTCCGACAAGTGGGCCTTCACCACCCCCTTCGTCTGTGGCGCCACCAACCTGGGCGAGGCCCTGCGCCGCATCGCCGAGGGCGCGGCCATGATCCGCTCGAAGGGCGAGGCCGGCACCGGCAACGTCGTCGAGGCCGTCCGCCACCTGCGCCAGATCAAGAACGAGATCGCCCAGCTGCGCGGCTACGACAACAACGAGCTGTACGCCGCCGCCAAGGAGCTGCGCGCCCCGTACGAGATCGTCAAGGAGGTCGCCGAGCTCGGCAAGCTCCCGGTCGTGCTGTTCTCCGCCGGTGGCGTCGCCACCCCGGCCGACGCCGCCCTGATGCGTCAGCTCGGCGCCGAGGGCGTCTTCGTCGGCTCCGGCATCTTCAAGTCGGGCGACCCGGTCAAGCGCGCCGCCGCCATCGTGAAGGCCACCACCTTCTACGACGACCCGAAGGTCATCGCGGACGCCTCCCGCAACCTGGGCGAGGCCATGGTCGGCATCAACTGCGACACCCTGCCCGAGGCCGAGCGCTACGCCTCCCGCGGCTGGTAAGGCACCCCGGAACATGAACAACCCTCCCATCATCGGCGTCCTGGCCCTCCAGGGCGACGTCCGGGAGCACCTGATCGCCCTGGCCGCGGCTGACGCCGTGGCCAGGCCGGTCCGGCGCCCCGAGGAGCTCGCCGAGGTCGACGCCCTGGTCATCCCCGGCGGCGAGTCCACGACCATGTCCAAGCTCGCCGTCCTCTTCGGCATGCTGGAGCCGCTGCGCGAGCGCGTGCGCGCCGGGATGCCGGTGTACGGCACCTGCGCGGGCATGATCATGCTCGCCGACAAGCTCCTGGACGGCCGCGAGGACCAGGAGACGCTCGGCGGCATCGACATGATCGTCCGCCGCAACGCGTTCGGCCGCCAGAACGAGTCCTTCGAGGCGCAGATCGCCTTCGAGGGCATCGAGGGCGGCCCCGTCGAGGGCGTCTTCATCCGCGCGCCGTGGGTGGAGTCGGTCGGCGCCTCCGCCCAGGTCCTCGCGACGTACGACGGCCACACGGTGGCGGTGCGTCAGGGCAACGTGCTGGCGACCTCGTTCCACCCGGAACTCACCGGCGACGACCGCGTCCACGCGTATTTCGTCGACATGGTGCGCGCGAGCGCCTGACGCGGCCCCGGTAGGATCTGAGGCGAACACTGTTGGTTACGCGAAGGAGACAGGCGGATGTCCGGCCACTCTAAATGGGCTACGACGAAGCACAAGAAGGCCGTGATCGATGCCAAGCGCGGCAAGCTCTTCGCGAAGCTGATCAAGAACATCGAGGTCGCGGCCCGCACCGGCGGTGCCGACCCGGACGGCAACCCGACCCTCTTCGACGCCATCCAGAAGGCCAAGAAGAGCTCGGTGCCCAACAAGAACATCGACTCCGCGGTCAAGCGCGGCGGTGGTCTTGAGGCGGGTGGCGTCGACTACGCCACGATCATGTACGAGGGCTACGGCCCGAACGGCGTCGCGGTGCTCATCGAGTGCCTCACCGACAACCGCAACCGTGCCGCGTCCGACGTGCGCGTCGCCATGACCCGCAACGGCGGTTCGATGGCCGACCCGGGCTCGGTCTCGTACCTGTTCAACCGCAAGGGCGTCGTCGTGCTGCCCAAGGGCGAGCTGACCGAGGACGACGTCCTGGAGCACGTGCTCGAGGCGGGCGCCGAGGAGGTCAACGACCTCGGTGAGCAGTTCGAGGTCATCAGCGAGGCCACCGACCTGGTCGCGGTCCGCTCCGCGCTCCAGGAGGCGGGCATCGACTACGACTCGGCCGAGTCCAGCTTCGTCCCGACCATGCAGGTCGAGCTGGACGAGGAGGGCGCGCGCAAGATGTTCAAGCTGATCGACGCGCTGGAGGACAGCGACGACGTGCAGAACGTCTTCGCCAACTTCGACGTCAGCGACGAGGTCATGGCGGCGGTCGACGCCTGATCGGCAGCGGCTCCGGCGGGGGGGGGGGGGGGCCCCCCCCCCCCCGCCCCCCCCCCGGTTGGGGGGGGGGGGGGGGGGGGCCCCGGGGCCCGGGGGCGAGGGTGCGACCACGGCGGGGGTG
>NZ_JBIVZG010000014.1:0-155204 GCF_044759445.1 Streptomyces sp. NPDC101118 | reverse complement strand
TTATCCCAGGGGGGCCCCCCCGCCTTGGGGGGGGGGGGGGGGGGCCCCGCGGGGGGGGGGGGGGCCGGGGGGGGGGGGGGGGGCCCCCCCCCCCCCCCCCCCCGCCGCCGTTTTGCGCGGCGCTGTCGGTGGCACCCGGTAGCCTGCTCGAACTGGAGACCACAGGGAGGGTGACGTGCGCGTTCTCGGGGTGGACCCGGGGCTGACCCGGTGTGGCGTGGGGGTCGTCGAGGGAACCGCCGGCCGGCCCCTGACCATGCTCGGCGTGGGCGTCGTCCGCACGCCCGCCGACGCGGACACCCCGGTCCGGCTGGTCGGGATCGAAGAGGGCATGGAGGCCTGGCTCGACGAGTACCGGCCCGAACTGGTCGCCGTGGAGCGGGTGTTCAGCCAGCACAACGTCCGTACGGTGATGGGCACCGCCCAGGCCAGCGCGGTGGCCATGCTCTGCGCGGCCCGCCGCGGCATCCCGGTCGCCCTGCACACCCCCAGCGAGGTCAAGGCCGCCGTCACCGGCAGCGGCCGGGCGGACAAGGCCCAGGTCGGCGCGATGGTCACCCGGCTGCTCCGGCTGGACGCCCCGCCCAAGCCGGCCGACGCCGCCGACGCCCTGGCCCTCGCCATCTGCCACATCTGGCGCGCCCCCGCGCAGAACCGCCTCCAGCAGGCGGCCGCCGCGCACGCCGCAGGCAGGCGGGGCACCGCGTCGCCCGCGGAGGCCCTGCTCGCCGCCCGCCGGCCCGCCCGCACCCCGTCCGCCGTACGCAGCCCGAAAGGCCCCACCGCATGATCGCCTTCGTCACCGGCCCCGTCGCCGCGCTGGCCCCGACCACGGCCGTGATCGAGGTCGGCGGCGTCGGCATGGCAGTCCAGTGCACCCCCACCACCATCGCCGGCCTCCGGCTCGGCGAGCAGGCGCGGCTGGCCACCTCGCTGGTCGTACGCGAGGACTCCCTCACCCTCTACGGCTTCGCGGACGACGACGAGCGGCAGGTCTTCGAGCTCCTCCAGACCGCCAGCGGCGTCGGCCCGCGCCTCGCCCAGGCCATGCTCGGGGTGCACAGCCCCGACGCGCTGCGGACGGCGGTCTCCACCGGGGACGAGAAGGCCCTCATGGCGGTGCCGGGGATCGGCAAGAAGGGCGCCCAGAAGCTGCTGCTGGAGCTGAAGGACAAGCTGGGTGCGCCGCTGGGTACGAGCGGGCTGGTCGGCGCGCAGCGGGTGGCCGCGGGGCCGGCGCCCTGGTCGGAGCAGCTGGCTGCCGCGCTCATCGGCCTCGGGTATGCGTCCAGGGAGGCCGAGGAAGCTGTGGCTGCGGTTGCACCGCAGGCCGAGGCCGCAATTGCCGAGTCCGGGTCCGCCCCGGTCCCGCAGCTGCTGCGGGCCGCCCTCCAGACCCTCAGCCGCACCCGCTGACCGCTGCGCGGAGCCTTTCCCCCACCCCGCCCCTTCCCGAAACTGGGGGCGCTGCCCCCAGACCCTCGCTCCTCAAACGCCGGAGGGGCTGAAATCAGCCCCTCCGGCGTTTGAGGAGCGGGTCCGGGCGGAGCCCTGGGGGCACCTCCCAGCGGTAGCTGGGGGAGGAACGGAGGAAGGGCGGGTAGGGGACCGGCCCCGCAGGGCACCACCCGCACCGGCAACGGCCCGCACCCGGCAACGGCACGGACCGGCACCCGGCACGGGACCCGCACCGTACGACCACCGCACGACACCGAAAAGGGCAGACACCGTGAACTGGGACGAGGACGACACCGGCACCGCCGCGGAGCGACTGGTCGGCGCCGCCGCCGACGGCGAGGACAGCGCCGTCGAGGCGGCGCTGCGCCCGAAGGACCTCGACGAGTTCGTCGGCCAGGAGAAGGTCCGCCAGCAGCTCGACCTCGTCCTCAAGGCGGCCCGCCAGCGCGGTGCCACCGCCGACCACGTCCTGCTCTCCGGCGCCCCCGGCCTCGGCAAGACCACCCTCTCGATGATCATCGCGGCCGAGATGGGGGCCCCGATCCGGATCACCTCGGGCCCCGCCATCCAGCACGCGGGCGACCTGGCCGCCATCCTCTCCTCCCTCCAGGAGGGCGAGGTGCTCTTCCTCGACGAGATCCACCGGATGTCCCGGCCCGCCGAGGAGATGCTCTACATGGCGATGGAGGACTTCCGCGTCGACGTGATCGTCGGCAAGGGCCCCGGCGCCACCGCCATCCCCCTGGAGCTGCCGCCCTTCACCCTGGTCGGCGCCACCACCCGGGCCGGTCTGCTGCCCCCGCCCCTGCGGGACCGCTTCGGCTTCACCGGCCACATGGAGTTCTACGCCCCCGAGGAGCTGCAGCGCGTCGTCCACCGCTCCGCCCGCCTGCTCGACGTGGAGATCGACGCCGACGGGGCCGCCGAGATCGCCGGCCGCTCCCGCGGCACCCCCCGCATCGCCAACCGCCTGCTCCGCCGTGTCCGCGACTACGCCCAGGTCAAGGCCGACGGTGTGATCACCCGCGAGATCGCGGCAGCGGCCCTCGGCGTGTACGAGGTGGACGCGCGCGGCCTGGACCGCCTCGACCGCGCCGTGCTGGAGGCCCTGCTGAAGCTCTTCGGCGGCGGCCCGGTGGGCCTGTCCACCCTGGCCGTGGCCGTGGGGGAGGAGCGCGAGACCGTCGAGGAGGTGGCCGAACCGTTCCTGGTGCGCGAGGGACTGCTGGCCCGCACCCCGCGCGGCCGGGTGGCCACCCCCGCGGCCTGGGCCCACCTGGGCCTCGTACCGCCGGGGCAGGCCGGAAGTGGATCAAGCGGACAACAGGGCCTGTTCGGGGCGTGACGGCGCGGAGGGTCGCCTGGTCAGGAACCCGGGTGCCATGCTGGGCGTTGTTCCATCGGTGCGGACTCGCCTAGACTCCGCCGATGCCGACCGTCCGAGGTCGGTGTGCCCACCCCCGTAGAAAATGGCCGCCTCTCCTGCGCGGTCGTGCGAAGGAAACTCCGTCCCGTGAACAATCTCGTGACCTTCCTCCCGTTCATCGTGCTCATCGGGGCCATGTTCCTGATGACCCGCTCCGCCAAGAAGAAGCAGCAGGCGGCGGCGTCGATGCGCGACCAGATGACGCCCGGCACCGGTGTGCGCACGATCGGCGGCATGTACGCCACGGTGAAGGAAGTCGGCGACGACACCGTCACCCTCGAGGTCGCCCCGGGCGTCCACGCGGTCTACGCGAAGAACGCCATCGGCGCCGTCCTCGAGGATGCGGAGTACAACCGCATCGTGCACGGCGCCGGCGATGATCTGACCATCGACACGCCGGTCGTCCCGGACGACGCGTCCTCCCTCACCGAGGCCGAGGACAAGGCGGACGACACCAAGATCGACCTCGGCAAGACCGAGGCCGACGGGGACATCCCGGGCACCAAGGACGGCAAGACGGACGGCGAGGCCGACGCGAAGTAAGCCGGCCGACGGGGACCGCGCGACGCCCACCGGCGTCCGGCGCGGTCCCGGTCAGTGCTCACTTCTGCGGGGGGCAGGCCCCCACAACACTTTCGTGGCCGCCTGAGCGCACACCCGGCGCGGGCGGTTGGACAGGGAGATACGACAAGGTGGCAGCACCGAAGAAGGGCCGACGGCCCACGGGGGCTCAGGGCAGGCCGGGGCGTGCCCTGGCGGTGATCCTGATCGCGATGGTGGCGCTCACCGCGGGGATGTTCATCTCCAAGCAGACGACGCCCCGCCTGGGCATCGACCTGGCGGGTGGCACGACCATCACGCTCAAGGCCAAGAGCGAGCCCGGCAAGCCGAACGCGGTCAACGAGACCAACATGAACACCGCGGTCGGCATCATCGAGCGCCGTGTCAACGGTCTCGGCGTCTCGGAGGCCGAGGTCCAGACCCAGGGCCGCGATCACATCATCGTGAACATCCCCAAGGGGACGAACGAGAAGCAGGCCCGCGAGCAGGTCGGCACGACCGCGCAGCTCTACTTCCGCCCGGTCGTGGCGTACGCGCCCGGCGCCCCGGCGGCCCCCGAGCCGACCCCGTCGGCGAGCCCCTCCGGCAAGCCGAAGGCCGAGGGCGGCAAGAGCACCGCCACCCCGACCCCGAAGGCGAGCGCGAGCTCCCAGGGCCGCGCGGTGCCGGAGGCCCTGAAGGCCCCGAGCCCCACGCCGACGCCGGACGCCTCGAAGAAGGCCGACGACAAGAAGGCCACTCCGGCTCCGACGCCGGCCCCGGACGCCGCCACCGGTGACCTCCAGAAGCAGTTCGCCGCGCTGGACTGCACCAAGGAGGCCGGGCGGGCCAACGCCGGCAAGAACGCCAAGCCCACCGAGCCCACCGTCGCCTGTGGCCTGAACAACGCCGGCCAGTGGTCCAAGTGGCTGCTCGGCCCGGTCGAGGTCGACGGCCAGGACGTCTCCGACGCCAAGGGTGTCCTCGACCCGCAGCGCGCGATGTGGATCGTCCAGCTGAAGTTCACGGACAAGGGCGCCGACAAGTTCGCCAAGACCACCGGCGCGCTGGCGGCCAAGCAGTCCCCGCAGAACCAGTTCGCCATCGTGCTCGACGGCGAGGTCATCTCCGACCCGTCCGTCAGCACCGCGATCACCGGCGGCAACGCCGAGATCTCCGGCGGCTTCACCCAGCAGTCCGCCCAGGACCTGGGCAACATGCTCTCCTACGGCGCCCTGCCGCTGTCCTTCCAGGAGGACAGCGTCACCACCGTCACCTCGGCGCTCGGCAGCGAGCAGCTGAAGGCCGGCCTCATCGCCGGTGCCATCGGCCTGGCCCTGGTCGTGATCTACCTCGTGGCGTACTACCGCGGGCTGTCGCTCATCGCGATCCTCAGCCTCCTGGTGTCCGCGATCCTCACGTACACGATCATGGCGCTGCTCGGCAAGGGCATCGGGTTCGCCCTGAACCTGCCCGCCGTCTGTGGTGCGATCGTCGCCATCGGCATCACCGCGGACTCGTTCATCGTGTACTTCGAGCGCATCCGCGACGAGGTCCGCGAGGGCCGCACCCTGCGCCCGGCCGTCGAGCGTGCCTGGCCGCGTGCCCGGCGCACCATCCTGGTCTCCGACTTCGTGTCGTTCCTGGCGGCCGCCGTGCTGTTCATCGTCACCGTCGGCAAGGTGCAGGGCTTCGCGTTCACGCTGGGCCTGACCACCCTCCTCGACGTGGTCGTGGTCTTCCTCTTCACCAAGCCGATCATGACGCTGCTGGCGCGCACCAAGTTCTTCGCCGACGGCCACCCGTGGTCGGGCCTGGACCCGAAGCGCCTCGGCGCGAAGCCGCCGCTGCGCCGCTCCCGCCGTGCCACCGCCCCTGCCGCTGGCAGCCCCGTCGAACCGAAGGAGGCCTGAGATGTCGAAGCTCGGTAACCTCGGCGCCCGGCTGTACCGAGGCGAGGTCGGCTACGACTTCGTCGGCAAGCGGATGGTCTGGTACGCCGTCTCGATCCTGATCACCATCACGGCGATCGTGGCGCTGGCCGTCCAGGGCCTCAACATGGGCATCGAGTTCAAGGGCGGTGCCGTCTTCACCACCCCGAAGACCACGGTGTCCGTGGAGAAGGCCCAGGAGGACGCGGAGACGGCCTCCGGCCACGACGCGATCGTCCAGGAGCTCGGCACCGGCGGCCTGCGCATCCAGATCTCCGGTCTGGACACCGACCAGGCCAACGACGTGAAGACGAAGCTCGCCGCCGACCTGGGGGTCAAGGAGGCGGACATCAACGCCGACCTCGTCGGCCCCAGCTGGGGTGAGCAGATCGCGAACAAGGCCTGGACCGGCCTCGCGGTCTTCATGATCCTCGTGGTGATCTACCTCGCCATCGCCTTCGAGTGGCGGATGGCCGTCGCCGCGCTGATCGCGCTCATCCACGACCTCACCATCACCGTCGGCATCTACGCGCTGGTCGGCTTCGAGGTCACCCCGGGCACGGTCATCGGTCTGCTGACGATCCTCGGTTACTCCCTCTACGACACCGTCGTCGTCTTCGACGGTCTGAAGGAAGCCTCCAAGGACATCACCAAGCAGACCCGCTACACCTACAGCGAGGTCGCCAACCGCAGCCTCAACGGCACGCTGGTCCGCTCGATCAACACCACCGTCGTGGCGCTGCTGCCCGTCGCCGGCCTGCTGTTCATCGGCGGCGGCGTGCTGGGTGCCGGCATGCTCAACGACATCTCGCTGTCGCTGTTCGTCGGCCTCGCGGCCGGCGCGTACTCCTCGATCTTCATCGCCACCCCGCTGGTCGCCGACCTCAAGGAGCGCGACCCGGCGATGAAGGCCCTCCGCAAGCGCGTGCTCGCCAAGCGGGCCGCGGCCGCCGCGAAGGGCGAGTCCCCGGACGACGCCGCCGACGACGCGGGCGCCGAGGTCGTGGGCCAGGGCGGCCGTACCGCGCGGGCGACGGGACACCGCCGGTGACCGGGGCCGTACGCGAGCTGCTGCTCAGCCGGATCAAGGACGTACCGGACTACCCCAAGCCCGGCGTGATGTTCAAGGACATCACCCCGCTGCTGGCGGACCCGGAGGCGTTCGGTGCCCTCACCGAGGCCCTCGCCGAGCTGTGCGTACGGCACGGCGCGACGAAGATCGTCGGTCTCGAGGCGCGCGGGTTCATCCTCGCCGCCCCGGTGGCGGTCCGGTCGCGGATCGGCTTCGTGCCGGTCCGCAAGGCCGGCAAGCTGCCCGGTGCGACCCTCCGGCAGGCGTACGAGCTCGAGTACGGCACCGCGGAGATCGAGGTGCACGCCGAGGACCTGGCCCCGGGCGACCGGGTCATGGTCATCGACGACGTGCTGGCCACCGGCGGCACCGCCGAGGCCTCGCTGGAGCTGATCCGGCGGGCCGGGGCGGACGTCGCGGGCGTCGCGGTGCTGATGGAGCTCAGCTTCCTCGCCGGCCGCGCGCGCCTGGAGGCCAGCCTGGGCGGGGCCCCGCTGGAGGCCCTGATCGTGGTCTGACGACCGCACTCTCCCGCGGAGCGGCGGGCACCGGACACGTCCGGTGCCCGCCGCTTCCGTGTGAGCGGGGGGCCCCGGGGCTGTCCGCCAGGCGGCCGCGGGGAACGTGCCGGGCCACGGGTCGCTACCATGGGTTTTCCGGACCTGACCGGGGCCCCGGAACCTCCCCCGGACTCCGGGGGGACCCCCTGAGGAGCGCTCTTGCCAGACGAGGTCCAGCCACTCTCCGCCGCGCAGCCCGACAAGCAGGCAGACCCGGCCACGGCGCCCGCCGCCACGCCCCCCGCGGCGCCCAAGCCCGTACCGCCGGTTCCGCCCCGGCCGCTGCCGGCCAAGCCCGGCGGTTCGTCCAACCGCGTGCGGGCCCGACTCGCCCGGCTGGGCGTCCAGCGCTCCAACCCGTACAACCCGGTCCTGGAGCCGCTGCTGCGCATCGTCCGCAGCAACGACCCGAAGATCGAGACGGCGACGCTCCGGCAGATCGAGAAGGCCTACCAGGTCGCCGAGCGCTGGCACCGCGGCCAGAAGCGCAAGAGCGGCGACCCGTACATCACGCACCCGCTCGCGGTGACGACGATCCTCGCAGAGCTGGGCATGGACCCGGCCACGCTGATGGCGGGCCTGCTGCACGACACCGTCGAGGACACCGAGTACGGGCTCGACCAGCTCCGCCGCGACTTCGGCGACGCCGTCGCCCTGCTCGTCGACGGCGTCACCAAGCTGGACAAGGTCAAGTTCGGCGAGGCCGCGCAGGCCGAGACGGTCCGCAAGATGGTCGTCGCCATGGCCAAGGACCCGCGGGTCCTGGTCATCAAGCTCGCCGACCGCCTGCACAACATGCGCACCATGCGCTACCTCAAGCGGGAGAAGCAGGAGAAGAAGGCCCGCGAGACCCTCGAGATCTACGCGCCCCTGGCCCACCGCCTGGGCATGAACACGATCAAGTGGGAGCTGGAGGACCTCGCCTTCGCGATCCTCTACCCCAAGATGTACGACGAGATCGTCCGCCTGGTCGCCGAGCGCGCCCCGAAGCGGGACGAGTACCTCGCCGTCGTCACCGACGAGGTCCAGGCCGACCTGCGGGCCGCCCGCATCAAGGCGACCGTCACCGGCCGCCCGAAGCACTACTACAGCGTCTACCAGAAGATGATCGTGCGGGGCCGCGACTTCGCCGAGATCTACGACCTGGTGGGCATCCGCGTCCTCGTCGACACCGTCCGCGACTGCTACGCGGCGCTGGGCACCGTCCACGCCCGCTGGAACCCGGTTCCGGGGCGGTTCAAGGACTACATCGCGATGCCCAAGTTCAACATGTACCAGTCGCTCCACACGACGGTCATCGGGCCCAACGGTAAGCCGGTCGAGCTGCAGATCCGCACCTTCGACATGCACCGCCGCGCCGAGTACGGCATCGCCGCGCACTGGAAGTACAAGCAGCAGACCGTCGCCGGCGCCTCCAAGATCCGCACCGACGTCCCGCAGGCCGCCAAGGGCAGCGCCGGCCAGGACACGGTCAACGACATGGCGTGGCTGCGCCAGCTGCTCGACTGGCAGAAGGAGACCGAGGACCCGGGTGAGTTCCTCGACTCGCTGCGCTTCGACCTCTCCCGCAACGAGGTCTTCGTCTTCACGCCGAAGGGCGACGTCATAGCGCTCCCGGCCGGGGCCACGCCGGTCGACTTCGCCTTCGCCGTCCACACCGAGGTCGGCTACCGGACCATAGGGGCCCGGGTCAACGGCCGCCTCGTCCCGCTGGAGTCCACCCTCGACAACGGCGACCTCGTGGAGGTCTTCACCTCCAAGGCCGAGGGCGCCGGGCCGTCCCGCGACTGGCTGACCTTCGTCAAGTCACCGCGCGCCCGCAACAAGATCCGCGCCTGGTTCTCCAAGGAGCGCCGCGACGAGGCGATCGAGCAGGGCAAGGACGCCATCGCGCGGGCCATGCGCAAGCAGAACCTGCCGATCCAGCGGATCCTCACCGGCGACTCGCTGGTCACCCTGGCCCACGAGATGCGCTACCCCGACATCTCCTCGCTGTACGCGGCGATCGGCGAGGGACACGTCTCGGCGCAGGCCGTCGTCTCCAAGCTCGTCCAGGCCATGGGCGGCGAGGAGGCCGCGAACGAGGACATCGAGGAGAGCGTCCCGCCGTCGCGCGGCCGCTCCAAGCGGCGCGCGAACGCCGACCCCGGTGTCGTGGTCAAGGGCGTCGAGGACGTCTGGGTCAAGCTGGCCCGCTGCTGCACGCCGGTGCCGGGCGACCCGATCATCGGCTTCGTCACGCGCGGCAGTGGCGTATCGGTTCACCGCGCCGACTGCGTGAACGTCGACTCGCTCTCGCAGCAGCCCGAGCGGATCCTCGAGGTCGAGTGGGCGCCCACCCAGTCCTCCGTCTTCCTGGTCGCCATCCAGGTCGAGGCGCTGGACCGGTCCCGGCTCCTGTCGGACGTCACGCGGGTCCTCTCCGACCAGCACGTCAACATCCTGTCGGCGGCCGTGCAGACCTCCCGGGACCGGGTGGCCACCTCGCGGTTCACCTTCGAGATGGGCGACCCGAAGCACCTGGGCCACGTCCTGAAGGCCGTACGCGGCGTGGAGGGCGTCTACGACGTCTACCGCGTCACCTCCGCCCGCCGGCCCTAGCCGGCCGGTCCGTACGGGCCCCGGCCGCCCGGACGACACGAGAGGGGCTCCCGTACCGCGGTACGGGAGCCCCTCTCGTCGCTCGGAACGGCGTCCCGGCAGCCTGATCGGCCTGATCAGCCGCCGAACTCCTCCAGGCCCTTCAGCGCCTGGTCCAGGAGGGCCTGGCGGCCCTCCAGCTCACGCTGGAGCTTGTCGGCCTTGGCGGTGTTGCCCGCCGCGCGGGCGGCCTCGGCCTGCTCGCGCAGCTTGTCGACGGCCGCCTGCAGCTGACCGGTCAGACCCGCGGCGCGCGCACGCGCCTCCGGGTTCGTCCGGCGCCACTCGGCCTCCTCCGACTCCTGGATGGCCCGCTCGACGGCGTGCATCCGGCCCTCGACCTTGGGACGGGCGTCCCGCGGCACGTGGCCGATGGCCTCCCAGCGCTCGTTGATGGACCGGAACGCGGCACGCGCGGCCTTCAGGTCCGTCACCGGCAGGAGCTTCTCGGCCTCGTCGGCCAGCTCCTCCTTGAGCTTCAGGTTCTCCGACTGCTCGGCGTCACGCTCGGCGAACACCTCGCTGCGCGCCGCGAAGAAGACGTCCTGCGCCCCGCGGAAGCGGTTCCACAGGTCGTCCTCGGCCTCGCGCTGCGCCCGGCCGGCCGCCTTCCAGTCCGCCATCAGCTCGCGGTAGCGGGCGGCCGTCGGACCCCAGTCGGTGGAGCCGGAGAGCGATTCGGCCTCGACGACCAGCCGCTCCTTGATCTTGCGGGCGTCCTCGCGCTGCGCGTCCAGGGACGCGAAGTGCGCCTTGCGCCGCTTGGAGAACGCCGAGCGGGCGTGCGAGAAGCGGTGCCACAGCTCGTCGTCCGACTTGCGGTCGAGGCGGGGCAGCCCCTTCCACGTGTCGACCAGGGCGCGCAGCCGCTCGCCCGCGGACCGCCACTGGTCGCTCTGCGCCAGCTCCTCGGCCTCGGCGACCAGCGCCTCCTTGGCGTGCTTGGCCTCGTCGGTCTGCTTGGCCTTCTGGGCCTTGCGCTCCTCGCGGCGCGACTCGACCGTCTCGACCAGTTTGTCGAGCCGGACGCGCAGCGCGGCGAGGTCGCCCACCGCGTGGTGCTCCTCGACCTGCTGGCGCAGGTGATCGATCGCCGTCGTCGCGTCCTTGGCGGACAGGTCGGTGGTCCGCACCCGTCGCTCGAGGAGGCCGATCTCGACCACCAGGCCCTCGTACTTGCGCTCGAAGTAGGCCAGGGCCTCCTCAGGGGTGCCCGCCTGCCACGATCCGACGACCTGCTCGCCCTCGGCAGTACGCACGTACACGGTGCCCGTCTCGTCGACGCGGCCCCACGGGTCGCTGCTCACAGCGCCTCCTCCACCTGATGCCGGGGGTCAAGCCCCCTGGCATCGTCCACAGTTTCCTGGGGCGGGCAGCGCCCGCCCTGCACAACGCCAATCTAGGCGACCGCCGGGCCGCCTGTCCGCATCCGGCGACACGGAATCTCGCCCGTCAGCCCTTGGTGACCGTCGCCTTTTCGATGGTCACTCCCTTTTGCGGCGCTCCGTCCGTCGCACCGCCCGCGACACCGGCCTTCGCGACCTCCTCCACGGCCTTCAGACCGGCCGCGTCGAGCTTGCCGAAGGGCGTGTACGTCGGGGGCAGCTTGCTGTCCTTGTACACGAGGAAGAACTGGCTGCCGCCCGAGCCGGGCTGGCCGGTGTTGGCCATGGCCACGGTGCCGGCCGGGTACGTCACCGTGCCGTCCGCGCCCGCCTTGCCCAGGCCGTCCAGGTTCTCGTCCGGGATCGTGTAGCCCGGGCCGCCGCTGCCGGTGCCCTGCGGGTCGCCGCACTGGAGGACGTAGATGCCGCCCGTGGTCAGGCGGTGGCACTTCGTCTTGTCGAAGTAGCCGCCGTCGGCCAGCGACTTGAACGAGTTCACGGTGTGCGGGGTCTTGGCCGCGTCCATCGTGATGCCGAGGTCGCCCTGGTTCGTCTTGAGGGCGAAGGTGTACTTCGCCTTCTGGTCGATCGCCATGGCGGGCTCCTTCTTCGCCTCCGGGGTGGCCGAGGGCGTCGCGGTCGAGCTCGGCCGGGCCTCGGGCGTGGCGTCGTCCTTCGAGGAGAACGCGCCGGACGCCACGGTCGCCACGACCGCCGCGATCACCACCGCCACCGCCGAGCCGATGACCGCGCCCTTGCGGCGCGCCTTGCGCTGGGCGTCCACCCGGCGCTGCTGCTGCCGCTCGAACTTCTCCCTGGCGTTCTTCCGCCGCTGCTCACTGGTGACCACCGGGTCGTCTCCTTGTGCTCTCACGTGCTGCTGTCCGGGCTGGGTCAGGCCGTACCGTATATGGGTTCGCTGTGTGCTGAGCAGCGCCGGTAGGCTCTGATCTGCCGCAATCCGCCCGCCGCTACGCCGGCCCGATGACGATCTGAGGACGAACGTGCTCATTGCCGGGTTCCCCGCCGGGGCCTGGGGGACCAACTGCTACGTGGTCGCCCCCGCCGCCGGCGAGGAGTGCGTGATCATCGACCCGGGCCACCAGGCCACCCAGGGAGTCGAGGACACCCTCCGGAAACATCGGCTCAAGCCCGTCGCGGTCGTCCTCACCCACGGCCACATCGACCATGTCGCCTCCGTGGTTCCGGTCTGCGGGGCGCACGACGTGCCCGCCTGGATCCACCCCGAGGACCGCTACATGATGAGCGACCCGGAGAAGGCGCTGGGCCGTTCCATCGGGATGCCGCTGATGGGCGAGCTGACCGTGGGGGAGCCGGACGACCTCCGTGAGCTCACCGACGGCAGCGAGCTGAAGCTGGCCGGTCTGGACTTCACCGTCGCGCACGCGCCCGGTCATACCAGGGGGTCGGTGACCTTCCGGATGCCCGAGCTCGCGGACGTGCCGTCCGTGTTCTTCTCGGGCGACCTGCTGTTCGCCGGCTCCATCGGACGCACCGACCTGCCCGGCGGCTCCCACGCCGAGATGCTCGAGTCGCTGGCCCGCGTGTGCCTGCCGCTCGACGACTCGACCGTGGTGCTGTCCGGCCACGGCCCCCAGACCACCATCGGCCGCGAGCGCGCGACCAACCCGTACCTCCGGGAAGTCGCCGCCGGCCTGGGAGACGGCACCGCCGCCCCACGACGAGGAATGTGACGAGAGTTTCGTGAGCACCTTCAAGGCCCCCAAGGGCACGTACGACCTGATCCCGCCGTACTCCGCGAAGTACCTGGCGGTGCGCGAGGCCATCTCCGGCCCGCTCCGCACGTCCGGCTACGGCTACATCGAGACCCCCGGCTTCGAGGACGTCGACCTCTTCGCCCGCGGCGTCGGCGAGTCCACGGACATCGTGACCAAGGAGATGTACGCCTTCGAGACCAAGGGCGGCGACAGGCTCGCCCTGCGTCCCGAGGGCACCGCCTCCGTGCTGCGCGCGGCCCTGGAGGCCAGCCTGCACAAGCAGGGCAACCTGCCGGTCAAGCTCTGGTACTCGGGCTCGTACTACCGCTACGAGCGCCCGCAGAAGGGCCGCTACCGCCACTTCTCGCAGGTCGGCGCCGAGGCGATCGGCGCCGAGGACCCGGCCCTGGACGCCGAGCTGATCATCCTGGCCGACCAGGCGTACCGCTCCCTGGGCCTGCAGAACTTCCGCATCCTGCTGAACTCGCTGGGCGACAAGGAGTGCCGCCCGGTCTACCGCGAGGCGCTCCAGACCTTCCTGCGCGGCCTCGACCTGGACGAGGAGACCCTGCGCCGGGCCGAGATCAACCCGCTGCGGGTCCTGGACGACAAGCGTGCCGACGTCCAGAAGCAGCTCGTCGACGCCCCGCTGCTGCGCGACTACCTGTGCGACGCGTGCAAGGCGTACCACGACGAGGTGCGCGCGCTGGTGACCGCGGCGGGCGTGGTCTTCGAGGACGACGCGAAGCTCGTGCGCGGCCTGGACTACTACACCCGCACGACCTTCGAGTTCGTGCACGACGGCCTGGGCTCGCAGTCCGCGGTCGGCGGCGGCGGCCGGTACGACGGCCTGTCCGAGATGATCGGAGGCCCCGCGCTGCCGTCCGTGGGCTGGGCGCTGGGCGTGGACCGCACGGTGCTGGCCCTGGAGGCCGAGGGCGTGGAGCTGGACATCCCGGCCGCCACCGCCGTGTTCGCCGTCGCCATCGGCGAGGAGGCCCGCCGGCTGCTGTTCGGCAAGGTGACCGAGCTGCGCCGGGCCGGGATCGCGGCCGACTTCGCGTACGGGGGCAAGGGCCTCAAGGGCGCCATGAAGGACGCGAACCGCAGCGGCGCGCGGCTGACCGTGGTCGCCGGCGAGCGTGACCTCGCCGAGGGCGTCGTCCAGCTGAAGGACATGGAGTCCGGCGAGCAGACCGCGGTGCCGGTCGCGGACCTGGTGGCGACCGTCCGGACGAAGCTGGCGTGATCCCGTCGGACGCCGGAGGGGCCTGCCGCGTGCGGCAGGCCCCTCCGGCGTCTGCGTCTACAGCAGGCCCTCGCGCAGGGCGGTGGTCACGGCCGCCGTGCGGTCGTCCACGCCCAGCTTGCCGAAGATCCGCAGCAGGTGGGTCTTGACCGTGGACTCCGCCACGTAGAGGCGGCGGCCGACCTCCGCGTTGGTCAGGCCGTCGGCGACCAGCCGCAGCACCGCCACCTCCCGGTCCGAGAGCCGGGGCCGCCCGGGCTTCGCGCGCAGCCGGTCCACCAGGCGGCCCGCGACGGTGGGGGCCAGCACGGTCTCGCCGCGCACGGCCGCCCGTACCGCCTCGGCTAGCTCACCGCGGGCGAGGTCCTTGAGGAGGTAGCCGGCGGCGCCCGCCTCCACCGCCCGCAGGATGTCGCGGTCGGTCTCGTACGTCGTGAGGACCACCACCCGGCAGGGCAGGCCCGCCGCGGTGATCCGGCCGGTCGACTCGACCCCGTCGCCGCCCGGCATCCGCAGGTCCATCAGCACGATGTCCGGCCGCAGTTCGGCGGCCAGGGCCTCCGCCTGCGGGCCGCTGGCGGCCTCGCCGACCACCTCCAGGTCCGGTTCGGCGCTGAGCATGCCGCGCAGGCCCTCCCGTACCACGGGGTGGTCGTCGGCGAGCACGATGCGGATCACGGGGCACTCCCGGGGTCGGTCGGCAGGGTGACGGAGACGGTGGTGCCCAGGCCGGGGGCACTGGTCACGGAGGCGGTGCCGCCCGCCTCGGCGGCGCGGGCGCGCAGGCCGCGCAGGCCGAAGCCGCGGGTCGGGGCGTCCGGCGCGAAGCCGCGGCCCCGGTCCCGTACCGACACCGTCAGTTCATGATCACCGTAGGCGAGCGAGAGCCGGACCGCGGCGCCGGGGCCCGCGTGCTTGGCGGCGTTGGCCAGGGCCTCCTGGCAGGTGCGCAGGGCCACCACCTCCAGCGCGGGCGGCAACGGCCGTACCGGGCCGGTGACGGTGACCGCGGCCTGCGGTTCGTGCCGGTCGGCCAGCCGCCGTACCGCGTCGGGCAGCGAGCCGCCGTCCAGGTCGGCCGGAGCGCCGCCGGCGACCAGGGCCCGGGCCTCGGCGAGGTTCTGCCGCGCGGTCACCGCCATCAGGTCCAGGTGACGGCGGGCCTCCGGCAGGTCGTGGTCGAGCTCGGACTGCACGGCCTGGACGAGCATCAGCAGGCTGGTGAAGCCCTGCGCCAGCGTGTCGTGGATCTCCCGCGACATCCGCTCCCGCTCGGCCAGCGCACCGCGCTCCGCGGAGAGCCGCGCCACCTCCTCACGGCGGGCCTCCAGTTCGGCGATGAGGCGGGCCCGGTCCCGGCTCTGCTCGATGATCCGGATGATCCAGCCGCCGAAGAAGGCGGAGAAGACCAGGGTCACCGCGGCGAACACCGAGTTGAAGAAGACCACGTGGGCCGGGGGCCGCCAGATCAGGGCCCAGCCGGCGACCGGTACGAGGTTGAGCACGGCGGACGCGGCCATCGCCCGGCGCAGAGACAGGAGCATGAAGCAGTGCGGCGCCAGGGCGAAGGTGGCCAGCCGGGTCTCGCCGGCCAGGAACCCGGCGGGCAGGAACAGCGCCATCGCCCCCGCGAGGTACACCGTCGAGCGCCGCAGGTCCTCGCCCTCGGTGAGGATCGCCGGCCGGCCCACCGCCACGTACCAGGGCACGAGGAGGGCCAGCAGGCCCACGGCGGTCAGCCGGTAGGGGGCGGGCGGTTCGGCGGCCCCGAGCAGGAACACCGCGGTCGCGGCCCAGACGACCGCGAAGTAGAGGTCCCACGGCCGGAACGCGCGCTCCCACACGTGGGCGTCGCGCGCTCCGGCGCTCCCGGCGAACTCCGTCAGCCGTCGCGGCGGTTCTTCCACTTGAAGGTGAGCAGACACAGCACCAATCCTCCGATGCACCACGCGCCCAGCACCAGGGCGATCCGTCCGTACTCCCAGCTCCCCGCCTGCTCCAGCACGGCGGCCGACTCCGGCAGGAACACCCCGCGGAAGCCCTGGCACATCCACTTCAGGGGGAACAGCGCGCCGATGTTCAGCAGCCAGTCGGGCAGCGAGCCGACCGGGATGTACACCCCGGAGACGAACTGCAGGACCAGGAAGGGCAGGACGACCACGGAGCTCGCGCTCTTGCCGGAGCGCGGCAGGCTGCTGATCGCGATGCCGAGCAGGGCGCAGCCGGTCAGGCCGAGGGCGAACACCCAGCCGAAGGTCAGCCACTTGGCGGCGGTGCCCGGCAGGTCGAGGCCGAACAGCGCGGTGCCCACGCCGAGCAGCAGCGCGGTCTCGGCGAGCCCGGTGACCAGCACCAGCCAGACCTTGCCCAGGAAGTACGCGGCCGGGGGCATCGGCGTGCCGCGCAGCCTCCGCAGCACCTTCTCGTCGCGCTCGATGGCGATGGAGATGCCCAGCGACTGGAACGAGACGGACATGACGCCCGCGGCGACCATGCCGGCCGCGTAGAGCTGGGAGGCGGTGATGTCCGTGCCTTCCACCTGGTCCCGGAAGATCGAGGCGAACAGGGCCAGGAACACCACCGGGAAGGCGAAGGTGAAGATCACCTGGTCGCGCTGGCGGAAGAACTGGCGCAGCTCCAGGACGCCCCGGCCGAGGCCCAGGGTCCAGGCGCCGGGCAGGGCGCGGGCGGCGGCCTGCGGGGAGGTCGCGGCCGTGGCGGCGGGGGTGGTCATCGGACGTCCTTCCGGGTGAGGGGGGTGGTCGCGGCCGGGCCGGCCGTGCCGTCGGCGGGGCCCTGCTGCCCGGTCAGGCGCAGGTACACGTCTTCGAGCGTGGGGCGGGTGACGCGCAGCCCCGGGATCTCGCCGTCGAAGCGGGTCATCAGTTCGGCCACGGTCCGGGTCGGGGTGTCCGTCGCCACGGAGCGGGACGCGCCGTCCGGGCCCTCGGTCCACTCGACGGTGGCGCCGGTGCCGAACCGGCTTCGAAGCGCGGCCGGTTCGCCCTCGGCGACGACCCTGCCGCCGGCCACCACCGCGAGCCGGTCGGCCAGGGCCTCGGCCTCCTCCAGGTAGTGGGTGGTGAGCAGGATGGTCGTGCCCTCGTCCGCCAGCTGCCGGATCAGCTCCCAGAACTGCCGCCGGGCGGCCGGGTCGAAGCCGGTGGTCGGCTCGTCCAGGAGCAGCAGCTGCGGGCCGCCGATGACCCCGAGGGCCACGTCGAGGCGGCGCCGCCGGCCGCCGGAGAGGCCCTTGACCCGCCGGTCCGCCTCGGCCTCCAGGCCGACCAGGGCGATCACCTCGCGCGGGTCGCGCGGCGCCGGGTAGTAGCGCGCGAAGTGCTCGACGGTCTCGCGTACCGTCAGCTCCGCCGGGGCCGACTCGTCCTGCCAGACGATGCCGACCCGGGAGCGCCAGGCCCGGCCGGCCGTGGCGGGGTCCGCGCCCAGGACGCGGACCTCGCCGCCGTCGCGGTCGCGGTGGCCCTGGAGGATCTCCACCGTCGTGCTCTTGCCGGCGCCGTTGGGGCCGAGGAGGCCGAAGACCTCGCCCTGCCGGATCGTCAGGTCCAGGCCGTCGACGGCCCGGACCTCCCCGTACTGCTTGCGCAGTCCGCGTACTTCCACTGCGAGAGGTGTCATGTCCAAGAGCCTGGCGGGCGGGTGGCCGGAACGGTCCCCCCGGCCGTACGGACCCGTGTCCACCGAACGGTGGACAGCGGGGCCCGTGCGGCACAATGACCTTGCTCCTACGGGCCGGACGACCGATGACGGGATACGAACGACGCCATGACCACCACAGCTGAGAAGACCACGCGGACCGTCGGCGGGAGCAGGGCGCTGGCGTGGCTGCTGGTGATCACCGGGGCCGCGGGCCTGCTGGCCTCCTGGGTGATCACGATCGACAAGTTCAAGCTGCTCGAGGACCCGAACTTCACCCCGGGGTGCAGCCTCAACCCCGTGGTCGCGTGCGGCAACATCATGAAGAGCGACCAGGCGTCGGCCTTCGGCTTCCCGAACCCGATGCTGGGCCTCGTCTCCTACGGCATCGTGATCTGCGTCGGCATGAGCCTGCTGGCCGCGGCGAGCTTCCGGCCCTGGTACTGGCTGACCTTCAACGCGGGCACGCTCTTCGGCGTGGGGTTCTGCACCTGGCTGCAGTACCAGTCGCTGTACGTCATCAGCTCGCTGTGCCTGTGGTGCTGCCTGGCCTGGGTCGCCACGATCTTCATGTTCTGGTACATCACCGCGCACAACATCCGCGAGGGGCTGCTGCCGGCGCCCGCCTGGCTGCGGAACTTCCTGGCCGAGTTCACCTGGGTGCTGCCCGTGCTGCACGTCGGGATCATCGGGATGCTGATCCTGACGCGCTGGTGGGACTTCTGGACCTCCTGAGTCCCGGGGGGCCGTCCCGTCCCCCGGCTCCTTCCCCGGTCGGCCCGGCGACGGGGCTCCGTCCGCCGGCCGGCCGGGCGGCCACCGGGCCGGGCCTGATTGTCGGCGGCCTGCCCTAGGCTTTCAGGCGTGGAACCCGATCTGTTCACCGCCGCCGCCGAGGACCGCCAGGAGAAGGACCCGGCGAGCTCCCCGCTCGCCGTCCGCATGCGCCCGCGCACCCTGGACGAGGTCGTCGGCCAGCAGCACCTGCTCAAGCCCGGCTCGCCGCTGCGGCGGCTGGTCGGGGAGGGGCAGGGCGGCCCGGCCGGCGCCTCCTCCGTGATCCTCTGGGGCCCGCCCGGCATCGGCAAGACCACCCTGGCCTACGTGGTCAGCCAGGCCACGCAGAAGCGCTTCGTGGAGCTGTCCGCGATCACCGCGGGCGTCAAGGAGGTGCGGGCCGTCATCGAGGGCGCCCGCCGTGCCGCCGGGGGGTACGGCAAGGAGACGGTGCTCTTCCTCGACGAGATCCACCGCTTCAGCAAGGCCCAGCAGGACTCGCTGCTCCCGGCCGTCGAGAACCGCTGGGTCACGCTGATCGCGGCGACGACGGAGAACCCGTACTTCTCGGTGATCTCCCCGCTGCTCTCCCGCTCGCTGCTGCTCACGCTGGAGCCCCTGACCGACGACGACCTGCGCGGCCTGATGCGGCGCGCGCTCACGGAGGAGCGGGGGCTCGGCGGCGCGGTCACGCTGCCGGAGGACGCCGAGGCGCACCTGCTGCGGATCGCGGGCGGTGACGCGCGGCGCGCGCTGACCGCGCTGGAGGCCGGCGCCGGGTCCGCCATCGCCAAGGGCGAGGACGAGATCACGCTCCAGACGGTGGAGGAGGCCGTCGACCGCGCGGCGGTCCGGTACGACAAGGACGGCGACCAGCACTACGACGTGGCCAGCGCGCTCATCAAGTCCATCCGGGGCTCGGACGTGGACGCGGCGCTGCACTACCTGGCGCGGATGATCGAGGCGGGGGAGGACCCGCGGTTCATCGCCCGGCGGCTGATGATCTCGGCCAGCGAGGACATCGGGCTGGCCGACCCGACGGCCCTGCCGACCGCGGTGGCCGCGGCCCAGGCGGTGGCGATGATCGGCTTCCCGGAGGCGGCGCTGACCCTCTCGCACGCGACGATCGCGCTGGCCCTGGCCCCCAAGTCGAACACCGCCACCACCGCGATAGGCGCCGCGCTCGCCGACGTCCGCGCCGGCCTGGCGGGGCCGGTGCCGGCGCACCTGCGCGACGGCCACTACAAGGGCGCGGCGAAGCTGGGCCATGCGCAGGGGTACGTGTACCCGCACGACGTGCCGGGCGGGATCGCGGCGCAGCAGTACGCGCCGGACGCGGTGGCCGGGCGGCGGTACTACGAGCCGACGCGGTACGGGGCGGAGGCGCGGTACGCGGACGTGGTCGAGCGGGTACGGGGGCGCTTGCGCGGCGAATAGGGTGCGGGTCCCGTGCCGGGTGCCGGGTGCCGGGTGCCGGTCCCGTGCCGGGTGCGGTGCGCTTGCGGGTGCCGGGCCATACGGGGTGCGGGTCGTTGCCCTGCGGGGCTGGTCCCCTACCCGCCCTTCCTCCGTTCCCGGGCTCCGCCCGGACCCCTTCGGGGGCTCCGCCCCCGGACCCCCGCTCCTCAAACGCCGGAGGGGCTGAATACAGCCTCGCCGGCGTTTGAGGCGCGGGGTCCGGGGCGGAGCCCCGGTTTCGGGAAAGGGGCGGGGTGGGGAAACGGCTCCGCGCATGCGTCTGCGTCCAGCGCCCGTTGCCGCAGCCCTCGCAGCCTGGCCGGCGGGTCTCACCACGGCGGTGACCCGGAACCGAGCGCCAGCGCAGTGGCGCCCGCCGCGGCGGCGGTACACCGGGATCAAGCACTCGGTCAGCCCGCCGCCGCCTCGAAGAGGGTGTGCATCGCGCGCCGCAGCCCGCACACGTCCCGCACCGGCTCGGGGAAGTCGAAGCGCGCGTCGAAGGGCCGGTCGCCGGTGAAGCGGATCCGCAGTCCGAAGCGGTCCAGCGCCAGGGGCACCGCCCGGCGGCCCCCGGCCCCGGCCTCGGCCTCGCGCGCGCCGAGCAGCGCGCAGAGCCCGCCCACCCGGTCGCCGTGGGCCGCGTGCAGGTGCTGCAGCAGCTCCGCCTCGTGCGCGGCCAGCGGGTCCGGGGCGGCGGCGGCAAGGGCGTCGGGGTCGACGTACTCCGTGCCCCACAGGTCGTCCACGCCGACCTCTCCGACCTCCAGGCGCAGCAGCATCCACGCCGGACGGCCGTACGCACCGGGCGCGGGCTCCGGGTGGAGGGCCTCCCCGAGGCCCAGCAGCTCGCCCACCGGCTGCCGCTCGGCCAGCAGCATCGCGGCCGCGGCGCGCTCCTCCCCGCGCACGGGGGTCAGCCACCCGGCGAGCCACGCGCGGCCCCGGATACGATGGGGCACGGACACCGGCGCCACGTCCGTGATCTCGATCACGGCCGTGAGGTCGTCGTCCTGGGCGTGAGCGGCCGCCCTGGCAGCCGCGCTTTCCCCTGGAACCAGGAGAAGCACGTCCCCGTCCGGGGTGACGGTCCGCGCGACCGGCATCCCCGTCCCCGGCTCTTCGGGCCCGTACGCGTCCCGCGCGTCACGAGCACCCGGCAGAGTGAGGGATACTGAGGCGTTGGACTCAACGAGGGTTCGTACGCGCTCGGCTCCGGTGGGCTGTCGAGCGCCTTCCCTGGGACGCGGCTGACCTTGCTTACCGTCGTCGTCAGCGGACGTGGATTGGTTCTCGTCCGAACTGCGATGCGCACTGGGCAGGGAGATCCCATGTGGTCGAGACATTACGTCCTCCTCGAATAAGGTAAGGCTCACCTAACTTACATGGAGGTAGGTTCCTCGTGAACCAGGCACGACCCAAGGTCAAGAAGTCTCGCGCCCTCGGCATCGCCCTGACGCCGAAGGCCGTCAAGTACTTCGAGGCTCGCCCCTACCCGCCGGGCGAGCACGGCCGTGGCCGCAAGCAGAACTCGGACTACAAGGTCCGTCTGCTGGAGAAGCAGCGTCTGCGCGCGCAGTACGACATCTCCGAGAAGCAGATGGCCCGCGCGTACGACCGCGCGAAGAAGGCCGAGGGCAAGACGGGCGAGGCGCTGGTCGTCGAGCTCGAGCGTCGCCTCGACGCCCTGGTGCTGCGTTCGGGCATCGCCCGCACCATCTACCAGGCCCGCCAGATGGTCGTTCACGGCCACATCGAGGTCAACGGTGGCAAGGTCGACAAGCCGTCGTTCCGCGTCCGTCCCGACGACGTCGTGACGGTCCGCGAGCGCAGCCGCGACAAGCACCCGTTCCAGGTCGCCCGTGAGGGTGGCTACGCGGGTGAGGGCGAGACCCCTCGCTACCTGCAGGTCAACCTGAAGGCCCTGGCCTTCCGCCTCGACCGTGACCCGAACCGCAAGGAAATCCCGGTCATCTGCGACGAGCAGCTCGTCGTCGAGTACTACGCCCGCTAAGCCTCCGCGAGCGTAGGGGTGGCCCCGGCGGTGACGCCGGGGGAACCCACAGGCTGGTCAGGCCCGCCGGCTCCCCTCACGGGAGTCGGCGGGCCTGTTCTGTTGTGCGGCCCCGCCGGTACGCGGCGCCGGCAGGGCCACCCGCGCGCGGGCCGGCCCGCGCAGCGCCCGGGCGGCCAGCGCGTCCGCGTCCAGCGTCCGGCCCTCGGCCGCCAGCGCCTCGTACCGCTGCTCGCCCAGCGCCTCGCCCGCCTGCTCCTTGCAGGCCAGCCGGGGGCCGTTGAAGTACCCCGAGCCGAACAGCCGCAGCCCGACCGAGTCCCACAGCCGGTCCGCCGCGCCCTGGAGCACCGCGGCCTCCGCGGGATCGCCCTCCGTGGCCGTCAGCAGCGCCAGCAGCTCCACCGCCAGCACCAGGCCCAGCAGGTCGTGGAAGGCGTGGTTGATCGTCACGCACTCGACGAGCAGCGCCCGCGCCCCCGGCAGGTCGCCCGCGCCCAGCGCCGCGTACCCCAGCACGTACAGCACGTACGCCTTCGCCCACCGCTCCCCGTGGTCCTCGCAGATCTCCCGGACCTCGTGGCACAGCCGCAGCGCCCCCGCCATGTCGCCCTGGAAGGCCAGCGCCAGCGCCAGCTCCACCTGGCACATCAGGACGTTGCTGTTGAGCTCGCCGACCTCGCGGTACCGCTCCAGCGCCGCGCCGAACAGCTCCCCGGCCCGCTCCACCTCGTCCGAGACCAGCGCCAGGCAGCCCAGCCGGTGCACCGCGTACGCCATGGCCACCGGGTTCCCGGCCGCCGCGGCGCCGTCCCGGCACTCGTGCAGAGCCGCGAGCGCGGCCACCTGGTCCCCCTGCAGGGCCGCCACGTACCCCAGCACCCACAGCGCCTTCAGCCGCGAGCCGTCGTGGTCCGCCGTCACCTCCAGCGCCCGGTCCAGCCAGTGCCGCCCCTCCGCCAGCCGCCCGCAGCCCGCCCAGTAGAACCACAGCGTGCCCGCCAGGTACTGGCCCAGGTGGCCCTCCTCCGGGTCCTCCAGGCAGCACTCCAGGGCCAGCCGCAGGTTCGGCAGTTCCGTGTCCACCCGCGCGGCCACCTCGGCCTGCCGCGGGCTGAACCAGTCCAGCTCGCACCAGGTCGCCAGCCCCATGTACCAGTCCCGGTGCCGCCGCCGCAGCCGCTCGGTCTCGCCCTGCGCCGTGAGCCAGCCCGCCCCGTACTCCCGTACGGTGTCCAGCATCCGGTAGCGGACCCCGGCCGGGCCCTCCTCCCTCACCAGCAGCGACTGGGCCAGCAGCTCGCCGACGACGTCCAGCACGTCGTCCTGGGGGAGTTCGGGGCCCCCGCACACGTACTCCGCCGCGTCGAGGTCGAACTGGCCCGCGAACACGGACAGCCGCGCCCACAGCAGCCGCTCCTGCGGGGTGCACAGCTCGTGGCTCCAGCCGATGGCCGTACGCAGCGCCTGGTGGCGCGGCAGCGTCCCGCGCGCCCCGCCGGTCAGCAGCCGGAACCGGTCCTCCAGACGGGCCAGCACCTGCGCCACGGACAGGCTCCGCAACCGTCCGGCCGCCAGCTCCACGGCCAGCGGGATGCCGTCGAGGCGGGCGCACAGCTCGTCCACCGCCTCCCGGTTGCCCTCCGTCAGGGCGAACCCGGGCACCACCGCACCCGCCCGCGCCTCCAGCAGCTCCGCCGCCTCCGGGCCGGCCATCGGGGCCAGGGGGAAGCACTGCTCGCCGTCCAGGCACAGCGGCCTGCGGCCCACCGCCAGCACCCGCAGCCCGGGCGCCCTGCGCAACAGCTCCCGCACCAGCTCCGCGCACGCGTCCACCAGCTGCTCGACGCCGTCCAGCACGAGCAGCGCCCGCCGGTCGGCCAGGTACTCGGCGAGCACCTCACGCGGCGGCCGCGCGGTGTGATCCGTGAGGCCGAGCGCCTCCGACACGGCGTGGTCCAGGAGTTCCGGGTCGCGGACGGCGGACAGCTCCGCGAGCCACACCCCGTCGCAGTAGCGTTCCTGCACCTGACGGGCGGCCCTCAGGGCCAGCCGGGACTTCCCCACGCCGCCGACACCGGTCACGGTCACCAGCCGCGAGGCCTCCAGCAGCCGTCCCAGCTCGGCGAGTTCGGGACCCCGCCCGAAGAAGCCGTTCAGCTCCGAGGGAAGATTGCCGTACGTGCTTGCTCGCATGGGACACGGAGCGTACTGCTCCGGATGCGCTGCGTACAAGGCGCTCGTCGAACCCCGGAATTCCGGTACGGCGGCGTACCCCCGGCGCGATAGGGTCGGGGCAGGGCTTTTTCGTTATGTGTTCTTCGATCAGGGAGCGGTGCACGTGTCCGGTGGAGAGGTGGCCGGGATCATCGTGGCCGTCTTCTGGGCGATCCTGGTCTCGTTCCTCGCCGTGGTGCTGGCGAGGCTGGCCCAGACGCTCAGGGCGACCACCCGGCTCGTGGCGGACGTGACGGACCGCGCGGTGCCGCTGCTGGCCGACGCGTCCACGACCGTACGCTCCGCCCGCACCCAGCTCGACAAGGTCGACGCCATCACCAGCGACGTCCAGGAGGTCACCTCCAACGCCTCCGCGCTCTCCTCGACCGTGGCCTCCGCCTTCGGCGGCCCGCTGGTCAAGGTCGCGGCCTTCGGCTACGGCGTGCGCAAGGCGCTGGGCCGTACGGAGGAGGTGCCCGCCCGGGCCACCCGGCGTACGGTGATCGTCGGACGGACCGTACCCGCGGCCCGGCGCCGGAAGCAGAAGGACTGAGATCGCGATGTTCCGCCGCACCTTCTGGTTCACCGCAGGCGCCGCAGCGGGCGTGTGGGCCACCACCAAGGTCAACCGCAAGCTCAGGCAGCTGACCCCCGAGAGCCTCGCCGCGCAGGCCGCGGACAAGGCCGTCGAGGCGGGCCACCGCCTCAAGGACTTCGCCCTCGACATCAAGGCCGGCATGGCCCAGCGCGAGGACGAACTGAACGACGCACTCGGGCTGCGCCAGGACCCGGACCAGGTCCAGGCACTGCCCGCCCCGCGACGGCGTGCGGAGATCGAGAACCCGCCCGCCGCCCGCGGCCGCAAGCAACACCCCCGACTGAATTCGTACAACCGGAATGAGGACCACTGATGGAGTCGGCTGAAATCCGCCGCCGCTGGCTGAGCTTCTTCGAGGAGCGCGGTCACACCGTCGTCCCTTCGGCGTCGCTCATCGCCGACGACCCGACTCTGCTGCTGGTCAACGCGGGCATGGTGCCGTTCAAGCCGTACTTCCTCGGTGAGACCAAGCCCCCGGCCCCGCGGGCCACGAGCGTGCAGAAGTGCGTCCGCACGCCCGACATCGAAGAGGTCGGCAAGACCACCCGCCACGGCACGTTCTTCCAGATGTGCGGCAACTTCTCCTTCGGCGACTACTTCAAGGAAGGCGCCATCAAGTACGCCTGGGAGCTGCTCACGGCTTCCGTGGCGGACGGCGGCTACGGCCTGGAGCCGGAGAAGCTCTGGATCACCGTCTACCTCGACGACGACGAGGCCGAGACGATCTGGCGCGACGTGATCGGCGTCCCCGCCGAGCGCATCCAGCGCCTGGGCAAGAAGGACAACTTCTGGTCCATGGGCGTCCCGGGCCCCTGCGGCCCCTGCTCCGAGATCAACTACGACCGCGGCCCCGAGTTCGGCATCGAGGGCGGCCCGGCCGTCAACGACGAGCGGTACGTGGAGATCTGGAACCTGGTCTTCATGCAGTACGAGCGCGGCGCCGGCGAGGGCAAGGAGGACTTCCCGATCCTCGGCGACCTGCCCTCCAAGAACATCGACACCGGTCTCGGCCTGGAACGCCTCGCGATGATCCTGCAGGGCGTGCAGAACATGTACGAGACCGACACCCTGCGCGTCGTCATGGACAAGGCCACCGAGCTGACCGGCGTCCGCTACGGCGCCGCGAAGGACACGGACGTCTCGATGCGTGTGGTCGCCGACCACATGCGCACCTCCGTGATGCTCATCGGCGACGGCGTGACCCCCGGCAACGAGGGCCGCGGCTACGTGCTGCGCCGCATCATGCGCCGCGCCATCCGCAACATGCGCCTCATGGGCGCCACCGGCCCCGTGGTCAAGGACCTGATCGACGTCGTCATCGACACGATGGGCCAGCAGTACCCGGAGCTGCTCACCGACCGCAAGCGCATCGAGACCGTCGCGCTCGCCGAGGAGGCCGCGTTCCTCAAGGCCCTCAAGGGCGGCACGAACATCCTCGACACCGCGGTGACCGAGACCAAGGCCGCCGGCGGCACGGTCCTCTCCGGCGACAAGGCGTTCCTGCTCCACGACACCTGGGGCTTCCCGATCGACCTCACCCTGGAGATGGCCGCCGAGCAGGGCCTCTCCGTGGACGAGTCCGGCTTCCGCCGCCTGATGCAGGAGCAGCGCGACCGCGCCAAGGCCGACGCCAAGGCCAAGAAGACCGGCCACGCGGACATGTCCGCCTACCGGGAGATCGCCGACGGCTCCGGCGCCACCGAGTTCACCGGCTACGCCACCACGCAGGGCGAGTCCACCATCGTCGGCCTGCTGGTCAACGGCGTCTCCGCGCCGGCCGCCTCCGAGGGCGACGAGGTCGAGGTCGTCCTGGACCGCACCCCGTTCTACGCCGAGGGCGGCGGCCAGCTCGCCGACCAGGGCCGCATCAAGCTCGACTCCGGCGCCGTCATCGAGGTCCGCGACGTCCAGCAGCCCGTCCCGGGCGTCTCCGTCCACAAGGGATCCGTCCAGGTCGGCGAGGTGACGGTCGGCGCCTCCGCGTACGCCGCCATCGACGTCAAGCGCCGCCGGGCCATCGCCCGCGCCCACTCGGCCACCCACCTGACCCACCAGGCGCTGCGCGACGCCCTCGGCCCGACGGCCGCCCAGGCCGGCTCCGAGAACTCGCCCGGCCGCTTCCGCTTCGACTTCGGCTCGCCGAACGCCGTCCCCGGCACCGTCCTCACCGACGTCGAGCAGAAGATCAACGAGGTGCTCTCCCGCGAGCTCGACGTCACCGCCGAGATCATGAGCATCGACGAGGCGAAGAAGCAGGGCGCCATCGCCGAGTTCGGCGAGAAGTACGGCGAGCGCGTGCGCGTCGTGACCATCGGCGACTTCTCCAAGGAGCTGTGCGGCGGCACGCACGTCGGCAACACCAGCCAGCTCGGCCTGGTGAAGCTGCTCGGCGAGTCCTCCATCGGTTCCGGCGTGCGCCGCGTCGAGGCCCTGGTCGGCGTGGACGCGTACAACTTCCTCGCCAAGGAGCACACGGTCGTCGCCCAGCTCCAGGAGCTGGTCAAGGGCCGTCCGGAGGAGCTGCCGGAGAAGATCTCCTCGATGCTCACCAAGCTCAAGGACGCCGAGAAGGAGATCGAGAAGTTCCGCGCGGAGAAGGTCCTCCAGGCCGCCGCCGGACTCGCCGAGAACGCCCAGGACATCCGCGGCGTGGCCCTTGTGGTCGGCCAGGTGCCGGACGGCACCGGCGCCGACGACCTGCGCAAGCTGGTCCTCGACGTGCGCGGCCGCATCCCGGGCGACCGCCCGGCCGTCGTGGCGCTCTTCACCACGGCCAACGAGCGCCCGCTGACGGTCATCGCCACCAACGAGGCCGCCCGCGAGCGCGGCCTCAAGGCCGGCGACCTGGTCCGTACGGCCGCCAAGACCCTCGGTGGCGGCGGTGGCGGCAAGCCGGACGTGGCCCAGGGCGGCGGCCAGAACCCGGCCGCCATCCCCGAGGCCATCGCCGCGGTCGAGCGCCTCGTCGTCGAGACGGCCTGACGATGACCCTGCGCCGCGGACGTCGGCTCGCGATCGACGTCGGGGACGCCCGGATCGGGGTCGCCTCGTGCGACCCCGACGGGGTGCTCGCCACGCCGGTGGAGACCGTGCCGGGACGTGACGTCCCGGCCGCCCACCGGCGGCTGCGCCAGCTCGTCGAGGAGTACGAGCCCCTGGAGGTCGTGGTCGGACTGCCCCGTTCGCTCAGCGGACGGGAGGGTCCGGCCGCGGCCAAGGTGCGTGCCTTCGCCACCGAACTGGCCAAGGGCATCAAGCCGGTGACGGTCCGTCTGGTGGACGAGCGGATGACGACCGTCACCGCCGCCCAGGGCCTCCGGGCCTCCGGGAAGAACGCCAAGAAGGGCCGTTCGGTCATCGACCAGGCAGCCGCTGTGGTGATCCTTCAGAACGCTCTTGAGACCGAACGGGTATCAGGTAATCCGCCCGGCGAGAGCGTCGAAGTGGTCATCTGATCGCGATACGGTAACGTTCCGCGCCATGTGGCGGCTTTTCGAACAGCCGTCGCCCATGGAAGAGGCGGACCGGAAGCCGTGGTACCCACGCCACGGCCACCGTCTCGCGGCTCCAGGAGACCGATGACTGAGTATGGCCGGGGCACGGGCCCCGAACCGTGGCACCCTGACGACCCCCTGTACGGGGACCAGGCGTGGACCGGACACCAGGCCCAGCACGGCCAGGTGCCGTACGAAGGCGCGCAGCAGCAGCACTACTACCCGCAGCAGCCGCAGCAGCAGCCCCAGGTCCCGTATTACTCCCAGCAGCCCGCGGGGCAGTACCACCCGCAGCAGCCGCAGTACCAGGACCCCCAGTACCAGGACCCCCAGTACCAGGACCCGCAGCACGCGTACGGTGCCCAGCCGCAGCAGGCCGCCCCCGGCCAGTACCACGGGGACGGCACGGGCGGCTGGGACACCGGCTCCTGGAACACCGGCGCGCCCGACCCGTACGGCGCCCAGCAGCCCGCCGGCTACCCCGCCGAGGCCCCCGACCAGTACCGCACCGCGGAGGCCTACCCGCCCCCGCAGCCGCCCAACCGCCGCCACCTCGTACCCGAGCCGGCGGGGGAGTGGCTGGACGAGCAGCCCGAGGACGCCGGGGAAGCCGAGCCGGAGGAGCCCGAGCACGCGTTCTTCGCCGGCGGCGGGGACGACGACGGCCACGACGACGACTCCGGCGACCGGGGCGGCCGCGGCAAACGCGGCGGCCGGGGCGGCCGCAAGCAGAAGGGCCGCAGCGGAATGGCCTGCCTGGTCGTCTCCCTCGTCCTGGTGGGCGGGGTCGGCGGCGGCGGGTACCTCGCCTATGACTTCCTGAAGGCCAAGTTCGGCCCGGCCGAGGACTACGCGGGCGAGGGCACGGGCTCGGTCGAGGTCGAGATCAAGGCGGGCTCCGGCCTGTACGAGATGGGCAACGTGCTCAAGGCCGCCGGTGTGGTCAAGAGCGCCGACGCCTTCGTCACCGCAGCGCAGGAGAACCCGCGCGGCACCGGCATCCAGCCGGGCCTCTACACCCTCAAGAAGACGATGTCGGGCCAGGCCGCCGTCGAGGCCATGCTCAGCGGCACCGCCCAGAACGTGCTGATGGTCAACCCCGGCATGCGCAACGTTGAGGTCTACAAGGCCATCGACAAGAAGCTCAAGCAGCCCGAGGGCACCACGGCAGGGGTGGCGAAGAGCCAGGCCAAGAACCTGGGCCTGCCCGCGTGGGCCGACGACAACCCGAAGATCAAGGACCCGCTGGAGGGCTTCCTCTTCCCGCAGCGCTACGACCTGAGCGCCGGGGCCACGCCGGAGAAGCTGCTCAAGCAGATGGTCGCCAAGGCCTCCGCGCAGTACCAGGAGCTCGGCTTCGACCAGAACAAGGCCAAGTCCCTGGGCCTGGACTCGCCGCTCCAGCTCGTCACGGTCGCCAGCCTCGTGCAGGCCGAGGGCATGAACCACGACGACTTCCGCAAGATGGCGGACGTCATCTACAACCGGCTCAAGTCCACCAACGACGTCACGAACCGGAAGCTCGAGTTCGACTCCACGATCAACTACGCCAAGGGCACGAGCAACATCCACGTGGGCCGCACCGAGGCGCGGACCCTGGAGGACCCGTACAACACGTACAAGCACGAGGGACTGCCGCCCGGCCCGATCGGCAACCCGGGCACGGACGCCCTGAACGCCGCCCTCAATCCCGACAAGGGCGGGTGGATGTTCTTCGTATCAGTTGACGGAAAGACGACCACCTTCACCAAGACCTTCGCCGAGCACGAGAAACTGGTCGCGGAGTTCAACAAGAAGCACAACAACGGGTAGGTAGTCACAGATGTCTGGTCGTCGGGCCGCGGTGCTGGGTTCGCCCATCGAGCACTCTCTTTCTCCGGTGCTGCACCGCGCCGCCTACCGGGAGCTGGGCCTCGCCGACTGGTCGTACGACCGGTTCGAGGTCGACGAGGCCGGGCTCCCGGCGTTCGTGGCGGGGCTCGACGGCCGCTGGGCCGGGCTCTCGCTGACCATGCCGCTCAAGCGGGCGGTCATGCCGCTGCTGGACGAGGTCAGCGAGACGGCCGCCTCCGTCGAGGCCGTCAACACGGTGGTCTTCACGGAGGACGGACGCCGGATCGGCGACAACACCGACATCCCGGGCATCATCGCCGCGCTGCACGAGCGCGGCGTCGACGAGGTGCCCTCGGCCGCCGTCCTCGGCGCCGGGGCCACCGCCTCCTCGGCCCTCGCGGCCCTGTCCCGGATATGCACCGGCGAGGTCACCGCGTACGTCCGCAGCCAGGCCCGCGCGGCCGAGATGCGGCAGTGGGGCGAGCGGCTCGGGGTGGCCGTGCGCACCGCCGACTGGGCCGACGCGGCCGCGGCGCTCAGCGCGCCCCTGGTCATCGCCACCACCCCCGCCGGGACCACCGACGCCCTCGCGGCGCGCGTCCCCGACGCCCCCGGCACCCTCTTCGACGTGCTGTACGAGCCCTGGCCCACCGCCCTCGCGGCCGCCTGGGACCGGCACGGCGGCCAGGTCGTCGGCGGCCTGGACCTCCTGGTCCACCAGGCCGTGCTCCAGGTCGGGCAGATGACCGGCCACCCCGGCCCGCTCGCCGCCATGCGGGCCGCCGGAGAGCGCGCACTGGCCGCCCGATAGGCTCCCCACCTGCGACGATGCAGGTGAAACCCAGGGGGAGTGGTCATGGACGGGACGGCGGGCACGGTGCTGGCAGGCAGGTTCGACTTCCTGTGGGACCTCGGGGCCTGGATCCCGGCCCTCCTCAGACTGGCCTTCGGCCACGCCCCGGAGTGGGTCCGGTACACCCTGCTCGCGGTCGTCGGGGGCTGCTTCCTGTGGGCCGGCGTGCGGTGGCTCCAGCGCCGCGGCGCGGTCGTCAGGACGCCCCGGACCGGCTCTGCGGATGAGACGGGCGTCCGATAGCTGGACCAGAGATCGGTCCGGCACGCTGGACGTGGGAGGATTCGGGTACGGCGGGCCAGGGCCGCGCACCCGGACCGGCCGTGGCAGTTCCAGGCGCGAGCATGAGGAGCATCGTTGAGCAGGTTGCGTTGGCTGACCGCTGGGGAGTCGCACGGACCCGCGCTGGTCGCGACGCTGGAGGGGCTTCCCGCCGGCGTTCCGGTCACCACTGAGCTGGTGGCCGACCACCTCGCGCGGCGACGCCTGGGCTATGGCCGCGGTGCGCGGATGAAGTTCGAGCAGGACGAGGTGACCTTCCTCGGCGGTGTCCGGCACGGGCTGTCGCTGGGTTCGCCGGTGGCCGTGATGGTCGGCAACACCGAGTGGCCCAAGTGGGAGAAGGTCATGTCGGCCGACCCGGTGGACCCGGCGGAGCTGAAGGAGACCGGCCGCAACGCGCCGCTGACCCGTCCGCGCCCCGGTCACGCCGACCTGGCCGGCATGCAGAAGTACGGCTTCGACGAGGCCCGGCCGATCCTGGAGCGCGCCAGCGCCCGCGAGACCGCCGCCCGCGTCGCCCTCGGCGCCGTGGCCCGCTCCTTCCTCAAGGAGGCCGCGGGCATCGAGATCGTCTCCCACGTGGTCGAACTGGCCGCCGCCAAGGCCCCGTACGGCGTGTACCCCACCCCGGCCGACGTCGAGAAGCTCGACGCCGACCCGGTCCGCTGCCTCGACGCCGACGCGAGCAAGGCGATGGTGGCCGAGATCGACCAGGCCCACAAGGACGGCGACACCCTCGGCGGCGTCGTCGAGGTCCTGGCCTACGGCGTGCCCGTCGGCCTCGGCTCCCACGTCCACTGGGACCGGCGTCTCGACGCCCGCCTGGCCGCGGCCCTGATGGGCATCCAGGCCATCAAGGGCGTCGAGGTCGGCGACGGCTTCGACCTGGCCCGCGTCCCCGGTTCGAAGGCGCACGACGAGATCGTCGCCACCCCCGAGGGCATCAAGCGCACCTCCGGGCGCGCCGGCGGCACCGAGGGCGGCCTGAGCACCGGCGAGCTGCTGCGCGTCCGCGCGGCCATGAAGCCGATCGCGACCGTGCCCCGCGCGCTCGCCACCGTCGACGTGGCGACCGGCGAGGCCGCCGCGGCCCACCACCAGCGCTCCGACGTGTGCGCGGTGCCCGCCGCGGGCATCGTGGCCGAGGCCATGGTCGCCCTGGTCCTCGCGGACGCGGTGGTGGAGAAGTTCGGCGGCGACTCGGTGGCCGAGACCCGCCGCAACGTCACGTCGTACCTCGAGAACCTCCAGATCCGGTGACCGGCGGACCCCTGGTCGTCCTCGTCGGACCCATGGGATCCGGCAAGTCCACGGTGGGCGCGCTGCTGGCCGATCGGCTCGGCGCGCCCTACCGGGACACCGACGCGGACATCGTGGCCGCCCAGGGCCGGGAGATCTCCGAGATCTTCGTGGACGAGGGCGAGCCGTACTTCCGCGAGCTGGAGAAGGCTGCCGTCGCGGCCGCCGTCGCCGAGCACCGGGGCATCCTGGCGCTCGGCGGCGGTGCCGTCCTCGACGCGGACACCCGCGAGCTGCTGGCCGGGCAGCCGGTGGTCTACCTGTCGATGGACGTCGAAGAGGCCGTGCGCCGGGTCGGCCTCGGCGCCGCCCGCCCGCTGCTCGCCGTCAACCCGCGCCGGCAGTGGCGCGAGCTGATGGAGGCCCGCCGCCACCTGTACACCGACGTCGCCCGCGTCGAGGTGGCCACCGACAACCGCACCCCCGAAGAGGTCGCCGAGGCGATCCTCGACGCACTGGAGTTGAAGGACGTATGACGGACGTGACGCGGATCCAGGTCGGCGCGAGCGCAGGCCACGACGCGTACGAGGTCCTGGTCGGCGAGCAGCTGCTCGGCGAGCTCGCCGGTCTCATCGGCACGAAGGCCAGGCGCGTGGCGGTGATCCACCCGGAGGCGCTCGCGTCCACCGGCGAGGCGCTCCGCGACGACCTGGCCGAGCAGGGCTACGAGGCCATCGCCATCCAGGTGCCCAACGCCGAGGAGGCCAAGACCGCCGAGGTCGCGGCGTACTGCTGGAAGGCGCTGGGCCAGTCCGGCTTCACCCGCACCGACGTGATCGTCGGCGTGGGCGGCGGCGCCACCACGGACCTGGCGGGCTTCGTCGCGGCCACCTGGCTGCGCGGGGTGCGCTGGATCGCCGTACCGACCACCGTGCTGGCCATGGTGGACGCGGCCGTGGGCGGCAAGACCGGCATCAACACCGCCGAGGGCAAGAACCTCGTGGGCGCCTTCCACCCGCCGGCCGGCGTGCTGTGCGACCTGGCGGCGCTGGAGTCGCTGCCGGTCCACGACTACGTGAGCGGCCTGGCGGAGATCATCAAGGCCGGCTTCATCGCCGACCCGGTGATCCTGGACCTCGTCGAGGCCGACCCGGAGGCCGCCCGTACCCCCGCCGGCCCGCACACCGCCGAGCTGATCGTCCGCTCCATCCAGGTCAAGGCCGACGTGGTCTCCAGTGACCTCAAGGAGTCCGGCCTGCGGGAGATCCTCAACTACGGGCACACCCTCGCCCACGCGATCGAGAAGAACGAGCGCTACAAGTGGCGGCACGGCGCGGCCGTCTCCGTCGGCATGGTCTTCGCCGCCGAGCTGGGCCGCCTCGCCGGCCGCCTGGACGACGCGACCGCCGACCGCCACAAGTCGGTGCTGGCCTCCGTCGGCCTGCCACTGACCTACCGCGGTGACCAGTGGCCCAAGCTGCTGGAGACCATGAAGGTCGACAAGAAGTCCCGCGGCGACCTGCTGCGGTTCATCGTCCTCGACGGCCTGGCCAAGCCCACCGTCCTGGAGGGCCCCGACCCGGCCGTCCTCGTGGCGGCGTACGGCGAGGTCTCCGCGTGAGCCGCCGGGTGCTGGTCCTCAACGGGCCGAACCTCGGCCGCCTCGGCTCCCGCGAGCCGGACGTGTACGGGGCCACCTCGTACGCCGGACTGGTGGACACCTGCCGGAAGGTCGGCGCCGAGCTGGGCTTCGACGTCGAGGTCCGCGAGACCAACGACGAGGGCCAGATGATCCGCTGGCTGCACGAGGCGGCCGACGGCCGGCTGCCCGTGGTCATCAACCCCGGCGCCTTCACGCACTACTCGTACGGGATGCGCGACGCGGCGGCACAGCGCACCGCGCCGCTCATCGAGGTGCACATCTCCAACCCGTACGCCCGGGAGGAATTCCGGCACACCTCGGTGATCGCGGCCGTGGCGACCGGGACCGTGGCCGGCTTCGGCATCGGCTCCTACCGGCTGGCCCTGCGGGCGCTCGCCGACGAGCTGGCCGACCAGCTGGGCGACTGACCGGCCGGTAGACCGACGACCGGCCGGAGGACCGACCAACCGGAGGACGGACTCGCCGGGAGGCTGACCGACCGGGCAGCGGACCCGGCGGCGACCGGCCCGCAGGCGCCATCGCGGGCCGGTCGATTCCGGCCGAATCCCGGACAAGGGGCACTCCCGACCGTCCCCGGCCGTTCTTCGCAGGACGGCCGGGGACGGTAACGTTTCCGCATCAGTGGCGTGGTACGGACGGAGTGGCAACGGATGCAGCACGCAGTGGGGGGCTGGGGCCAGCCGGGACAGCACCCGGCGGCGCAGGTTCCGCCGGGGGGCCCGGCGGCCCTGGGCTGGACCGACCCCACGGGGCACCTGGCGCTGCCGCCCGGCGGCCCCGTACCGCACCCGGCGCCGCCCGCGCAGGGCACCGGTCACGCCACCCTCGCCGTCCTGCTCATAGGCCCGGCGGGCGCGGGCAAGACCACCGTGGCCCGGCACTGGGCGGCGACCCGGCCCGTGCCCACCGCCCACATCAGCCTCGACGACGTGCGCGAATGGGTCTGCTCGGGCTTCGCCGACCCCCAGGCCGGCTGGAACGAGCACTCCGAGGCCCAGTACCGGCTGGCCCGCCGCACCTGCGGCTTCGCCGCCCGCAACTTCTTGGCCAACGGCATCTCCTGCATCGTCGACGACGCCGTCTTCCCCGACCGGCCCGTGGTGGGCCTCGGCGGCTGGAAGCGGCACGTGGGCCCGGGCCTGCTGCCCGTGGTCCTGCTCCCGGGGCTGGAGATCGTCCTGGAGCGCAACGCGGAGCGCAGCGGCAACCGGCGGCTGTCCGACGAGGAGGTCGCCCGGATTCACGGGCGGATGGCCGGCTGGTACGGCTCCGGGCTGCCGATCATCGACAACTCGCAGTACGACGTGGAGACCACCGCCCGCGCCCTGGACGAGGTGCTGGCCCGCGCGATCGCGGCCCCGCCCGGCTGGTAGCCGGCCGCCCCGCACCCCGTCCGGACGCGCTCGGCAGGCCGGTCGGCCCGCACGCTCGTACGCTCGGAAACATGTCAGAGGTGTACGCGGTCCGCCGCGGCCTGTTGCGCGACCGGTTCACCGCCGCCGGCAGCCAGGCCGCCCTGATCTCCCGTCCGGCCAACGTCCGCTATCTCGCCGGGGCGGCCCCCCGGGGCGCCGTGCTGCTGCTCGGCCCCGGCGAGGACCTGCTGTTCTGCCCGGACAGTCCGACCGGCGAGCCCGAGGAGGGCCGCCTGGACGAGCTGCTCAAGGTCTCCGTACTGGCGCGGCCGGGTGGTGATCCCGCCGTCGCCGCCGCCGACCTGGCGGCCGGTGCCCGTGCCGACGGCCTCGCGGTCGAGGAGCACCACCTGACCGTGGCCCGGCACCGGGCCCTCGGTTCCGTCGCCCCCCGCCTGCGGCTGGCCGACCTCGGCCTCGCGGTCGAACAGCAGCGGCTGGTGAAGGACGAGGAGGAGATCGCCTGCCTCCGGATCGCCGCCGAGATCGCCGACCAGGCCCTCGGCGAGCTGCTGGAGTCGATCCTGGTCGGCCGCACCGAGCGGCACCTCGCCCTGGAGCTGGAGCGCCGGCTGGTCGACCACGGGGCTGACGGCCCCGCCTTCCGCACCTCCGTGGCCACCGGACCGCACTCCGGCCGCTCCGGCCACCGCCCCACCGACCGGCGGGTCGAGGAGGGCGACTTCCTCTCCGTCTGCCTCGGCGCCAACTACCGCGGCTACCGCTGCGAGATCGGCCGCACCTTCGTCATCGGCACGACGCCCGCCGACTGGCAGATCGAGCTGTACGACCTGGTCTTCGCCGCCCAGCGGGCCGGCCGCGAGGCCCTCGCCCCGGGCGCCGCGTACCGCGACGTCGACCGCGCCGCACGCCAGGTGATCGACTCCGCCGGCCACGGCGAGGCGCTCGCGCCCTGGACCGGACACGGGGTCGGACTCGAAATCGACGAGGACCCGCAGCTCGCACCCGACGCAATGGGTAAACTGGACGCTTGCGTGCCGGTCACCGTCGAACCGGGGGTCCACCTCCCGGGCCGGGGCGGCGTCCGGATCGATGACACGCTCGTCGTACGCCCCGAGGCGGACGGCGGACCCGAGCTACTCACCATTACGACCAAGGAGCTGCTCGCGCTGTAGCCGCACGTGCGGCACGGGCGCGCGCCCGTGGTCTTTCAGTCCAGGAGATTTGGCAACCGTGGCTTCCACGAACGACCTCAAGAACGGCATGGTGCTCAAGCTCGACGGGGGCCAGCTCTGGTCCGTCGTCGAGTTCCAGCACGTCAAGCCCGGCAAGGGCCCGGCCTTCGTGCGCACCAAGCTCAAGAACGTGCTGTCCGGCAAGGTCGTCGACAAGACCTTCAACGCGGGCGTGAAGGTCGACACGGCCACGATCGACCGCCGCGACATGCAGTTCTCCTACATGGACGGCGAGTACTTCGTCTTCATGGACATGGAGACCTACGACCAGCTGCACATCGACCGGAAGGTCGTCGGCGACGCCGCGAACTTCCTGATCGAGGGCTTCGAGGCCTCCGTCGCCCGCCACGAGGGCGAGGTGCTGTACGTCGAGCTCCCGGCCGCCGTCGAGCTGGTCATCCAGCACACCGACCCGGGCGTCCAGGGCGACCGCTCCACCGGTGGCACCAAGCCCGCCACCCTGGAGACCGGCCACGAGATCCAGGTGCCGCTCTTCGTCACCACCGGCGAGAAGGTCAAGGTCGACACCCGCAACAGCTCCTACCTCGGCCGGGTGAACGACTAACCGTGGCTGCCCGCAGCAAGGCCCGCAAGCGCGCCTTCCAGATCCTCTTCGAGGCCGATCAGCGCGGCGAGTCCGTGCAGACCGTCCTCGCGGACTGGATCCGCCACTCGCGGTCGGACGACCGGCAGCCGCCGGTCGCGGAGTACACGATGCAGCTGGTCGAGGGGTACGCCGACAAGGTGGCCCGGATCGACGACCTGATCGTCACCTACGCGAAGGACTGGGACCTCGACCGCATGCCGGTCGTGGACCGGAACATCGTCCGGCTCGCCACGTACGAGCTGGTGTGGGAGGACGACACCCCCGACGCCGTCGTGATCGACGAGGCCGTGCAGCTCGCCCGGGAGTTCTCCACCGACGACTCCCCGGCCTTCGTGAACGGCCTGCTCGGCCGCTTCAAGGAGCTGAAGCCGAACCTGCGTCGCGAGGCCTGAGCGCCTCCCGACGGTTCCGCGGACACGGAAGGGGCCCGCAGCATCCGCTGCGGGCCCCTTCCGTGCGTCCGGGGCCGGCGGCCCGGCCCCTCCTGCCGTTGGTCCGGACCGGGCGCGCCTTCCGGCCAAAGGCGCTGGGGCCCCTTGAGGCCCACACGTCACCGGTGACATATTCGGGGCGCACTCTCCCGGTGGGAATCCGACAGGCACACACACGGGGTGACAGCGATGCCGGACACGGTCCCGAGGGCCCTCCAGGACGACGTACCGACCGCCCTCCACGACGACTTCCTCAGCCGGCCCGCCGCGCGGGCCGCCGACACCGAATGGCTGGAGCGCCGGCGCGGGGGCATCCGGGCCCGCGCCGGGGAACGGTGTACCGGCACGGCCGGGGGGACGGCGGAGGCGGAAGCCCTCTGGGCCGCCCGCTCCTACCCCGTCCTGGCCGTCCTCGCGCCCGTGATGAGCACGCACGAGGAGAAGATCGAGTTCCCCGGCGACCCCATGTGCCTCTACACGGCACTGAGTCATGCCATCGCCCGGATCGCCGAGGTCCGCGCCTCGGGCGCGCTGACCGTCGACGGGTACAACGACTTCTGTCCGGCCCTCGGCCGATTACCCACGCCCGACTACCGATTACGGGCCCCGGAGGGAGCCGTCCGCTTCACTCCGGAAGACCTCGCCGCCGGCGAACTCACCACCGACCAGTGCGTCTTCGACCCCCGCGTGTGGAACGCCGGGGCCGAGACCTGCTTCCGCGAGCGGGTCCTGCGGGTCCTGCGCCCCCGCGCCGTCCTGATCAGCACCGTCTCCCCGGGCCACCGCTACGCCCTCGCCATGGCGCGCGTGGTCAAGGAGGAGCTGCCCGACTGCCTCGTCGTGCTGGGCGGCCGCCACGTCGACGAGACCGTCCGCTACGACGCCCGCGCCCGCCGGGTCCGTCTCGCCCCCAGCAGCCCCCTGGTCGCCGACCGGCCCCGCGGCTCCCTGCCGGTCGACCTCCTCTGCGCCGGAGAGGGCTCCTACGCGCTGGACCTGCTGCTCCGCGCCGTCTCCCTGGCCTGCGACCCCGTCACCGGCGTGCCCACCACGGACCGGACGGTGGCGGCGCTGGGGCTGCTCGCCCGGCACGAGAAGGAGATCAGGGGGAGCGCGCTGATCCTCGCCCTCGGCACCACGGACGGCCGCCGCCACGCCTTCCCCCTGGACGGCGAGCGCATCGCGCTGGAGAGCCTGCCCGCCCCGTACGCCGCCTTCGCCGTCCGGGCCCGCTTCCCCGTCTTCACGCGCCCCGACGGCGCCGGCATGCTGACCGCGCACATGATGCTGACCAACGCCTGCCCGTACCACTGCAACTTCTGCTCCGAGGGCGCGCTGGTCGTCGGCGGACTCAAGCGCTTCCCGCGCCACGCGGTGACCGCGGCCGTCGAGCGGGTCGCCGAGTACGTGTCGTACGGCGCCGAGTCCCTCTTCTTCGACGACTCGATCCTGTGGGCCGGGGACCTCACGGCCGTCCGGGCCTTCTGCGCGGAGCTGTCCGCCCTGCGCACGGCCGGCCCCGGGGACGCCCTGCCCGGCGCCCGGCTGCTGCGCACCCCCGCCGACCGGGACCGGCTGCGCGCGCTGAAGTGGGGCGCCCAGTTCACCGTGGACTCGCTCACCGGCCTGCGCTCGCCGGCGGAGGTGCGGGAGACGCTCACGGCGCTGCGGGCGGCCGGGTGCACGTACGCCTACGTCGGCATCGAGAGCCTGGCGCCCGAGGTGATGCGGCACATCCACAAGAACCTCCGCCCGGACGCCCCGGAGAGCTGGGAGGAACGCGTCCGCGCCGCCCTCACCCTGCTGCGCGCGGCCGGCATCGAGGTGTGCAGCTCGGTGCTGTTCGGCCTCGAAGGGGAGACCCGCGCGACCATCGACCACACCATCGCCGGGGTGTCCCGGCTGATCCGCGACGGGCTCCTGTCGATCGCGAGCCCGAACATCCTCACGTACCACCCCGGGACGCCGCTGACCCGGCAGCACGGGATGGCCGACCGGCTGGACTACCACAGCCCGGACGTGGAGAGCCGTCCCCCGTACACCTTCTTCGAGGAGGCCTTCCCGGGCGTCGTATCGCGCGCCCTGACCGAGGAGGACATCTGGCACATCCACCGGGCCGCCCAGGCCGCCTGGGGCGCGCACCGCAACACCCAGGCGATGGCGGAGACCCTGCTCTGACCCTGTCTCCGTGCCTGGCCCCCGCCCCAGACCCCGTCCCTGACCGTTCTTGACCCCGCCCCGCCCCGCCCCCGTCCCGTACCACCGACGAATCGCGAGGATCCGCCGTGATCTCCTTCCTGACCGACTACGGGCTGTACGACGGCTTCGTCGCCGCCTGCCACGGGGTGATCGCGCGGATCGCCCCGGACGAGCGGATCACCGACATCACCCACCTGGTGCCCGCGCGCGACATCCGGCGCGGGGCCGCCGTGCTGGCCGAGACCGTCCCGTACCTGCCCGACGGCTCCGTGCACGTCGCGGTGGTCGACCCGGGCGTGGGCACCGGCCGCCGGGCGGTGGTGCTGGTGTCCGCGCGGGGCGACCTGCTGGTCGGGCCCGACAACGGCCTGCTGCCCGAGGCCGCCGGGGCGCTGGGCGGGCTGGTGGCCGCGTACGAGATCAAGAGCCCCGCGGTGCTCGCCGCGCGGGTCTCGCACACCTTCCACGGGCGGGACGTGTTCTGCCCGGCGGGCGCCCACCTGGCGGCCGGCACCCCGGTCGCGGAGGTGGGGCCGGAGCTGGACCCGGCCTCGCTGGTCCGGCTGCACGCGCCTGTCTGCCGGCGGGATCCGGCGACCGGGGAGGTGGTGGGGGAGGTGCGCACGGTCGACCACTTCGGGAACGTGCAGACCGCGATCGGCGCCGGGCCGCTGGCGGAGTCGGGCCTGGTGCCGGGGCCCGGGGCGGCCGTGCTGCTGCGGCTGACCGGCCGGGCCCAGCCGCTGCGGGTGCCCTTCGGGCGGACGCTGGGCGACGTGCCGCCGGGGGAGCTGGTGGCGTTCCTCGACTCCGCCGGGCTGTTCACGGTGGCGGTGAACTGCGGGGACGGCGCGTCCCGGCTGGGTGTGCGGCCCGGCAGCACGGTGGTGGTGAGCACGGCCCGTTGAACCGGGCCCCGGCGTTGCGGCGTACGACGAGATCCCGCCCAGGAGGGCCCGATGGACTTCGGCATCAACTTCTTCCCCGCCGTCAGCCCGGCCGAGAAGGCCGCCTCCCGCTACTTCGCCGAGGCGCTGGCCCTGGTGGAACTGGCGGAGGACCTCGGCTTCGGCCATGTGAAGGCGGTGGAGCACTACTTCTTCCCGTACGGCGGCTACAGCCCCGACCCGGTGGCGTTCCTGGCCGCCGCCGCGGCCAGGACCAGCCGGATCCGGCTGGTCACCGGTGCCGTGATCCCCGCGTTCAGCCATCCGGTGCAGCTGGCCGGGAAGCTGGCGATGCTGGACAACCTCGCGCACGGCCGGCTCGACGTGGGCGTGGGGCGGGGCTTCCTGCCGGGGGAGTTCGAGGCCTTCGGCATCCCGATGGAGGAGAGCCGGGACCGGTTCACCGCCGGGGTCGAGGCCGTGCGCCGGCTCTGGAGCGAGGAGGAGGTGCGGGTCGACGGCCCCTGGTTCCGCTTCGGCCCGGTGACCCTGCTGCCCCGCCCGTACCAGCGTCCGCACCCGCCGCTGCTGGTGGCCGCCGCCGTGTCGCCGGAGTCGTGCCGGGCGGCGGGCGCCGCGGGGCACGGGCTGATGCTGGTGCCCTCGGTGGCGCCACGGGAGACCGTCCGGTCGATGATCGACGTGCACCGGGAGGCCTGGCGGGCCGCGGGCCACCCGGCGGGCGCGGAGCGGGTGCACCTGACGTACGACTGCTTCGTCCACGAGGACGGCAGCGCGGCCAGGGCGGCGGCGCGCGCCTACGCGGGCCGCTACCAGGAGCGCTTCCGGGCGGCCCTGACCGGCTGGGGCGGCGCCGACCGGCCCGGTTACGAGGGCTACCGGCGGCTGGTCGAGCAGGTCGGTACGGGTGATCCGGACGCGGCGGTGCGCGCGGACCAGGTGCTGGCGGGCACCCCGGACGAGGTGCTGGCGCAGCTGACCCGGATCCGCGACTGGTTCGGCGACGCCGCGGTGAGCCTGAACCTGGGTACCGGGGCGGAGCCCCCGGAGGAGGCCGAGCGGACGGTCCGGCTGCTGGGCAAGCACGTGCTGCCCGCCTTCCCCGAGCCGTCCTGAGCGCGAGCGCTCCGGAACCCAAGGCCCCCCTGAGCCCCACCGGCCCCGAGGCCCCCGGGAACGCCGAAGGGCCGGCGGGAGCCCGAACGGGCTCCCGCCGGCCCCGGCGGTACGTTTCTGCTGGGCCCTGCGAGGGGTTATGCGTCCTCGTGGGTGACCGCGCGGCGCGCGTCGGCGTCGAGCACGCCCCAGCTGATCAGCTGCTCGGTCAGGACCGAGGGGGACTGGTCGTAGATGACGGCCAGGGTGCGGAGGTCGTCCTGGCGGATCGACAGCACCTTGCCGTTGTAGTCGCCCCGCTGGCTCTGGATGGTGGCGGCGTAGCGCTGCAGCGGGCCGGCCTTCTCGGCGGGCACGTGCGCCAGACGCTCCAGGTCGAGACGCAGCTTCGGCGGCGGCTCGGCGGCGCCGCCCGGGGTCGTACCCGGCAGCAGCTCCTGGACCGGCACCCCGTAGAAGTCCGCGAGCTCGGCGAGCCGCTGGACGGTCACGGCGCGGTCCCCGCGCTCGTAGGAACCGACCACGACCGCCTTCCAGCGGCCCTGGGACTTCTCCTCGACACCGTGGAGGGAAAGCCCCTGCTGGGTGCGGATCGCGCGGAGCTTGGCCCCGAGCTGTTTGGCGTATTCGCTGGACATAAGGCTCCCGGACGCTGTGACGACGTGCGGCTCCGCCGCGCGGCTGGTAACTCACTGTGAGGTTACGCAGCGTTACGTGGATGCGTCAAGCCGAATGGTCGCCGCCGCCCCCTTACGAGCCCGCCGCGGACCGGTGTCCGAAAAGCCTGGCGGGGGGCCTGATCGACTCCACACCCCGGTTCACTCCCCGGTGCGCCGGGACCCCCGCGGCGCGGCGGCCCCGCGCCTGCTGGTACGGTGGACGGCGTACATCAGACGTCCTTTAAATGCCGTCCCGTGAGGCGGAGAAGGAGGTCCGCTCCCATGGACACCAGCACGACCGATGCGGCCCGGCCCGTTCTCGAGGGCCCGGACATCGCGCGGGTTCTGACCCGCATCGCCCACGAGATCGTCGAGCGCGCCAAGGGCGCCGACGACGTGGTGCTCCTCGGCATCCCGACGCGCGGCGTCTTCCTCGCCCGCCGGATCGCCGCCAAGCTCGAAGAGATCACCGGTGCCAAGATCCCGGTCGGCTCCCTCGACATCACGATGTACCGCGACGACCTGCGCATGAAGCCGGCGCGCGCCATCGGCCGCACGGAGATCCCCGGCGACGACATCGACGGCCGCCTCGTGGTCCTCGTCGACGACGTCCTCTTCTCCGGCCGCACCATCCGCGCCGCCCTCGACGCCCTGGGCGACATCGGCCGGCCCCGCGCCGTCCAGCTCGCGGTCCTCGTCGACCGCGGCCACCGCGAACTCCCGATCCGTGCCGACTACGTCGGCAAGAACCTCCCCACGTCGCTGCGGGAGACGGTCAAGGTCCAGCTCCAGGAGGAGGACGGCCGTGACGCCGTCCTGCTCGGCCAGCGGACCGACACGGCAGACCAGCACTAGCCCGTCCGGGTGATGGACCCTTCCCCGCGCCCGACGGCCGGAGGAACCGGGTCCACGCCGAGGCCTGCCCGCCCGCATTCCCGAGCCACCCTCCTCCACACCCACGGAGCACCCAGATGAAGCGCCACCTCATCTCGGCCGCCGACCTCACGCGCGACGACGCCGTCCTCATCCTCGACACCGCCGAGGAGATGGCCCGGATCGCGGACCGGCCGATCAAGAAGCTGCCCACCCTGCGCGGCCGCACGATCTGCAACCTCTTCTTCGAGGACTCCACCCGCACCCGGATCTCGTTCGAGGCCGCGGAGAAGCGCCTGTCGGCCGACGTCATCAACTTCGCCGCGAAGGGCTCCAGCGTCTCGAAGGGCGAGTCCCTCAAGGACACCGCCCAGACCCTGGAGGCCATGGGCGTCGACGCGGTCGTCATCCGGCACAGCGCGTCCGGAGCCCCGTACCGCCTGGCGACCTCCGGCTGGATCGACGCCCCCGTGATCAACGCGGGCGACGGCACCCACCAGCACCCCACCCAGGCCCTGCTGGACGCCTTCACCATGCGCCGCCGCCTGGTCGGCAAGGACGCGCTCGGCCAGGACCTGGCCGGCAAGCGGATCACGCTCGTCGGCGACGTGCTGCACAGCCGCGTGGCCCGCTCCAATGTGGACCTCCTGCACACCCTGGGCGCCGAGCTCACCCTGGTGGCCCCGCCCACCCTGGTCCCGGTCGGCGTGGAGAACTGGCCCTGCCAGGTCAGCTACGGCCTCGACGAGGTGCTGCCGAAGTCGGACGCGGTCATGATGCTGCGTGTGCAGCGCGAACGCATGAACGCCGCCTTCTTCCCGACCGAGCGCGAGTACAGCCGCCGCTACGGCCTCGACGCCGTCCGCATGGCGAAGATGCCCGAGCACGCGATCGTGATGCACCCCGGCCCGATGGTCCGCGGCATGGAGATCACCGCCGAGGTCGCCGACTCCGACCGCTGCACGGTCGTCGAGCAGGTCGCCAACGGCGTCTCGATCCGCATGGCCGTCCTGTACCTGCTGCTCGGGGGCTCCGAGCCCGCCGTGACCACCCCTGCCGCCCCCACCGCCACCGCCACCGAGGAGACGAAGTAACCATGAGCAAGATCCTGATCCGTGGCGCGAAGGTCCTCGGCGGCGAGCAGCAGGACGTCCTGATCGACGGCGAGACCATCGCCGAGGTGGGACAGAACCTCTCCGCGGAAGGCGCGCAGGTGATCGAGGCCGAGGGCCAGATCCTGCTGCCCGGCCTGGTCGACCTCCACACCCACCTCCGCGAGCCCGGCCGCGAGGACTCCGAGACCGTCCTCACCGGCACCCGCGCCGCCGCCTCCGGCGGCTACACCGCGGTGTTCGCCATGGCCAACACCTTCCCGGTCGCCGACACCGCCGGCGTGGTCGAGCAGGTCTACCGCCTCGGCCAGGAGCACGGCTACTGCGACGTGCAGCCCATCGGCGCCGTCACCGTCGGCCTGGAGGGCAAGCAGCTCGCCGAGCTGGGCGCCATGCACGAGTCCGCCGCCGCCGTGAAGGTCTTCTCCGACGACGGCAAGTGCGTGGACGACGCGGTGATCATGCGCCGCGCCCTGGAGTACGTGAAGGCCTTCGGCGGCGTCGTCGCCCAGCACGCCCAGGAGCCGCGCCTCACCGAGGGCGCCCAGATGAACGAGGGCACGGTCTCCGCGGAGCTGGGCCTGGGCGGCTGGCCGGCCGTCGCGGAGGAGTCGATCATCGCCCGCGACGTGCTCCTCGCCGAGCACGTCGGCTCGCGCGTGCACATCTGCCACCTGTCCACGGCCGGCTCCGTCGAGATCGTCCGCTGGGCCAAGTCCCGCGGCATCGACGTCACCGCCGAGGTCACCCCGCACCACCTGCTCCTCACCGACGAGCTGGTCCGCACGTACAACCCGGTCTACAAGGTCAACCCGCCGCTGCGCACCGAGGCCGACGTGCTCGCCCTGCGCGAGGCCCTGGCCGACGGCACGATCGACATCGTCGCCACCGACCACGCCCCGCACCCCCACGAGGACAAGGACTGCGAGTGGGCCGCGGCCGCCATGGGCATGGTGGGCCTGGAGACCGCGCTGAGCGTCGTCCAGCAGACCATGGTCGACACCGGGCTGCTCGACTGGGCGGGCGTCGCCGACCGGATGTCCGCCGCCCCCGCGCGCATCGGCCGTCTCGAAGGACACGGACGTCCCGTCTCGGCAGGTGAACCCGCCAACATCACGCTGGTCGATCCTGCGTACCGTGGAGTCGTGGACCCCGCAGACTTCGCCTCCCGCAGCCGCAACACGCCCTACGAGGGCCGCGAGCTGCCGGGTCGTGTCACCCACACCTTCCTGCGGGGCCGGGCAACGGTCGTGGACGGGAATCTCGCGTGACACCTGAAGCAATCCTTCTGGCCGCAGGGGCCGCCGAACGCGAATCGGCGAAGGTGACGGACTGGGGCGCACGCATCGCGTGGGTCGTCGGCCTGGTCGTCTTCATCGCGTTCGTCTACTGGCTGATGCGCCAGGGCTGGAAGTGGCGCGGCGCGCTCCAGGGCGACCTGCCCGAGCTGCCCGCCGCTCCCGACGGGCTGCCGGCCCACCGGCTGGCCCTCACCGGCCGGTACCACGGGTCCACCACGGCAGGGCAGTGGCTGGACCGGATCGTGGCCCACGGCCTCGGGGTCCGCAGCCGTGTCGAGCTCACCCTCACCGACGCGGGCCTGGACGTGGTCCGTCCGGGTGCCACCGACTTCTTCGTACCGGCCGCGCAGCTGCGCGGCGCCCGCCTCGACAAGGGAATCGCGGGCAAGGTACTGACCGAGGGCGGACTGCTCGTCGTCACCTGGGCGCATGGCGACAAGCTGATCGACTCCGGTTTCCGCTCCGACCGTGCGGCCGAGCACGCCGCCTGGGTCGAAGCCATCAACTCCATGAACCAATCCATCACGACGGAAGGCGCCGAACGATGACGACCTCCACCAGGGGAGCTGTGAAAACTCCCGCCGTACTCGTCCTGGAGGACGGCCGCATCTTCCGCGGACGCGCCTACGGGGCCGTGGGGGAGACCTTCGGCGAGGCCGTGTTCTCCACCGGCATGACCGGGTACCAGGAGACCCTGACCGACCCCTCGTACCACCGCCAGGTCGTCGTCATGACCGCCCCGCACGTGGGCAACACCGGCGTCAACGACGAGGACCCCGAGTCCTCCCGCATCTGGGTCTCCGGCTACGTCGTCCGCGACCCCGCCCGCATGCCCTCCAACTGGCGCTCCCGGCGCTCGCTGGACGAGGAGCTCACGGCGCAGGGCGTCGTCGGCATCTCCGGCGTCGACACCCGCGCCCTCACCCGCCACCTGCGCGAGCGCGGCGCCATGCGCGTCGGCATCTTCTCCGGCGAGGCCGTCGCGGACGACGCGGTGCTGCTGGCGAAGGTCCAGGAGCAGCCCCAGATGAAGGGCGCCAACCTCTCCGCGGAAGTGGCCACCAAGGAGGCGTACGTCGTCCCCGCGATCGGTGAGAAGAAGTTCACCGTCGCCGCGGTCGACCTGGGCATCAAGGGCATGACCCCGCACCGGATGGCCGAGCGCGGCATCGAGGTCCACGTGCTGCCCGCCACCGCCACCGCCGAGGACGTGTACGCGGTGGACCCGGACGGCGTGTTCTTCTCCAACGGCCCGGGCGACCCGGCCACCGCCGACCACCCGGTCTCCGTCATGCAGGCCGTGCTGGAGCGCAGGACGCCGCTCTTCGGCATCTGCTTCGGCAACCAGATCCTGGGCCGCGCGCTCGGCTTCGGCACGTACAAGCTGAAGTACGGCCACCGCGGCATCAACCAGCCGGTGCAGGACCGCACGACCGGCAAGGTCGAGGTCACCGCGCACAACCACGGCTTCGCCGTGGACGCGCCGCTCGACAAGGTCTCCGAGACCCCCTACGGCCGCGCCGAGGTCTCCCACGTCTGCCTGAACGACAACGTGGTGGAGGGCCTCCAGCTGCTCGACCAGCCGGCCTTCAGCGTCCAGTACCACCCCGAGGCGGCCGCGGGCCCGCACGACGCCGCGTACCTCTTCGACCGCTTCGTTTCTCTGATGGAGGCCGAGCGTGCCTAAGCGCACCGATATCCAGTCCGTCCTGGTCATCGGCTCCGGCCCGATCGTCATCGGCCAGGCCGCCGAGTTCGACTACTCCGGCACCCAGGCCTGCCGCGTCCTCAAGTCCGAGGGCCTGCGGGTCATCCTGGTGAACTCCAACCCCGCGACGATCATGACCGACCCGGAGATCGCCGACGCCACGTACGTCGAGCCGATCACCCCGGAGTTCGTCGAGAAGATCATCGCGAAGGAGCGCCCCGACGCGCTCCTGCCCACCCTGGGCGGCCAGACCGCGCTCAACACCGCCATCTCCATGCACGAGCAGGGTGTGCTGGAGAAGTACGGCGTCGAGCTGATCGGCGCCAACGTCGAGGCGATCAACAAGGGCGAGGACCGCGACCTCTTCAAGGGTGTCGTCGAAGCCGTCAAGGCCAAGATCGGCTACGGCGAGTCCGCCCGCTCGGTCATCTGCCACTCCATGGACGACGTCCTCAAGGGCGTGGACACCCTCGGCGGCTACCCCGTCGTCGTCCGCCCCTCCTTCACCATGGGCGGCGCCGGCTCCGGCTTCGCGCACGACGAGGAGGAGCTGCGCCGCATCGCCGGCCAGGGCCTGACGCTCTCCCCGACCACGGAGGTGCTCCTGGAGGAGTCCATCCTCGGCTGGAAGGAGTACGAGCTGGAGCTGATGCGCGACAAGGCCGACAACGTCGTGGTCGTCTGTTCCATCGAGAACTTCGACCCGATGGGCGTGCACACCGGTGACTCGATCACCGTCGCCCCGGCGATGACCCTCACCGACCGCGAGTACCAGCGCCTGCGCGACATCGGCATCGCGATCATCCGCGAGGTCGGCGTCGACACCGGCGGCTGCAACATCCAGTTCGCGATCAACCCGGACGACGGCCGCGTCATCGTCATCGAGATGAACCCGCGCGTCTCCCGCTCCTCGGCCCTCGCGTCGAAGGCCACCGGCTTCCCGATCGCCAAGATCGCCGCCAAGCTGGCCATCGGGTACACCCTCGACGAGGTCCCGAACGACATCACCGAGAAGACCCCGGCCTCCTTCGAGCCCACGCTCGACTACGTCGTGGTCAAGGCCCCGCGCTTCGCCTTCGAGAAGTTCCCGCTGGCCGACGCCACCCTCACCACCACCATGAAGTCGGTGGGCGAGGCCATGGCCATCGGCCGCAACTTCACCGAGGCCCTCCAGAAGGCCCTGCGCTCCCTGGAGAAGAAGGGCTCGCAGTTCGCCTTCACCGGCGAGCCCGGCGACAAGGACGAGCTGCTGCGCGTCGCGGTCCGCCCGACCGACGGCCGCATCAACACCGTCATGCAGGCGATCCGCGCCGGCGCCACCCCCGAGGAGGTCTTCGACGCCACGAAGATCGACCCGTGGTTCGTGGACCAGCTCTTCCTGATCAAGGAGATCGCCGACGAGCTGGCCGGCGCCGAGAAGCTCGGCCCCGAGCTGCTCGCCGAGGCCAAGCGCCACGGCTTCTCGGACGCCCAGATCGCCGAGATCCGCGGCCTGCGCGAGGACGTCGTCCGCGAGGTCCGGCACGCCCTCGGCGTCCGCCCGGTCTACAAGACGGTCGACACCTGCGCCGCCGAGTTCGCCGCCAAGACCCCGTACTTCTACTCGTCCTACGACGAGGAGACCGAGGTCGCGCCCCGCGAGAAGCCCGCGGTGATCATCCTGGGCTCCGGCCCGAACCGCATCGGCCAGGGCATCGAGTTCGACTACTCCTGCGTCCACGCCTCCTTCGCGCTCAGCGACGCGGGCTACGAGACCGTGATGGTCAACTGCAACCCCGAGACCGTCTCGACGGACTACGACACCTCCGACCGCCTGTACTTCGAGCCGCTCACGCTCGAGGACGTGCTGGAGATCGTGCACGCCGAGTCCCTCGCGGGCCCGATCGCCGGCGTCGTCGTCCAGCTCGGCGGCCAGACCCCGCTGGGCCTCGCCCAGGCGCTCAAGGACAACGGCGTGCCGGTCGTCGGCACCTCCCCGGAGGCCATCCACGCCGCCGAGGACCGCGGCGCCTTCGGCCAGGTCCTGCTGGAGGCCGGCCTGCCCGCCCCGAAGCACGGCACCGCCACCACCTTCGCCGGAGCCAAGGCCATCGCCGACGAGATCGGCTACCCCGTCCTCGTACGCCCCTCGTACGTGCTCGGCGGCCGCGGCATGGAGATCGTCTACGACGAGGCGCGCCTGGAGGCGTACATCGCCGAGTCCACGGAGATCTCCCCGACCCGCCCGGTGCTGGTCGACCGCTTCCTCGACGACGCGATCGAGATCGACGTCGACGCCCTCTACGACGGGCACGAGCTCTACCTCGGCGGCGTCATGGAGCACATCGAGGAGGCCGGCATCCACTCCGGCGACTCGGCCTGCGCCCTGCCCCCGATCACCCTCGGCGGCTTCGACATCAAGCGCCTGCGCGCCTCCACCGAGGCGATCGCCAAGGGCGTCGGCGTCCGCGGCCTGATCAACATCCAGTTCGCGATGGCCGGCGACATCCTCTACGTGCTGGAGGCCAACCCGCGCGCCTCCCGGACCGTCCCCTTCACCTCGAAGGCGACCGCGGTCCCGCTGGCGAAGGCCGCCGCCCGCATCTCGCTGGGCGCCACCATCGCCGAGCTGCGCGCCGAGGGCCTGCTGCCGAAGACCGGCGACGGCGGCACCCTGCCGCTCGACGCGCCGATCTCCGTCAAGGAGGCCGTGATGCCGTGGAGCCGCTTCCGCGACATCCAGGGCCGCGGCGTGGACACCGTCCTCGGCCCGGAGATGCGCTCCACCGGCGAGGTCATGGGCATCGACTCGGTCTTCGGCACGGCGTACGCCAAGTCGCAGGCCGGCGCCTACGGCCCGCTGCCCACCAAGGGCCGCGCGTTCATCTCCGTCGCCAACCGCGACAAGCGCTCGATGATCTTCCCGGCCCGCGAGCTGGTCGCCCACGGCTTCGAGCTGATGGCCACCTCGGGCACCGCCGAGGTGCTGCGCCGCAACGGCATCAACGCCACCGTGGTGCGCAAGCTCAGCGAGGGCGAGGGCCCCAACGGCGAGAAGACCATCGTCCAGCTGATCCACGACGGCCAGGTCGACCTGATCGTCAACACCCCGTACGGCACCGGCGGCCGCCTCGACGGCTACGAGATCCGCACGGCGGCCGTGGCCCGCAGCGTCCCGTGCCTCACGACGGTCCAGGCGCTGGCCGCCGCCGTCCAGGGCATCGACGCGCTCAACCGCGGCGACGTGGGCGTGCGCTCCCTCCAGGAGCACGCGGAGCACCTGATCGCGGCCCGCGACTAGCAGCCCGTACGAAAGGGGGGCACCGGCGAGAACGACCGGTGTCCCCCCTTTCATGGGGTCAATCCGAGCGCACAACGGACTCAAGGGATAAACCGGACGATGTACAAGCTGTTCTTCAACCTGGTCTTCAAGCGGATGGACCCCGAGCAGGCCCACCACATGGCCTTCCGCTGGATCCGCCTGGCCGCCCGCACCCCCGTGCTGCGCACCTTCGTGGCCGCCTACCTCGCCCCCCGCACCAAGGAACTGCGCACCGAGACCCTGGGCCTGCGCTTCCACAGCCCCTTCGGCCTCGCCGCCGGCTTCGACAAGAACGCCGTCGCCATCGACGGCATGGCGATGCTCGGCTTCGACCACGTCGAGATCGGCACCGTCACCGGCCAGGCCCAGCCCGGCAACCCCAAGAAGCGGCTCTTCCGCCTGGTGCCGGACCGCGCCCTGATCAACCGCATGGGCTTCAACAACGAGGGCTCCGCCGCCGTGGCCGCCCGCCTCGGCGCCCGCCGCCCGGTCTTCAAGCCGGTCGTCGGCGTCAACATCGGCAAGACCAAGGTCGTCCCCGAGGCCGAGGCCGCCGCCGACTACGTGGTCTCCACCGAGCACCTCGCCCGGCACGCCGACTACCTGGTCGTCAACGTCTCCTCGCCCAACACCCCCGGCCTGCGCAACCTCCAGGCCACCGAGTCGCTGCGGCCGCTGCTGACCGCCGTGCGCGAGGCCGCCGACCGCACCGTCACCGGCCGCCGCGTCCCGCTGCTGGTCAAGATCGCCCCCGACCTCGCCGACGAGGACGTGGACGCCGTCGCCGACCTCGCCGTGGAGCTGGGCCTGGACGGCATCATCGCCACCAACACCACCATCGCCCGCGAGGGCCTCGGCCTGAAGTCCGACCCCGCCCTGGTCAAGGAGACCGGCGGGCTGTCCGGCGCCCCGGTCAAGGAGCGCTCCCTGGCGGTCCTGCGCCGCCTCTACGCGCGCGTCGGCCACCGGATCGTCCTGGTGGGCGTCGGCGGCATCGAGAACGCCGAGGACGCCTGGCAGCGGATCCTCGCCGGCGCCACCCTGGTCCAGGGCTACAGCGCCTTCATCTACGAGGGCCCCTGCTACGCCCGCGCCATCCACAAGGGCCTCGCCGCGCGCCTGGCCGCCAGCCCGTACGCCACGCTCGCCGACGCCGTCGGCGCCGAGACCCGGAAGGCCTCCCTGTGACGCTCCCCTTCGGCACCCGCCTCCGCGAGGCCATGGACGCCCGCGGCCCGCTCTGCGTCGGCATCGACCCGCACGCCTCGCTGCTCGCCTCCTGGGACCTGACCGACGACGTGGCCGGCCTGGAGCGGTTCTCCCGCACGGTGGTCGAGGCGCTGGCCGACTCCGTGGCGGTGTTCAAGCCGCAGGCCGCCTTCTTCGAGCGCTTCGGCTCCCGGGGCATCGCGGTGCTGGAGCGCACGGTGGCCGACGCCCGCGCCGCCGGCACCCTGGTGCTGATGGACGCCAAGCGCGGTGACATCGGCTCGACCATGGCCGCGTACGCGGAGACCTTCCTGCGCAAGGACTCCCCGCTCTTCTCCGACGCCCTGACCGTCTCCCCGTACCTCGGCTACGGCTCGCTCAAGCCCGCCGTCGACCTGGCCCGCGAGTCCGGATCCGGCCTGTTCGTGCTGGCCCTGACCTCCAACCCGGAGGGCGCCGAGGTCCAGCGGGCGGTGCGCGAGGACGGCCGGACCATCGGCGCCACCATGCTGGCCCACCTGGCCGAGGAGAACGCCGGCGCCGAGCCGATGGGCTCCTTCGGCGCGGTGGTCGGCGCCACCCTCGGCGACCTGTCCTCCTTCGACCTGGACATCAACGGCCCGCTGCTGGCCCCCGGCATCGGTGCGCAGGGCGCCACCGCGGCCGACCTGCCGGCGGTCTTCGGCTCCGCCGTCCGCAACGTGGTCCCGAACGTCTCGCGGGGCGTCCTCGCGCAGGGTCCCGACGCGGCCGCGCTGCGGTCCGCCTCCGACCGGTTCGCGGACGAGATCCGCGCGGCCGTCGCCGCGTAGCGGCGACCCCGGGAGGGGGGTGCGGGGAGGGCTCCCGCACCCCCCTCCCGCGCGTCCGGCTCCGGGTCGGACCTCCGGGCGCGGCCCGTTCGAGCGGCGGTCGATGATGGCCGGAAACACACCCCCGGAACCGGCCCGTGCGGGGCTCGGATTCGACACCGCGCGCGACGGCCCGGCGTTCGGACCGGCGTTCGGACCGGCGCGGGCCCCGGCGCACCGGGGCGCCCCGGTGGCGCTCCGTGGCCCCGCCACCGCGCTCCGGAGCCGCGGCGACCTGCGCGGGAGCACCGGCAGGCACCGAATCTCGTCATTCCGCGTGTCGCTCACGCCCGCCTCCCGGCCGTCTTGACGAAATCCTCACCCAAAACCGGGGTGTTTTGTCTGTGATGTACGGTTCAGTGGAGGCTGACCAGGACTTTTCGTCTGTTCTCGCTGACTGGAGCGGCCTTGGCCGCTAGTCTCCGACCAGAGCGAACGCACACACCCGTTGTGTGCAGCTCGCCTGGTGGGGTGCCCCGTGGTGCTCCGCCGGTCCGTATCCGACAGTTCGACATCCGAGGTGACGTAGGCGTGGCTCTTCCGCCCCTTACCCCTGAACAGCGCGCAGCCGCGCTCGAAAAGGCCGCCGCGGCTCGCCGGGAGCGGGCCGAGGTGAAGAATCGACTCAAGCACTCCGGCGCCTCCCTGCACGAGGTCATCAAGCAGGGCCAGGAGAACGATGTCATCGGCAAGATGAAGGTCTCCGCCCTCCTCGAGTCCCTTCCCGGCGTGGGCAAGGTCCGCGCCAAGCAGATCATGGAGCGTCTCGGCATCTCCGAGAGCCGTCGTGTCCGTGGTCTCGGTTCCAACCAGATCGCCTCCCTGGAGCGCGAGTTCGGCGGCAGCGGCGCCTGAGGCGTCGCCCCGAGTTGTCCGAGTGTTCTCAGGCAGTCCTGAGAACCGGGATAATCGCTCCATGGCAGCAGAGGTTCGTCCGCGGCTGACCGTGCTCTCCGGCCCCTCCGGGGTCGGCAAGAGCACGGTCGTCGCGCATATGCGCAAGGTTCACCCCGAGGTATGGCTCTCGGTGTCGGCCACCACCCGCAAGCCGCGACCCGGCGAGCGGCACGGAGTCCACTACTTCTTCGTCACCGACGACGAGTTCGACAAGCTGATCGCCAACGGCGAGCTGCTCGAGTGGGCCGAGTTCGCGGGCAACCGCTACGGCACCCCGCGGGCCGCCGTCGGCGAGCGCCTCGACGCGGGCGAGCCCGTGCTGCTGGAGATCGATCTCCAGGGTGCCCGGCTCGTCCGGGAGTCGATGCCGGAGGCCCAGCTGGTCTTCCTCGCCCCGCCGAGCTGGGACGAGCTGGTCCGCCGCCTCACCGGCCGCGGCACCGAGGCCCCCGAGGTCATCGAGCGCCGGCTGGAGGCCGCGAAGGTCGAGCTCGCGGCCGAATCCGAGTTCGACACGACCCTGGTCAACACCTCCGTCGAGGACGTAGCACGTGAGCTGCTAGCCTTGATGGAAGTTGTTTGATCGTTGTTTGATCTTTTACCCATCTTCGGAAGGTAGAGCGTGTCCTCTTCCATCACCGCGCCCGAGGGCATCATCAACCCGCCGATCGACGAGCTGCTCGAGGCCACGGACTCGAAGTACAGCCTCGTGATCTACGCGGCCAAGCGCGCGCGTCAGATCAACGCGTACTACTCGCAGCTCGGTGAGGGCCTGCTGGAGTACGTCGGCCCGCTGGTGGACACCCACGTCCACGAGAAGCCGCTGTCGATCGCGCTGCGCGAGATCAACGCGGGTCTGCTGACCTCCGAGGCCATCGAGGCCCCGGCCCAGTAAGGCGCCAGCAATACCTTCACCACAGGCCCGGCAGCGCAGCTGCCGGGCCTGTGGTGTGTCATGGGTGGGAACAGGGAGTACCAATGCCGGGGAGCGGAGTCGCAGTGGACAAGCCGAAGGTCGTCCTGGGGGTCAGCGGCGGGATCGCCGCCTACAAGGCGTGCGAGCTGCTGCGGCGGCTGACCGAGTCGGGGCACCACGTCCGCGTGGTGCCGACCGCGTCGGCGCTGCACTTCGTGGGCGAGGCCACCTGGTCGGCCCTGTCCGGCAACCCGGTCTCCACCGAGGTCTGGGACGCCGTCCACGAGGTGCCCCACGTGCGCATCGGCCAGGGCGCCGACCTGGTGGTCGTGGCCCCCGCCACCGCGGACATGCTGGCCAAGGCCGCCCACGGGCTCGCCGACGACCTGCTGACCAACACCCTCCTGACCGCCCGCTGTCCCGTGGTCTTCGCCCCCGCCATGCACACCGAGATGTGGGAGCACCCGGCCACCCAGGAGAACGTGGCGACCCTGCGCCGCCGCGGCGCCGTCGTCATCGAGCCGGCCGTGGGCCGCCTGACCGGCGTCGACACCGGCAAGGGGCGGCTGCCCGACCCCGAGGAGATCTTCGAGGTCTGCAAGCGCGTCCTGGCCCGGGGCGCCGCCGAGCCCGACCTGCTCGGCCGGCACGTCGTGATCAGCGCGGGCGGCACCCGCGAGCCCCTTGACCCGGTGCGCTTCCTCGGCAACCGGTCCTCCGGCAAGCAGGGCTACGCGCTGGCCCGCACCGCCGTCGCCCGGGGCGCCCGGGTCACGCTGGTCGCCGCCAACACCGCGCTGCCCGACCCGGCCGGCGCGGACGTCGTACGGGTCGGGACGGCCGTACAGCTGCGCGAGGCGGTCCTGAAGGCGGCGGCCGACGCCGACGCCGTGGTGATGGCCGCCGCCGTGGCGGACTTCCGCCCGGCCGCGTACGCCGAGGGCAAGATCAAGAAGAAGGACGGCGAGGAGCCGGCGCCGGTCGCCCTGGTCCGCAATCCGGACGTGCTGGCGGAGATCTCCGCAGACCGTGCCCGGCCGGGTCAGATCATCGTGGGCTTCGCCGCCGAGACCGACGACGTTCTGGCCAATGGATGGGCGAAACTCCGCCGGAAGCAGTGTGATCTTCTCGTCGTGAACGAGGTCGGCGAGAGCAAGACCTTCGGTTCCGAGGAGAACGAAGCGGTCATCCTGGCATCCGATGGCGTCGAGACGGCCGTGCCTTACGGCCCCAAGGAGGCGCTCGCGGACCGGATTTGGGACCTCGTGAGCCCGCGACTCGCCTGACCGGGGGACCTTGTTCCGTGCGTTCGGCGTGGGCCACAATGGAGTGCCGCAGGTCACAGCCCTTCCATTAGGCGAGACGCGTGGTCCGGCGCACGGGAGCGCCCGATAAACTAAACCCGGAACCGGCCGGGCGCAGCCTCCGGGCGGCTCCGCCAAATGATCAGCCAGCAGCCGCTGCAACCCCAGGGAGCGATGTGTCCCGCCGCCTGTTCACCTCGGAGTCCGTGACCGAGGGCCACCCCGACAAGATCGCTGACCAGATCAGCGACACGATCCTCGACGCCCTGCTCGCCGAGGACCCGACGTCCCGCGTTGCCGTGGAGACGCTCATCACCACCGGCCTGGTCCACATCGCGGGCGAGGTGACGACGAAGGCGTACGCGCCGATCGCCTCCCTGGTCCGCGACAAGATCCTCGAGATCGGCTACGACTCCTCGAAGAAGGGCTTCGACGGCGCCTCCTGCGGCGTCTCGACGTCCATCGGCGCGCAGTCCCCGGACATCGCGCAGGGTGTCGACACGGCGTACGAGCAGCGGGTCGAGGGCGACGAGGACGAGCTCGACAAGCAGGGCGCGGGCGACCAGGGCCTGATGTTCGGCTACGCCACCGACGAGACCCCGAACCTCATGCCGCTGCCGATCGAGCTGGCCCACCGGCTCTCGCGGCGCCTGTCCGAGGTGCGCAAGAACGGGACCATCCCGTACCTGCGTCCCGACGGCAAGACCCAGGTCACCATCGAGTACGACGGCGACAAGCCGGTCCGCCTCGACACGGTGGTCGTCTCCTCGCAGCACGCCTCCGACATCGACCTCGACTCGCTGCTCGCGCCCGACATCCGCGAGTTCGTCGTCGAGCACGTGCTCAAGGAGCTCGTCGAGGACGGCATCAACCTGGAGACCGACGGCTACCGCCTGCTGGTCAACCCGACCGGCCGCTTCGAGATCGGCGGCCCGATGGGCGACGCCGGCCTCACCGGCCGCAAGATCATCATCGACACGTACGGCGGCATGGCCCGCCACGGCGGCGGCGCCTTCTCCGGCAAGGACCCGTCGAAGGTCGACCGCTCCGCCGCGTACGCGATGCGCTGGGTCGCCAAGAACGTCGTGGCCGCCGGCCTCGCGGAGCGCTGCGAGGTCCAGGTCGCGTACGCGATCGGCAAGGCCGAGCCCGTCGGTCTCTTCGTCGAGACCTTCGGCACCGCCAAGGTGGACGTCGCCAGGATCGAGCAGGCCATCTCCGAGGTCTTCGACCTCCGCCCGGCCGCGATCATCCGCGACCTCGACCTGCTGCGCCCGATCTACGCCCAGACCGCCGCGTACGGCCACTTCGGCCGTGAGCTGCCGGACTTCACCTGGGAGCGCACCGACCGCGTCGACGCGCTGAAGGCCGCCGCCGGCCTGTAGCCCGCGCGGACGTCGTGACGACGGCCCCGGACCCTGTGGTCCGGGGCCGTCGGCGTTCCCGCGGTGTCGGTGGCCTTTGGTAAGAATGCTGGTGTGAGCAGCGAGAACGAATCAGGCGAGCAGGCCGGGGGGCCGCCCGAGCAGCTCGCGCTCATCCGGGAGACCGTCCGCGCCGCGAAGGCCGCCGCGCCCAAGGCCAAGCCGCGTACCTGGCGGGGCGCGGCCCTGGCCAAGGAGCTGCCGGTGGCCCGCATCCTGGTCAACAAGGGGGTGCTCCACCTCGACCAGCTCTGGGACTACGCCGTCCCCGCCGAGCTGGACGAGGCCGCGCAGCCGGGCGTGCGCGTCCGGGTGCGCTTCGGGGCGGGCGCCCACCACGTCCGGGAGGGGCGCCGCGAGGGCGGCGGGCTCATCGACGGCTTCCTCGTCGAGCGGCGGGCCGAGTCCGACTACAACGGACCGCTGGCCGCGCTCGCGCACGTGGTCTCCCCGGAGCGGGTGCTCACCCCCCGGATGCTGGCCCTGACCCGGGCCGTCGCCGACCGCTACGCCGGCAGCCTGGCCGACGTGCTCCAGCTCGCCCTCCCGCCGCGGAACGCCCGGGCCGAGTCCAGGCCCTCGCCCGACCCGCTGCCGGCCCCGGCCGCGCCGGAGCCGGGCGGCTGGGAGCGCTACCCGGCGGGGCCCGCCTTCCTGCGGGCGCTGGCCGCCGGGCACAACCCGCGTGCCGTCTGGACGGCCCTGCCCGGCCCCGGCTGGCCCGAGGAGCTGGCCCGCGCGATGGCGGCCGCCCTCGCCTCGGGCCGCGGCGCGCTGGCGGTGCTGCCCGACGGCCGGTCGGTGGCGCGGCTGGACGCCGCGCTCACGGCCGTACTGGGGGAGGGGCGGCACGCGGTGCTCACGGCGGAGTCCGGCCCCGAGAAGCGGTACCGCCAGTGGCTGGCCGTGCACCGGGGCTCGGTGAAGGCGGTGATCGGCACGCGGGCGGCGATGTTCGCGCCGGTGCGGGACCTGGGGCTGGTGGCCGTCTGGGACGACGGCGACACCAGCCACAGTGACGACAACGCGCCCTTCCCGCACGTGCGGGAGGTGCTGGAGCTGCGCTCCGCGCACGACGACTGCGGCTTCCTGCTGGGCGGCACGAGCTGCACCGTGGAGGCAGCCCAGCTGGTCGAGTCCGGCTGGGCGCGGCCGCTGGTGGCGGACCGCGAGCGGGTGCGGGAGGCCGCGCCGCTGGTGCGGACCGTGGGCGAGGAGGACCTGGCCCGGGACGAGGCCGCGCGGGCGGCCCGGCTGCCGAGCCTGGCCTGGCAGGCGGTGCGGGAGGGCCTGAAGACCGGGCCGGTGCTCGTCCAGGTGCCCCGGCGCGGGTACGTGCCCCGGCTGGCCTGCGAACGCTGCCGTACGCCGGCCCGCTGCACGGCGTGCGCCGGTCCCCTGGAGGCGCCGGACCAGCGGGCGCTGCGGTGCGGGTGGTGCGGGCGCGACGAGCCGTCCTGGCAGTGCGGGGAGTGCGGCTCGGTGCGGCTGCGGGCCAGTGTGGTCGGCGCGCGGCGAACGGCCGAGGAGCTGGGGCGTGCGTTTCCGGCGGTGCCGGTGCGGACGTCCGGGCGGGACCACGTGCTGGACGGCGTACCGGACCGGCCGGCGCTGGTGGTGAGCACGCCGGGTGCCGAGCCGGTGGCGGAGGGGCCGGGATACGCGGCCGCCCTGCTGCTGGACGGCTGGGCGATGCTGGGGCGGCCCGACCTGCGCGCGGGCGAGGATGCGCTGCGCCGCTGGATCGGTGCGGCCTCGCTGGTGCGGGGGAGCGGGACGGTGGTGGTGGTCGCGGAGCCGACGCTGCGGCCGGTGCAGGCCCTGGTGCGGTGGGATCCCGTGGGGCACGCGGTGCGGGAGCTGGCGGAGCGGGCCGAGCTGGGCTTCCCGCCGGTGTCGCGGATGGCCGAGGTGACGGGCCGGCCGGAGGCGCTGGCGGAGTTCCTGGCGGGGGCGGCGCTGCCGCGGGACGCGGTGGTACTGGGGCCGGTGCCGGTCGCTGCGCGGGGCGGTGGCGGGGGCGGCGGTACTGGTGGTCGTGCGGGTGGTGGCGGTGGCGGTGGCGCCGGTGGTCGTGCGGGTGGTGCCGGTGGCGGTGGTCGTGCGGGTGGTGGGCCTGCGGGGGAGCCCGTCGAGCGGGCGCTGGTGCGGGTGCCGCCGGGGTCGGGGGCCGCGTTGGCTGCCGCGCTGAAGTCCGCCCAGGCTGCGCGGCTGGCCGCGCGCGGCACCGCCGACCCGGTCCGGGTCCGCATCGACCCCCCGTCCATCGGCTGACGCCCGGCCCGCCGGGTGCGGGCTGCCGTACGGGCCCCTTGGTGCGGGCCACGCCCCTGGTGCCGGCCGGCGGGTGCGGGTCATGTGATGCGGGCCGTGCCTCCGGCGTCGAGCTCGGGCCTGCGGCCGGCCTGGTGCCGGGTACCGGCGGCCGGTTGCGGTGCCGCCTTGTGCGGGCGTGCGGGTACGACGCGGGAGCGGTTCCCTGCGGGGCAGTTCCCCCACCCACCCTTCTCCCGTTCACCGGGGCTCCGCCCCGGACCCCGGCGGGGCTGCGCCCGGGCCCCGGTGGGGCTGCGCCCGGGTCCCGGTGGGGTTGGGGCACAGCTCCGCTCGGGCTGCCTCCCGCACCGGCCGGGTGGGGCACCTTGGGACGGGTTGCGGGTGCCGATTGGCCGCGGCCGTTGGGCGCCGGGGCACGGCGCAGTTGTTCGTGGTGCCGGGCGCAGGCCCGTGGGGGCCGGGGCAGCGCCCCGGTGCACGGGAGAAGGGTGGGGAGGGGACTTGCCCCTCAGGGGGACGTCGGGCGTGCCGGTTCACCCACCATCGACACCGGTGGCCGGAGCGTCCCTCGGGAGCCTTGGGCAGCGGGCGGGGCGTTGGGGGCCCGGGACCCCGTGGGGGTGGGTCCCGGGCTGGTGTGCGGGCCCCCGGGCCGGGGTGGTACCGCTGCCCCGGCCCGAGCCCGCGGTCGTGCGGGCCCCGGGAACGGGGAGGCCGGGCCCCAGAGGGGGTCAGCCCGTGCGGGGGCCCGGGAAGGCCGGGGAGCGGGGGGTGGTGTCTTCGCGGAGGGACTGCGAGGCCGGGGTCGGCTGGGGCGGCATCGAGCGGGCCGCCGGGATGCCCAGTGTGCGCGGCGCGGCCGTGCCCTCGGCCAGCGGCTCCGCGGTCTCCGCCGGTGCCGCGGTGACGGCGCCCGCCCGGCGCGCCCCGTACCGCCGGTGCACCGCCTGCTTCGTCACCCCGAGGGCGGAGCCCACCGCGTCCCACGAGAAGCCGAGCGAACGGTCGAAGTCCACCGCCGCGGTGACCAGCGTCTCCACGCTGTCCCGCAGCTCCTGCGCGAGACGGACGGTCGGCGCGGGTGCCCGGCCGTAGACGACGAAGCCCGTGGAGGGGCCGGAGCGACGCGGACGGTACACGTTGCCGAGCTGGGCGGTGAGGGTACGCAGGGCATCCACCTGTCGGCGGACCCGCTCGATGTCCCGCACCAGGAGATGCAGGCTGGCCCTCGCTTGGGCGTCGTGGGTGGCGTGGTCGGCCATGAACAAGCCTCTCGAACCGGGGGGTTGAAACGGATCGGGCCGGCTGCACAATGCGGCCCGTTTCGGTCAATCTCTCTTGACCAACGCTCCATGCGGCACGGAGGTCACGCCCCCGGGGCGTGTCGGCATATGCGAGAGGCGCGCGTGTGTGCGTACGCCCCCCGCCCCGGTCGGGCGGGCCGGGCGCAACGGCCCATAGACTGGGCCGTTGCTCCTCATTCGTCTCATCCGTCGTCTCCAACGGCCCGCCGCAAAGCGAGGTATGACCAAGTGAAGCTCGTCTTCGCAGGAACCCCCGAGGTGGCCGTGCCCGCCCTCGACGCCCTGATCGCCTCCGGCCGCCACGAGGTCGCCGCCGTCGTCACCCGGCCCGACGCCCCCGCCGGCCGCGGCCGCCGCCTGGTCGCCAGCCCGGTCGCGCAGCGCGCCGAGGAGGCGGGCATCGAGGTGCTCAAGCCCGTCCGCCCGCGCGACCCGGATTTCCTCGCCCGGCTCGCCGAGATCGCCCCGGACTGCTGCCCGGTCGTCGCGTACGGCGCCCTGCTGCCCAAGGCGGCCCTCGACATCCCGGCCCGCGGCTGGGTCAACCTGCACTTCTCCCTGCTGCCCGCCTGGCGCGGCGCCGCCCCCGTCCAGCACTCGGTCATGGCCGGTGACCAGGTCACCGGCGCCTCCACCTTCCTCATCGAGGAGGGCCTGGACTCCGGCCCGGTCTACGGCGTGCTCACCGAGGAGGTCCGCCCGACCGACACCAGCGGCGACCTGCTCACCCGGCTGGCCTTCGCCGGTGCCGGGCTGCTCGCCGCCACCATGGACGGCATCGAGGACGGCACCCTGCGCGCCGTGCCCCAGCCCGCGGACGGCATCACCCTCGCACCCAAGATCACCGTCGAGGACGCGCAGGTGAACTGGGCCGACCCGGCGCTGCGCGCCGACCGCGTCGTACGGGGCTGCACCCCCGCCCCCGGCGCCTGGACCCTCTTCCGCGGCGAGCGGCTCAAGCTGGTCTCCGTCGCGCTGGTGCCCGAGCGCACCGACCTCGCGCCCGGCGAGCTGGCCCCCGCCAAGAACAACGTGTACGTCGGCACCGGCTCGCACGCCGTCGAGCTGCTCTGGGTGCAGCCCCAGGGCAAGAAGCCGATGAAGGGCGCCGACTGGGCCCGCGGCGTGCGCATCGCCCCCGGCGAGCGGCTCGGCGCGTAGCCCCCGCGCACCCCGACGTACGCTGAAGACGCGCCCGCCGGCGCCTTCAGGCCTCCCCGTTCCACCACCCCTCAGCGGAGCACCTTTCACGTGACCGACCAGCCCCGTCGCCGTCCCGCCAAGCAGCACAAGCCCTACCGGCGTCCCCAGAAGGACCCCGTCCGCGTCCTCGCCTTCGAGGCCCTGCGGGCCGTGGACGAGCGCGACGCCTACGCCAACCTCGTCCTGCCGCCCCTGCTCCGCAAGGCCCGGGAGGCCGCGGAGGCCAAGGGCGGCTCCTTCGACGCGCGGGACGCGGCCCTCGCGACGGAGCTGGTGTACGGCACGCTGCGGCGCCAGGGCACGTACGACGCGATCATCGCGGCCTGCGTGGACCGGCCCCTGCGCGAGGTCGACCCGCCGGTGCTCGACGTGCTCTCGCTCGGCGCGCACCAGCTGCTCGGCACCCGCATCCCCACCCACGCCGCGGTCTCCGCGAGCGTGGAGCTGGCCCGCGTGGTGCTCGGCGACGGCCGGGCGAAGTTCGTGAACGCCGTGCTGCGCCGGATCGCCGCGGACGACCTGGACGGCTGGCTGGCCAAGGTCGCCCCGCCCTACGACGAGGACGCCGAGGAGCACCTCGCCGTGGTCCACTCCCACCCGCGGTGGGTGGTCTCGGCCCTGTGGGACGCCCTCGGCGGCGGCCGGGCCGGCATCGAGGACCTGCTGGAGGCGGACAACGAGCGGCCCGAGGTGACGCTGGTCGCCCGGCCCGGCCGTGTGGAGCCCGGCGAGCTGGTCGAGACGCTGGGCGAGGACTCGGTGCTGCCGGGCCGCTGGTCCCCGTACGCCGTCAGGCTCGCCGAGGGCGGCGAACCGGGCGCCATCGAGGCCGTGCGCGAGGGCCGTGCCGGCGTCCAGGACGAGGGCAGCCAGCTGGTCGCCATCGCCCTCGCCAACGCCCCGGTCGAGGGCCGCGACGAGCGCTGGCTGGACGGCTGCGCCGGCCCCGGCGGCAAGGCCGCCCTGCTGGGCGCGCTGGCGGCCGGCCGGGGTGCCGCGCTGCTCGCGTCCGAGAAGCAGCCGCACCGGGCCCGGCTGGTCGAGCGGGCCCTCGCCGGCAACCCCGGCCCGTACCAGGTCATCGCCGCCGACGGCACCCGCCCGCCGTGGCTGCCCGGCTCGTTCGACCGGGTGCTGATGGACGTGCCCTGCTCGGGCCTGGGCGCGCTCCGCCGCCGCCCGGAGGCCCGCTGGCGCCGCCGGCCCGCGGACCTGGAGGGCTTCGCCCCGCTCCAGCGCGCGCTGCTGCGGGAGGCGCTCGGCGCAGTCCGCGTGGGCGGCGTCGTCGGGTACGCGACCTGCTCCCCGCACCTCGCGGAGACCCGGGTCGTCGTGGACGACGTGCTCAAGGGCCGGGGCGGCGCGGCCCCCTTCGAGGCGGAGTGGATCGACGCGCGTCCGCTGCTGCCGGGCGTCCCCGCCCTCGGCGACGGCCCGGACGTCCAGCTCTGGCCGCACCTGCACGGCACGGACGCGATGTACCTGGCGCTGCTGCGCCGCACGGCCTGAGCCGTCGCCCCGGCTCCCTCCGGGGGCCGGGGCCACGGCCGGGGCCGCGGTTCCCGCGGCCGGTTTCGGGGGTGCCACCGGCCGAAGCCCGACGGCATGGCACGCTTGGGGGCATGGCCGTTCAGATCAATCCCAGCATCCTGTCCGCGGACTTCGCCCGCCTCGCCGACGAGGCGAAGGCGGTCGAGGGTGCCGACTGGCTCCACGTCGACGTCATGGACAACCACTTCGTCCCGAACCTCACGCTCGGCATGCCGATCGTGGAGTCCCTCAGCCGCGCCACGGACATTCCGCTGGACCTGCATCTGATGATCGCCGACCCGGACCGCTGGGCCCCGCAGTACGTCGAGGCGGGCGCCGGATCGGTCACCTTCCACGCCGAGGCCGCGGGCGCGCCCGTCCGGCTGGCTCGGGAGATCCGGGCCAAGGGCGCCCGCGCCTCCATGGCGCTCAAGCCCGCCACGCCGATCGAGCAGTACGAGGACATCCTCCCCGAGCTCGACATGGTGCTGATCATGACGGTCGAGCCGGGCTTCGGCGGACAGCCCTTCCTCGACGTGATGCTGCCGAAGATCCGCCGTACCCGGGAGCTGATCGCGAAGCACGGCCTGGAGGTGTGGCTGCAGGTCGACGGGGGCGTTTCGGCGTCCACCATCGAGCGGTGCGCCGAGGCCGGCGCGGACGTGTTCGTGGCCGGTTCCGCCGTGTACGGGGCCGTGGACCCGGCCGCCGCGGTGCGGACGCTGCGCGAGCAGGCGGGGGTCGCCATCGCGGCGGCGCCCTGGGCCTGCGAGCACTGAGGGGCGCCTGGGGCGCCTGGCAGGAAGGCTCGGTGAACAGCTCGGTGAACGGGAGCTGTCCGGGCTGATCAACGGCCGCCGGATCTGACAGGATGAACGGCGAGTCGAGAGTGTGAACAGCAGTGAGGAGATCGCGGTGTCTGGTGTGTCGGCGGGACGCTCAGCCCTGCGGATGGGACCCGCGGAGCTGGTGCAGGCGGCGGCCATGGCCCGTCGCTTCTACCTGGAGGGCAAGTCCAAGATCCAGATCGCCGAGGAGTTCGGCGTGAGCCGCTTCAAGGTGGCCCGGGTCCTGGAGACCGCCCTGGAGCGCGACCTCGTCCGGATCGAGATCCGGGTGCCGGCCGAGCTGGACGCGGAGCGCTCCGACGCGCTGCGCGCACGGTACGGGCTGCGCCACGCGGTCGTCGTGGAGTCCCCGGCCGACGCGGCCGAGGACGCCCCCGACCCGGAGAACCTCGGCGCGGTCGCGGCCGACCTGCTGGGCGAGCTGGTCAGCGAGGGCGACGTGCTCGGACTGGCGTGGGGGCGGTCGACCATCCACATGGCGGCCGCCCTGCACCGCCTGCCGCCGTGCACCGTCGTCCAGCTGACCGGCGTGTACGACGCCGGGACCGCGGAGCGCGGCTCGGTCGAGGCGGTACGCCGGGCCGCCCAGGTCTCCGGCGGCGACGCGCACCCGATCTACGCGCCGATGCTGCTGCCGGATCCCGCCACGGCGGCCGCACTGCGCAACCAGACCGGGATCGCCCGGGCCTTCGAGTACTTCGACAAGGTCACCGTCGCCGCGGTGTCCATCGGCTCCTGGGAGCCGGGCATCTCGACCGTGCACGACATGCTCTCCGACGAGGAGCGGGCGCACTACGCCTCGCTCGGCGTCGCCGCCGAGATGTCCGCGCACCTCTTCGACAAGGACGGCCGCCGGGTCGGCCGGGACCTCGGCGAGCGGTGCATCACCGTCGAGGCCGACCGGCTGCGCCGGATCCCGGAGGTCGTGGCCATCGCCGGCGGCCTGCGCAAGGCGGCGGCGATCGGCGCGGTGCTGCGGTCCGGGCTGGTGACGAGCCTGGTCACGGACACCGCCGTCGCCGACTACCTGCTGACCGAGTCGGTGCCGGGAGCGCGTCCGGCGCTGGAGCGGGCCGACCCGGACGACGGGGCGATCGCGTCGGGCCGCTGAGCGGTCGCGGCGGGCTGCCGGGCGGTCGTGGCCAGCTGCCGGGCGGTCGCGGTGGCCCACGGGTCCGCGAGCGGGCCGGTACGGGCGGCTGAGCCGGGCCGGGTGACCGGGGCGCGCCGACGCGTGGCCCGTTCGCCGGTGCGCCGGTTGTTTGGCAGCATCGGTGCATGATCTTGCGGAGCGTGCCCCGGCTCCTGGGGGCCGTGTTCCTGGCGGTGCTGCTGGGGACCGTCGCGGCGTGCGGCGGGGGCGGTGGCGGCTCCGGCGGGGCCGACCGGGCCGCCGGTCCGGTCACCCCGGGCGCGGGTGCACCGAGCACGCCCGGGTGGGCGCGGGGGATGACCGTCGTACGGGCCGCCGACCTGCCCGTACAGGCGCGGGAGACGCTGGCCCTGATCGATGCCGGCGGGCCGTACCCGTACCGTCAGGACGGCACGGTCTTCGGGAACTTCGAGCGGGTGCTGCCCCGGCAGAAGCGGGGCTACTACCGCGAGTACACGGTACGGACGCCGGGGGAGCGGGACCGGGGCGCGCGGCGCATCGTGACCGGGCGGGGCGGCGAGTTCTACTACACCGACGACCACTACCAGAGCTTCCGGGCGGTGCTGCGATGACCCTCGACGCGTTGTCCGGGCCGCCGGCCCCGCGGGTGTGGCCCGCGGACGAGCCGCTGGAGCCGGCGCTGGCCGCCGCGCGGGGGGCCGGGTGGGCCACCGTGCTGCTGGAGCTGGAGGGCGTACGGTCCAAGGCGGCGCTGATGGACCGGTGCGAGCGGGCGTTCGGGCTGCCGGGGTGGTTCGGGCGGAACTGGGACGCGCTGGCGGACTGTCTGACGGACCTGTCCTGGGCGGGGCCGGCGGGGGGCGCGGGGTGGCTGGTCGCCGTCACGGGGTGGGGCGGTTTCGCGCGGGCGCGGGCGCGTGATGCCGGGGTGCTGCTTGAGGTGCTGGAGGGGGCGGTGGAGTTCTGGGCGGAGTCGGATGCGGGGCCCGGGTTCCGGGTGCTGCTGGTCGAGGGGCGGGGCTGAGGCCGGCCCTTGCGGGGCGGAGGGTGCGGGTCCTGCGGGGCGGAGGTGCGGGCCCTGCGGGGCTGTCTCCCCGCCCCACCCTTCTCCCGTTCACCAGGGCTGTGCCCCCGACCCCCTCGGGGCTGCGCCCCGGACCCCTTGGGGTTGCGCCCCGGACCCCTTGGGGTTGCGCCCCGGACCGCCTTGGGGATAGCGCCCCGGACCCCTTGGGGCTGTGCCCCGGACCCCCTCGGGGCTGCGCCCCGGGTTCCTGGGGCTGGGCCACGGGTCCTCCCCCCGGACTTCGTCCGGGGGGATCTCCTGGCCTGCCGTGGCGGAGGGGCTAGGAGCCCGTCCACGGGGGCGTTTGGCCCCAGGACCAGACCGGGACCTTGGCCGCGTCGACCGGTGGGGGGTTGTCGCCCGAGTAGATCAGGGCCATCCGGGTGCCCCACTCGATGTAGTAGACGAACACCGCGCGGAACTCCGGGTCCGTCGGGAGGCCGACCTCGTCCGCGGTGTCGAGGAGGAGGTCCACCCAGCGGCGGCGCTGCTGTTCGGTGATGCCGCGGCCCAGGTGTTTGGTGGCCATGTGCTGGTGGCCGCCGTGGTGTGCCGTGTAGTCCGCCGGCCCGCCGAAGACCTCCGACAGCCAGGCCGCCACGTGCTGCGGGTGCCCGGGGTCCATGCCCGCGAACACCGGGGCGAGGACCTCGTCCTGCAGCGCGTGGCCGTAGAAGGCGTCGGTGAGGCGGTTCATCGCCTCGGCCCCGCCCATCCACTCGTAGATCGTGGGGGTGCTCATCGTGCCTGCCTCACTGTCCTGCGGCCTTGCCCGTGCCGACGACCTCGGTGACCTGGTAGTGCTGCATCTCCTCGATCGCGGTCACGTAGGGCCGGATCGCGCTGAAGAAGGCCGGGAAGTGCTCACCCCGCCGGAAGCCCTGGAGGTGCGCCTCGGTCGAGGTCCAGCGGATCCGGAGGATGTAGCGCTCCTGCTCCTCCTCGCAGCGGGCCAGCTCGTAGTCCACGCACTCGGGAGCGGCGGCCAGGGACTCCGCCGCCTTGCGGTACGCGTCCTCGAAGGACTGCTGCTCGTCTAACGCGATGCGGTAGCGGATGTACTCGACGGTGGTGGCCATGACGGTTCTGCCTCTCCGTGGTGATCAGCTGCTGCGGCTACCCTGACGCGATCATCGGTGCCCGTCAGCCGAATGCGTCATTCCTGCTCGGACTCCATGGAGTCGGGGCCCTGGGCCCGGACCCTGCCGACCTCCTCCAGGGAGGCCCGCAGGTCCGCCAGCCACGTGTCGGTGTTGCGGCCCACCAGCCGTACGCACCAGGCCAGGGCGTCCGCCCGGCTGCGCGCGACCCCGCCCGCCACCAGCGTGTCCAGGACCTGGCGCTCGGACTGGCGCAGCCGGGTCATCACCGGGACGGCCAGGTGGGTGAAGAGCGTGCGTTCGCCGTCCTCTCCCTCCACACCCCAGGCCACCTTGCGGCGGTAGAGCTCCTCCGCCTCGCGGGCGACCGCGATGCGCTGCTCGCGGGTGCGGGCCCGGAACTCCGCGGCCGTCTCGCCGGCCGGGGCGCGGCCGATCACGGTGATCTCCTCGCGGTCGACCACCACGTCGGCCACGCTCTCGTAGACGTCTTCCGGCAGGCGGCCGGCGAACCAGCCGCGGAGCTGCTCTCTCTGTTCGGCTGTAATCATGTAATCAACGTTGCATCCGTTCGCACGTTGATCGCAAGGGCGCGGTCCGTCTTCCGCCGCCGGCGAACGGTCAGCCCATCGCGCGGTACCGGTGGACGAGGGAGACGGCCATCGCGCCCTCGCCGACGCCGGAGGCCACCCGCTTGACCGAGTGGGCGCGGACGTCGCCGGCCGCGAAGACGCCCGGCACGCTCGTCTCCAGCGGGTACGGGGCCCGCTCCAGGCTCCACTCGGCCGGCAGCTCCCCGCCGTTGGCGATCAGGTCGGAGCCGGTGAGGACGAAGCCGAACTCGTCGCGTTCCACGACGCCGGCCAGCCAGTCGGTGTGCGGGCGGGCGCCGATGAAGGTGAACATGAACCGGCACGGGGTCTCGGTGTCCTCGCCGGTCTCCGCGTCGTGCAGGGTGATGCGCTCCAGGTGCTCGCCGCCGTCGAGGGCGACCACGGTGGTGCGGACCTTCACCTCGATGTTCGGGGTGCGGCCGATCTCGTCGATCAGGTAGCGGGACATGCTGGCGTCCAGGGACTCCGCGCGGACCAGGATCGTGACCCGGGCGGCGTACTTCGCGAAGTGCACGGCGGCCTGGCCCGCCGAGTTGGCGCCGCCCACGATGAACACGTGCTGGGAGATGCAGGCGGAGCTCTCCGTGGTGGCCGCGCCGTAGTAGAGGCCGGCACCCTCGAAGCGGTCCGCGCCGGGGGCCTGGAGGCGGTTGTACGCGACGCCCGTGGACAGCAGCACGGTCTCGGCGCTGATCTCCGTGCCGTCGGCCAGCGTGAGGATCTTCGCAGGGTCGTCGCGGGTGAGCGAGACGACCTCCACCGGGTGCAGGATCTCCGCGCCGAAGCGGGACGCCTGGATGGTGGCCCGGCGGGTCAGGTCGCCGCCGGACAGGCCCGAGGGGAAGCCGAGGTAGTTCTCGATGAGGCTGGAGGTGCCGGCCTGGCCGCCGGGCGCGCGCGAGTCCAGCATCAGCGTCGACAGGCCTTCGGAGGCCGCGTACACCCCGGCCGCGAGGCCCGCCGGGCCCGCGCCGACGATCACGCACTCGTAGTGCGGGCGGGAGGCGGTGGTGACCAGGCCCAGCCGCTCCGCGAGTTCGGCGTCCGTGGGGGCCGAGAGCACCTCGCCGCCCGGGAAGCGGACCAGCGGCAGGGGCGCGTCCGGGCGGTCGGCGATCAGGGTCAGCGCCTCGGGGTCCCGCTCGACGTTCAGGAAGCGGAACGGCTGGCCGTTGCGGGTGAAGAAGTCGCGCACGGCGTGCGTGCCCGGGGCCACCAGGTGGCCGGCGACGATGATCCCGTCGTACGCGGGGCGGTAGGTGGCCAGCCAGTCCGAGAGCAGGTCGTCCAGGACCGGGAAGAGCCGCTCGTGGGGCGGGTCCCAGGGCTTGAGCAGGTAGTAGTCCAGCCGCACCCGGTTGATGGCGGTGATGGCCGCGTCGGTCTCCGCGTACGCCGTCAGCAGCACCCGGCGCGCGTCCGGGAAGCGGCTGACCGCCTCCAGCAGGAACTCCACCCCGGTCACGTCCGGCATGCGCTGGTCGACCAGGAAGAGCGCCGGGTCGTGGCCCCGCTCGTCCAGGGAGTCCAGGATCTTCAGCGCGTCCGCGGCCGAGGACGCGCCCAGCACCCGGTACCGGTCCCCGTAGGCGCTGCGCAGGTCACGGCGTACGGCGCGCAGCACCTGGGGGTCGTCGTCGACGGCCAGGATCACGGGCTTGCGGCCCTCGCGCTCCTCGCGCGCCGGTGCGCTCTCGCTCGCGGTGCTCATGCGCGTTCCAGCATCAGCTTGTCGGCGTAGCACCACGCCCAGTCCTCGCCCGGCTCGTGCGAGGCCGCGATGGGGTGCGCCGTGGTGCGGAAGTGCGAGGTGGCGTGCCGGTTCCGGGAGGAGTCGCAGCAGCCGACGTGACCGCAGCTGAGGCACATCCGCAGATGCACCCAGGAATCACCCGACGCAAGGCATTCCGCGCAGCCCTCGGTCCCCGCCGACACCGGGCGTATCTCATCGACGTGCAAACACCTGCTGTCCATCGGACCCCGTCCTTCTCTCTTGCCGCACGGAGCTCCCGAGCCCCCGCGGCGACTCGTCCCGGAGAATCACCACGACCATAGATCGGGAATTTCCCGGCGGTTCACTTATTCGGCCGAGGTCAGGAAGTCCCCCGGGTACTTCCTGACCTCGGCGGCCGACTTCCTGAAGTGCCCGGAACACCTGGTCCGCTACCTCACGAAGTCGTGTGTGCGGCCTTTGACGCCGACCCGGCCGACCAGCAGTGTGGGGTGCGCCAACGACAACAGGCGGCGCCAGGAGGAATACGTGAGCAGAAAGATTCTGGTCATTGTCTCCGAACACGGTTACTGGGCCGAAGAACTCATCGGTCCCGTTTCCGAGTTCGATGCGCGTGGCTATGAGGTCGTCTTCGCGACGCCCACCGGAAAGCGCGCGCACGCCCTTCCGCCGAGCCTCGACGCGAACTACGTCGACCCTCCGCTGGGCCGGTCGGTGACCACCGAGGAGAACGCGCGGCTGGGCCGCGAGTTCGAGCGCTCCAGCCGGCTGGACGCGCCGCTCGACATCGAGGCGTGGGTGCCCGAGCGCCCGTACACCAGCGACGACGGGTACCTGCGCAAGCTGGAGCAGTACCACCGCGACCTCGACCGGCTCGACGCCGACATCGCCGCCTACGACGCGGTCCTGATCGTCGGAGGCAGCGGCCCGATCGCCGACCTCGCCAACAACGAGCGCGTGCACGCCCTGATCCTCGCCTTCCGGAAGGCCGGCAAGGTGGTGGCCGCGGAATGCTACGGCGTGGCCTGCCTGGCCTTCGCCCGCGACTGGGACGACCGGCGCAGCATCATCTGGGGCAAGCACGTGACCGGGCACTGCAAGGAGTACGACTACAAGGACGGCACCGGGTTCCTCGGCACCGACTTCAACATGGGTCCGCCGCCGTACCCGCTGGAGTACATCCTGCGCGACGCCACCGGGCCGCGCGGCGCCTATCACGGGAACTTCGGAAAGCCCGTGTCGGTGATCGTCGACTTCCCGTTCGTCACCGGCCGGTCCACCCCCGACTCGTACCTCACCGGACAGAAGATCGTGGAAGTCCTGGAAGAGGGGCTCACCCGCTGGGGATGGTGATCCCGAATTCGGCGGCAGCGTCCGGTAAACCAGCCGGGAACGAGGGGGAATTCATGAAAGCGACTCCGGGCCGGGAAAGGCTCATCGAGCAATTCAAGGCCGACGGCCTCGACGTGATGTTCGGGAATCCCGGCACGGTCGAGCAGGGGTTCCTCGACGCGGCCGACGCCGCCGAGGGCTTCCAGTACGTCCTCAGCCTCCAGGAGACCGTGGCCGCCGGCATCGCCGACGGCTACGCGCGGGCCACCGGCGGTGCCGCGCTGCTGCAGCTGCACTCCGGCGTCGGCCTGGGCAACGGCATCGGCATGCTGTACCAGTCCCTGCGCGGCCACACGCCCCTGGTGGTGGTCGCCGGCGACGCCGGGGTGCGGTACGACGCCATGGACGCGCAGATGGCCGCCGACCTGGTCGCGATGGCCCGGCCGGTCACCAAGTACGCCACCCGCGTCACCGACCCCGCCTCCGTGCTGCGCACCGTGCGCCGCGCGGTGAAGATCGCGCTCACCCCGCCCCGCGGGCCGGTCTTCGTGGCCCTCCCGATGGACGTGCTGGACGAGCTCAACTCCGAGCCCGTGCTGCCGGCCGTCGTGCCCGACACCGACGTGGCGCCCTCGGACGCCGCCGTCGGCCGGGCCGCCCGGCTGCTGGCCGGCGCGGAGCGCCCGCTGGTCCTGGTCGGCGACGGGGTGGCCCTCTCCGGGGCGCAGGCCGAACTGGCCGCCGTCGCGGAGCTGCTGGGCGCGGACGTCTACGAGGTGGACTCGTCCGAGGTGAACATCCGGGCCTCCCACCCGCTGCGCCGCGGCCAGCTCGGCCACATGTTCGGAGCGTACAGCGCGGAACTGGTCCGGGACGCGGACGCGGTGCTGATCGTCGGCACGTACGTCTTCCCGGAGGTCTTCCCGGAGCTGGTGAGCCCCTTCGCGGAGGGCGCGCGGATCGTCCACGTCGACCTCAACACGTACGAGATCGCCAAGAACCACCCGGTGGACCTGGCGCTGGCCGCCGACCCCCGCCGGACGCTGCGCGCCCTGGCGCCCGTGCTGGAGCGGGAGCTGAGCCCCGTACGGCGGGCCGCCGCGGCCGCCCGCCTCGACGTCCGCACGCGGGAGCGCGCGGTCGCCGACCGGACGGGGGCGCGGGACCGGGACGGCACGCCGATGGCCGTCTTCCTGCGCACCCTGGCCGAGCGGACCGGCGGCGACCTGATCGTCTTCGACGAGGCGCTCACGACGTCCCCGCTGGTCACCGCCCACCTGCCGGCCGAGCGGCCGGGCGACTACCACCTGACGCGCGGCGGCTCGCTGGGCGTGGGGTTCCCGGGGGCGGTCGGCGCGAAGCTGGCCCACCCCGACCGGCTGGTCGTCGGCTTCGCCGGCGACGGCGGGGCGATGTACACGTACCAGGCGCTGTGGACCGCGGCCCGGCACGGCATCGCCGCCAAGTTCGTGGTCTGCAACAACCGCAAGTACCGGCTGCTGGACGACAACATCGCCCAGTACTGGCGGGAGCGGGACATCCCGGAGCACGCCTTCCCCGGGTCCTTCGACCTGTCTCGCCCGGAGATCGACTTCGCCGGGCTGGCGCGCTCCCTCGGCGCGGGCGGCACCCGGGTGGAGAAGCCGGAGGAGGCGGCGGCCGCGGTGCGGCTGATGCTCGACCACCCCGGCCCGTTCCTCGTGGACATCCAGATCTGACACCACATCACAGGGAGGCGCGCATGCCCGCCGAGCGGCTGACCGAGGACGCGATCCGCACCTTCGCGGGGGCCTGGTACACGGCCCTCGACCAGCACGTACCGCTCACCGACGTGCTGGACTTCATCACCGGCGACCTGGAGTTCAGGGTCCCCGAGGACACCTTCCTCGGCCACGAGGGCTTCGGCCGCTGGTACGAGGCCGTCACCCACCGCTTCTTCGACGAGGTGCACACCGTCACCAAGGTCGAGCCGGTGATCGACGGCGACCGGGCCGAGGTCCGGGTCCTCGTCAACTGGCAGGCCAAGGTCTGGGACCCGCCGGCCGCCCGCAGCGTCTGGCTCGGCTTCGACGCCGACCAGACCTGGACCGTCGTACCCGGCCCGGCCGGCCCGCGGATCAAGACGTACACCGTCAACGAACTGGCCCCGATGCCCGGTTCGGCCTCCCTCTGACCTCGCGACAGGAGAAGCGGACCATGACCCACGTGACGCGCCAGCGCGTCGAGGCGGCCTACCGCGCGCTCGGCACCGGGGACCGGGCCAGGATCCTGGAGTACTACTCCGAGGACCTGCGCTGGCTGGTGCCCGGCAACCACCCGCTCGCCGGCTGGTACGAGAGCCTGGACGCCTTCCTGGAGCTGATGGGCCGGACCCACCGGCTCACCGACGGCACCTTCCGGATGGACATCGAGTACGTCCTGACCGGCCCGGACGTCTCGGCCGACGTGTGCCGCAACACCGGCCTGCGGGCCGGCGCCAAGGAGGACGCGAAGTCCCCGTACGAGCGCATGGACTACCAGGTCTTCCACTTCATGCGCTGGCGGGACGGACGGATCGTCGAGGGCCGCGACGGGCTCTTCGGCGACACCGCGAGCGCCTTCAGCAGCTTCTGGGCGCCCTTCGCGCCGGACGGCATCCGCAGGGACCGATAGAGGGGGACCACCGCGATGGACGCACACCAGATCCTGACCAGGTACTACGAGTACGCCAACGCCGGCGACTGGGACCGCTGGTGCGACCTGTTCGCCGACGACCAGGTCATGGACGAGCAGCTCGCCGGGCACATCGAGGGGCTCGACACGCTCCGCTCGATGATGAAGGGCATGGGCACGATGTACCGGGTCTTCCGGAACGAGCCCCTGCACCTCCTCGTCGACCGGCCCGCGCCCGGCTCCGGGACGCCCGGCACCGTCAAGGCGGCCGCCGTCTCGCACCTGACCGCGGTCAGCGCCTCGGGCGAGGAGATCACCGCCGAGGTGATGAACTTCTTCAAGATCGTCGACGGGAGGATCGCCTACATGGCGAACTTCCACGACACGGTCCCCTTCCAGGTCCTGGCCCAGGACTGAGGGGGCGGCCGTGACGGAGTACGACTACGTCGTCGTGGGATCCGGTACGGCGGGCAGCGTCCTGGCGAACCGGCTCTCGGAGGACCCGGACGTCTCGGTGCTCGTCCTGGAGGCCGGCGGCGGCCGGATCCCGCCCGAGGTCGACGACCCCTCGTCCTGGTACAAGCTGCTCGGCGGCCCCGTCGACTGGGGTTACCAGAGCGTCCCGCAGCCCGGCCTCGACGGCCGCCGCACCTACGAACCGCGCGGCAAGGCCCCCGGCGGCAGCAGCAACCTCTACATCATGATGCACATCCGGGGCCACGCCTCGGACTTCGACAACTGGGCCTACCAGGGCGCCGCAGGCTGGTCCCACCAGGACGTCCTGCCGTACTTCGCCCTGCTGGAGGCCCAGGAGGACCGGACCGCCGCCACCACCGGCACCGCCGGTCCCCAGCGGATCACGAACGCGGGCCGGCACGGCCCCAACCCGGTCTCCCGCGCCTTCATCGACGCAGCCGTCGAGCTGGGCCACGAGGAGATCGCCGACTTCAACACCGACGGCCCCCGGCGCGGACTCTTCGGCACGGGCTGGCACCACATCGACGTGGCCGACGGCAGGCGGCAGGGCACCCTCGCCGCCTACCTGGAGCCGGCGCTCGACCGCCCCAACCTCACCCTTCGCACCGGCGCCCAGTCCACCCGGCTGCTGGTCGAGGACGGCACCTGCACCGGCGTCGAGTACCTCCAGACCGCGCCGCCCGCGGACTTCCCGGGCCGGGACGTCCCCGCGGCCGCCCCCGAGGGCCCGGGCCTGCACACGGTCCGCGCCCGCCGCGAGGTGATCGTGGCGGCCGGGGCCATCGAGTCCCCGAAGCTGCTGCTGCTGTCCGGCATCGGCCACCCGGAGCAGCTCGGCCGGCACGGCATCGGGGTCACCGCGCCGCTGCCCGGCGTCGGCGAGAACTTCCACAACCACGTGCTCACCGGCCTGATGGCCGAGGTCACCCAGGAGCTCCCGCCGCCCGCCCAGAACCTCTCCGAGAGCGCGCTCTTCCTGGCCTCGCGGCCCGGACTGCCCGCCCCGGACCTCCAGATCGCCTTCGTCCACGTCCCGTTCGACGTGATCGTCGGTCAGTCCCACCCCAACACCGTCAGCATCCTGCCCGGCGTGGTCCGCCCGGTCTCCCGCGGCTGGATCCGGCTGGCGAGCGCGGACCCGCTGGCCCACCCGCTGATCCACCCCAACTACCTGGGCGACCGCTGGGACCTCGACCGCATGGTCCAGGGCGTGCAGCTGGCCCGCGAGATCTTCGCCACCTCCGCCTTCTCGCCCTGGTACAAGCAGGAGCTCCAGCCCGGGCCCGGCACCGTCACCGACGACGAGCTGCGCGCCTTCGTGAAGCGGAAGTCCGAGAGCTACCACCACCAGGCCGGCTCCTGCCGGATGGGCGTGGACGACCTCGCCGTCGTCGACCCCGAACTGCGCGTCCACGGCGTACGGAACCTTCGCGTCGCCGACGCCAGCGTCATGCCCGCGGTCCCGTCGGGCAACTGCCACGCCGCCATCGCGATGATCGCGGAGCGGGCGGCCGACTTCCTCAAGGGGGTGTCCCGTGCCGGGTGACGTGGTGCTGCGCGAGGGAGCGCTGTCCGGAACGCGGATCGCCGTACTCGTCGAGAGCGACTTCTACGAGCCGGAGATCTTCTACTACCAGCGGCGGTTCGCCGAGGAGGGCGCGCGCGTCGACTTCCTCACCCGGCTCTGGGGTCAGGAGTCGATCACCTTCACCGGCCACGAGTACCGGGCCCCGTTCACCGCGGACCGGAGCCTCGAAGGCCTCTCCGACGAGGAGCTGCGCGGGTACGCCGCCCTGATCGTGCCCTCCGGCATGGTCGCCGACCGGCTGCGCTACACCGAGGACGTGGACGTCCTGGCCCCGGCCACGGAGCTGCTGCGCCGCGCCTTCGAGGAGCCGGCCGTCCTGAAGGGGATCATCTGCCACGGCATGTGGCTGGCCTCCTCCATCCCGGACAAGGTGGGCGGCCGCAAGGTCGTCTGCCACAACAACCTCATCGGCGACGTGCGGAACATGGGCGCGCAGTACGTGGACGAGGACGTGGTCGTCGACGGCGACCTGGTCACCGGCCGCACCGGCGCCCACCACCACCTCTTCGCCCGCCGGATCATCGAGCTGCTGACGGCCGGCCGGGGCCGGAGGGCCGACTGATGCGCTGGTCCCACGTGGGCCTGAACTGCGCCGACCAGAAGGTCACCGAGGAGTTCTACACCCGCTGGTTCGGCTTCGCCCGGGCCCGGGTGGTCGGCCTCGGGGACGCCCAGATCGTGTTCCTGCGCAAGGGGGACGCGTACCTGGAGCTGTTCCCGGCCGGCACGGGGACCGCGAGCCCCGGCCAGGACGACGGGCCGCAGGAGCCGGGCCGGATGCGCCACCTGGCCTTCCAGACCGACAGCGTCGACGCGTTCCTCGCCGCTCTCGGGGACGCGGCCGACGTGACCCTGGGCCCGCTGGACTTCGACGACTTCATCTGCGGCTGGCGGACCGTCTGGCTGCGCGACCCCGACGGCGTGGTCGTCGAGGTCAGCCAGGGCTTCGCGGACGAAGCCGACACCCACGACAAGGAAGGTGCCCGACATGGCTGACGCCGTGAGCTTCTCCTTCTCCGACACCATCGCCGGATACGTCGGACACTTCGACTCCGAGGCCCGGCTGCTGCGGCTGACGACCGCCGACGGCCGCGCCTTCGACGTGTCGCTGGCCGGCGGCCCGAGCGCCGAGCTGGTCCGCAACCTCGACGAGCCGTACGTCGACGCCTCGGGGCACATCGACGAGATGCTGTCCCCGGGCCGTTTCCTCTTCGCCTACGGGGTGCACTACCCCGAGCGGGGCGGCCGCTTCGAGGCCAAGCGCCTGGTGTTCCTGGGCCGCGGCGCCGAGGACTACCGCTTCGAGGAGGCCGGCTGGTGGGTCAAGCAGATCGAGTCCCTCGCCGCCTTCTACAAGCGGGCCCAGTTCGGTGACGGCCCGGTCGACTTCACCGAGTACCGCACCGAGATCCGCCTCGGCGGCGACAAGACCGCCAGCCACGTCCAGGAGACGGACACGATCTCCCGGCTGGTCTACGGCATGGCCTCCGCCTACCTCCTGACCGGCAAGGACGAGTACCTGGAGGTCGCCGAGCGCGGCACCGAGTACCTCCGGGCGCACATGCGGGTCGTGGACACCGAAGAGGACGTCGTCTACTGGTACCACGGCATCAGCGTGGACGGGGACGCCGAACGCAAGCTCTTCACCTCGGAGTTCTACGACGACTTCGACGCGATCCCGATGTACGAGCAGATCTACGCCCTGGCCGGCCCGGTCCAGACGTACCGCGTCACCGGCGACCGGCGGATCAAGGACGACGCCGACGGCACCATCCGGCTCTTCGACAAGTTCTTCTTCGACCGCGAGCAGGGCGGCTACTACTCGCACGTCGACCCGATCCTGTTCAGCGCCGACCACGAGTCCCTCGGGGAGAACCGCGAGCGCAAGAACTGGAACTCGGTCGGCGACCACGCGCCCGCGTACCTCATCAACCTCTACCTGGCGACCGGTGACCCGAAGTACGCCGACTTCCTTGAGTACACCTTCGACACCATCGCCGAGCGCTTCCCGGACTACGGGAACAGCCCCTTCGTCCAGGAGCGCTTCTTCCGCGACTGGTCGCACGACACCGCGCACAGCTGGCAGCAGAACCGCGCCGTGGTCGGCCACAACCTGAAGATCGCCTGGAACCTCCTGCGGATGAACTCCCTGAAGGCCAAGCCGGCCTACGAGGAGCTCGCGAAGAAGATCGGCGAGCTGATGCCCGAGGTCGGCAGCGACCTCCAGCGCGGCGGCTGGTACGACGTGGTCGAGCGCCTCAAGGAGGGCGACCAGGAGACGTATCGTTTCGCCTGGCACGACCGCAAGGCCTGGTGGCAGCAGGAGCAGGCGATCCTCGCCTACCTCATCCTGAACGGCACGGTCGGCGGGGAGCGCTTCCGCAAGGAGGCCCGCCAGGCGGAGGCCTTCTACAACACCTTCTTCCTCGACCACGACGAGGGAGCGGTCTACTTCAACGTGCTCGCCAGCGGCACGCCGTACCTGCTCGGCACCGAGCGGCTCAAGGGCAGCCACTCGATGTCCATGTACCACTCGGCGGAACTCTGCTACCTCGCCGCCGTCTACAACAACCTGCTCATCAACGGCCGGGAGATGGACTTCCACTTCAAGCCCGACCCGACCGACCTGCCCGGGCGCGTGCTGCGGGTCTCGCCCGACCTGCTGCCCGCCGGCGCGGTGCGCATCGCCTCCGTCGAGATCGACGAGAAGCCGTACGACGACTTCGACGCCGAGGCCCTCACCGTCACGCTCCCTGACGTCCAGGGACGGGTCAAGGTCAAGGTCCGGCTCCGGCCGGTGGCCAAGTAGCGCTCAACGGGGGCGCCCCACAGCAAGGGGATGGGAAATGACTCTGACCATCAAGGAACGCCGGACCAAGGCCGCGACGGTGCTCGCCGCCTCCGGTGAGATCAACAGCGAGACCTCCGGGCAGCTGCTCGACAAGCTGCTCCCGCTGGTCCGCGACGGCCAGACCCTGCGCATCGACCTCAAGGCCGTCACGTACGTCTCCAGCGCGGGCCTGCGCACGCTCCTCGTGGTCTACCGCGAGGCCCAGCACGCCGGCGTCGCCGTCACCCTGTCCGGGGTGAGCGACGAGGTCCGGTTCGTGATGTCGGCGACCGGCTTCCTCGACTTCTTCGAGACCGGCGAGGCCGCCGAGGCCGAGGCCGCCCGCAAGGAGCGGCTCGCCGCGAGGACCGCCCGGTGAGCCCCGAGGCCGCCGCCCGGGCGGACCAGGTCCGCATCGACGCCTACCCGACCCACGACGTGGCCGGGTACGGCGTCCGGGCCGGCAAGCCCTACCCCTTCGGGGCCTGGGTCGTCCCCGGGGGCGTGAACTTCTCCGTCTTCTCCGACCAGGCCACCTCCATGACCCTGGTCCTCTACAAGCGGGGCGAGCCGGAGCCGTTCGCCGAACTGGAGTTCCCCCAGGAGTTCCGGACCGGCAGCGTCTTCGCGATGACGGTCTTCGGGCTCGACCACGAGAACATCGAGTTCGGCTACCGGGCCGACGGCCCGTTCGACCCGGTCACCGGGCACCGCTTCGACGCCCGGCAGGTGCTCTCCGACCCGTACGCCCGGCTGATCGCGGGCCGGGACGTGTGGGGCACCGAGCCCGACTACAGCCGCGGCTACCAGTACCGCTCCCGGGTCTGCCTGCAGGACTTCGACTGGGGCGACGACGCCCCGCTGCGGATCCCCGCCGAGGACCTGGTGGTGTACGAGACCCACGTGCGCGGCTTCACCCGTCACCCCTCCTCCGGGGTGACGGCCCCCGGCACCTTCGCCGGCCTGCGGGAGAAGATCCCGTACCTGAAGGAGCTGGGCGTCAACGCCGTCGAGCTGCTGCCGATCTTCGAGTTCGACGAGACCGACAACCCGCGCACCAACCCGGAGACCGGCGAGAAGCTCTTCGACTACTGGGGCTACAACACCGTCGCCTTCTTCGCGCCCAAGGCCGGCTACGCGGCCACCGGACGCTACGGCATGCAGGGCGACGAACTGCGCACCCTGGTCAAGGACCTGCACGCGGCCGGCATCGAGGTCATCCTCGACGTGGTCTTCAACCACACCGCCGAGGGCAACGAGATGGGCCCGACCATCTCCTTCAAGGGCCTCGACAACGCCACGTACTACATGCTCACGCCCGAGGGGTACTACTTCAACTTCAGCGGCACCGGGAACACCGTCAACTGCAACCACCCCGTGGTGCGCAACTACGTCCTCGACTGCCTGCGCCACTGGGTCGCGGACTACCACATCGACGGCTTCCGCTTCGACCTCGCCGCGATCCTCGGACGGGCCCTGGACGGCACCCCGCTGCCCAACCCGCCGCTGCTCGAATCGCTCGCCTTCGACCCGGTCCTGCGGCACACCAAGCTCATCGCCGAGGCCTGGGACGCCGCCGGACTGTACGAGGTCGGCAACTTCCCCGCCTACGGCCGCTGGGCCGAGTGGAACGGGAAGTACCGCGACACCGTGCGCCGCTTCCTCAAGGGCGACCCGGGCGTCACCGGGGAACTCGCCACCCGCATCGCCGGCTCGCCGGACCTGTACTCCACCCGCGGGACCGCCGCCTCCGTCAACTTCCTGACGGCGCACGACGGTTTCACCCTGGCCGACCTGGTCTCGTACAACGACAAGCACAACGAGGCCAACGGCGAGGGCAACAACGACGGCGCCAACGACAACAACAGCTGGAACTGCGGCGCCGAGGGCCCGACGGACGACCCGGAGATCAACGCCCTCCGGCTGCGGCAGATGAAGAACGCCGTGGCGATCCTGCTCACCAGCCAGGGCATCCCGATGATGCTGTCCGGCGACGAGGTGGGCCGCACGCAGCAGGGCAACAACAACACCTACTGCCAGGACAACGAACTCTCCTGGTTCGACTGGGACCAGGTCGACGACAACGCCGAACTGCTCCGCTTCGTCCGGCAGATGATCGCCTTCCGCAAGCGCCACCGCGAACTGCGCTCCACCACCCACCCCACCGGGGCCATCCGAGAGGGCCTGGGCCTGCCGGACATCAGCTGGCACGGCGCCCGCGCCTGGCTCCCCGACTGGTCGCCCGAGTCCCGGCTGCTGGCCGTGGCCCGCTGCGGCGCCGGCGACGACGACGTGGTGTACGTCGCCATGAACTCCCACTGGGAGGCGCACGACCTGGAGCTGCCGGCGCTGCCCGGCGGCCGCAGCTGGCACCTGTTCGCCGACACCGGCGCCGAGGCGCCGTACGACATCCGCACCCCGGGCGCGGAGAGCGAACTGGACAACGCAGGCAAGTACCTGATCGGACCGCGCTCGGTCGTGATCCTGGTGGGCCGCGTGCCCACCGAGGACTGACCGGCGAGCCCTGGACCCCGTACGCCCGAAGGAGCCTGACATGCCGCTTTCCGTGTCCCTGAGCATCGCCGGCGACACCACCGTCATCGAGCTCAGCGGAGAACTGGACGCCAGCACCGCGCCTGACTTCCACCAGACCATCGAGAAGGCCGCGGGGCACGGCACCAACACCGTGGAGATCCGGATGGCCGGCGTCGGCTACATGGCCAGCGCCGGACTGCGCTCCCTGGTCTTCGCGCAGCAGAAGGTCGCGCCGAACGTCACGATCAAGGTGGTCGGCGCGATCGACCCGGTGGCCCGGACCATCAGGACCGCCGGTCTCCACCACAGCATCGTCCTCTCCGATGGGTGACGGGGTACGGCTGGCCCGGCGGGCCGCGGACCTGGAGGTGCCGGCCACCGTGGCGGCACTGGCGGACATCGCCGCCTTCGTCCGGGACCTGGCCCGCCGGGCCGGGCTCGGCAAGGGGGCCGCGTACCGGCTCCGGCTGGCGGTGGACGAACTGGCCACCAACGTGGTGACCCACGGCTACCGGGGCGGCGACGGGCGGATCACCGTCCGGGGCCGCGCCGGGGCCGGCCGGGTCCGGGTCGTCATCGAGGACACCGCACCGCCCTTCGACCCGGTCGCCGGGTGCCTGCCACCCGCGACCGGGGTCCCCCCGGAGCGGCGGCGGGTCGGCGGGCTCGGCATCCACCTCGCGCTGACCAGCGTCGACGAGTTCAGCTACGTACGCAGTGAGGGCCGCAACACCAGCACCCTGACGGTCCTCGCCGATGAGGCAGACGGGACGCGGCCATGCCCTCCACCACCGTGATCATCCTGGACGAGTACCCTCCACCGCCCCAGTCCCTGCTGGACGCCCTGGGCCGGATGGACGCGGCCTGCTCGGCCCTGACGCTGAGCCAGCTGCTGCACGGCCCCGTGGCCGGCCTGCCGGAGGCGGACGTGCTGCTGGCGCCCGCGCGGGTACCGGGGGAGGGGGTCCGCAGCGCGGTGCGCAGGCTCCGGCTGCGGGCCGGGGCGCCGACCGCGGTGGTGTGGACCGTGGACGACTTCGAGGACCTGGAGGCCCACGTACGGCTGGGCCACGACTACCTCGTACCGCCCTTCCTGCCGGCCCTGGTCGGCGCCCGGCTGCAGAGCTGCTCGGAACGCGCCGAACTCGGCCGCACCCTGCGGGAGGCCGACGCCAGGGCCGAACTCATGAGCTACGAGAAGGAACTGGAGATCGGCCGGGAGATCCAGGCGGGCTTCCTGCCGGAGGCACTGCCCGTCCCCGAGGGCTGGGAGATCGACGTGCGCTTCCGCCCCGCCCGGCAGGTCGCCGGCGACTTCTACGACGTCTTCGAGCTGGTCCACCGGCGCAGGCTCGCCCTGGTCGTCGCCGACGTGTGCGACAAGGGCGTGGGATCGGCCCTCTTCATGGCGCTGATCCGCTCCCTGCTGCGGCACACCGCCGAGAACAGCGGGCTCCAGCACCTGGTCGCCGCCGGCCGCTCCGGCGGGGCCATCCCGGTGGTCGGCGCCACCCCCCTGCTCAACGCGGTGACCGCCACCAACGGCTACCTCACCCGCAACCACCTGCGCCAGGGCTACTTCGCCACGCTCTTCTTCGCGGTGCTCGACCCGCTCACCGGCAGCCTCGTCTACATCAACGGCGGTCACAACCCACCGCTGCTGCTGCGCGGTGACGGGTCCGCGCCGGTCCCGCTGGAGCCCACCGGCCCGGCCGTCGGCGTCCTGCCCGACTGCAGCTACGCGCTCGGCCACACCCGGCTCGACCCCGGCGACACCCTCTTCGCCTACACCGACGGCGTGCCCGAGGCGCGCTGCCCGGACGGCAGCTTCCTGGGCGACGACCGCATGCTCGACCTGCTCTCGCAGCACACCGGGAGCGGCCGTGCCGTCCTGGACCGGATGGACCTGGCCGTGCGCGAGCACACCGGGGAGGCCGAACAGCACGACGACGTGACCATGCTGGCCCTGCACCGGCCACGTGCGGCGCGGGGGCCGCACGCGACGGGGAAGGCGGTGGCCTGATGGCCCGCACCATCGTGATGCACTCGCACCGGGGCGGCACCGGCAAGTCCACGGTGCTCGCCAACCTCGCCCTGCTCATCGCGGCCGAGGGCCGCCGGGTGGCCCTCGTCGACACGGACATCCAGTCGCCGACGCTCGACGTGCTCTTCCGGACCGGCCCCCGGGTCTTCTCGCTGACCGACTACCTGCTCGGCCGCTGCGAGATCGAGGCCGCGGCCCACCCCGTGGGTCCGCCGGGCCTGTGGCTCGTACCGGCCAGGACCACCACCGACTCGCTGCCCGAGATCATGGCCACCGGATACGACGTGGGGCTGCTGCCCGAGGCCTTCGGGCGGCTGATCGACCGCTACGCCCTGGACGTGCTGCTGCTCGACACGCACGCCGGGCTGAACAACGAGACCGTCACCGCGATGGCCAGCGCCGACGTGCTGGTGATCATGGCGAGGGCGGACCGGATCGACCTGTCGGGCGTCGAGGAGACCCTCGCCCTGGTCGGCCGGCTCGCCTGCCGGCGCACGCTGATCATGAGCATGGCGCCGGAGGGGATCGACCGCGAACTCGTACGGGACCGGGCCGAGCGCGTCTACGGCGCGCCCCTGGCCGGAATTCTTCCGTACGTGCCGGAAATGGCCGCGCTCTGCGGTGAACGCATATTCGCGGAAGCCCGTCCCGACCATCCCCTGGTCGATGAATTCCGGCACATCATCGCGGTGCTCGACGCACGTGACGAAGTATCGCGGGCCTGACCGCAGACCCTCGCGCGCCCCAGAACCGGCGTGTTGAATCGGCACCACTCCAGAAAGAGGAGAAAGAGTCATGAAGATTCTCGTCGTCATGACGGCCAAGGCCACGCTCCACCTCCTGGACGGGGAACTCCACCCCTCCGGATTCTGGGCCGAGGAATTCGTCGTTCCCCACCAGCTCTTCCGCGCCGCCGGCCACAGCGTCGACGTGGCGACGATCGGGGGCCGGGCCCCCACGGTCGACCAGACCAGCATCGACCCGAACTTCCTGAAGTGGGTGCGGCCCGAGGGCTCCGCGGACGACGACGCGGCCAACGCGGCCGAGTACGTCCGGGTCATCGGGAGCACCCCGCAGCTGAAGGCGCCGCTCGCCCTGGAGGACCTCGGCGAGAAGGACGTCGCCGGCTACGACGGGATCTACGTGAGCGGCGGCCACGGAGCCATCGGCGACCTGCCCAAGTCCGACGAGCTGGCGCAGATCCTGCGCTGGGCCATCGCCCAGGACAAGCCGCTGGCCACGGTCTGCCACGGCCACACCTCCCTGCTCGCCCTGCGCGACGGTGAGGGCCGCTGGCCCTTCGAGGGCTACCGGATGACGGCCTTCTCGCACAGCGAGGAGCTGGTCACCAACATGGCCGGCCGGCTGCCGTTCATCCTCGAGGCGGAACTCACCCGGCTCGGCGCCCGCTACGAGAAGGCCGACCTCATCTGGGACTCCCACGTGGTCGTGGACCGCAACCTGACCACGGGTCAGAACCCGTACTCCTCCAAGGCCCTGGCCGAGACGTTCTTACGGCAGCTCGGCAACTGAGGCCCGTGGGGGCCTCCCGAACCCCCCACCCACACCGGAAGGCAGCCATGACGAAGCTCGCGCTCAGCGACCAGCCCCTGGCGAACCCGGGGAAGCTGTTCATCGGCGGCGAATGGCGTGCGGCCCAGGACGGCCGCACGGAGCCCGACCTCAGCCCCGTCGACGGACAGGAGATCGTGCCGGTGGCCCAGGCCACCGCCGCGGACGCCGACGCCGCCGTGGCCGCCGCCCGGGCGGCCTACGAGGAAGGCCCCTGGAGCAGACTCTCCGCCCAGGAGCGCGCGCTGCGGCTCAACCGGGTCGGTGAGCTCATCGAGCGCGACCTGGAGGAGATCGCCCTGCTGGAGACCGTGGACATGGGCAAGCCGTTCGCGTTCTCCAGCACGGTCGACGCCCCCATGGCCGCCCAGCTGATGCACTACTACGCCGGCGCCGTCACCCGCGTCGACGGCTCCTCGCGCAACCCCGCGGGCGGCCAGCTCGCGTACACCCTGCGGGAACCCCTGGGCGTGGTCTGCGCGATCACCCCCTTCAACTTCCCGCTGCTGCTGTCGATGACGAAGATCGCCCCGGCGCTCGCGGCCGGCAACACGGTGGTGCACAAGCCCTCCCCGGCCACCCCGCTGACCGCGCTGAAGATCGCCGAGCTGTTCCAGGAGGCCGAGATCCCCGACGGGGTGCTCAACGTGGTCACCGGGCCCGGCGTCGAGCTGGGCGAGACCCTCACCGGCCACCCCGGCATCGACAAGATCGCCTTCACCGGCTCCACGGCCGTGGGACAGAGCATCATCCGCCGGTCCGCCGGCACCCTGAAGAAGGTCACGATGGAGCTCGGCGGCAAGTCCGCCAACATCGTCTTCGCCGACGCGGACCTCGACCTCGCCGAGGAACTGGCCTTCTTCGGCATCTACTACAACAAGGGCGAGATCTGCACGGCCGGCTCCCGGCTGCTGCTCCAGCGGCCCATTCACGACGAACTGGTCGAGCGCCTGGTCGCCCGGGCCGCCGCCCTCCGTCCCGGCGACCCCCGCGACCCGGCCACCCTCTTCGGGCCGCTGGCCCACCGGGGCCAGTTCGAGAAGGTCAGCTCGTACATCGAGACCGGCCAGAAGGAGGGCGCCACCCTCCGCACCGGGGGCACCGGCTGGATCCCCGAGGGCGCGTCCTCCGAGGGCCTGTACTTCCTCCCCACGGTCTTCACCGGGGTCGACAACTCCATGCGGATCGCGCAGGAGGAGATCTTCGGCCCGGTCCTGTCCGTCATCCCCTTCGACACGGAGGAGGACGCGGTACGGATCGCGAACGACAGCGCGTACGGGCTCGCCGCCGGCGTCCACACCCAGGACCTGCGCCGCGCCCACCGGGTCGCCTCGCAGATCAAGGCCGGCACCGTCTGGGTCAACTGCTACAACCAGTACGACCCGGCGGTGCCCTACGGCGGCTACAAGGCCTCCGGCTTCGGCCGCGAGTGCGGCCCCGAATCCCTCGAGAGCTACACCCAGACCAAGTCGGTCTGGATCGGCATGAGCTGAGGAGACATGGACACTGGCGTCATCGGCACCGGGCGGATCGGATCCACCCTCGCCCGCATCCTCGTCGCGGCGGGCCACCGCGTCGCCCTGGCCAACGCGAGCGGCCCGCGGTCGCTGGCCCCGCTCCTCGCGGAACTGGGCCCCGCCGCCACCGCGGGCACTCCGGCCGAGGTGGCCGGAGCGGCCGAACTCCTGGTGCTGATGGTGCCGTTCGACAGTGCGCGGGGCCTGCTCCCCGCCGCCGCGGTCCGCGGCAAGGTCCTGGTGGACGCCATGAACGCGTTCACCGGACCGGGCCGGCCCCGGGACCTGGGCGGCCGCGGCTCCAGCGAGTTCACCGCCGACTGGTACCCCGGCGCGCGGCTGGTGAAATCGCTCAACACCATGCACTTCGTCACGCTCGGCTCGGCCGGCACCACCGGAAAGCCCGAGGAGGAACGCCTCGCGCACTACGTCGCGGGCGACGACCCGGAGGCCAAGGAAATCGTGGCCGGAACCGTCAGGGGACTGGGATTCGCGGTCCTCGACACCGGCTCGCTGCACACCGGCGGAATCCTCCAGCAGCCCGGCGGTCCGCTTTTCAACCGGACGCTCACGGCGGAGCAGGCGCTCGCCGCAATCGGCGCGCGGTGACAGCGCACGCGGCCGGCGGAGCACGCGCGAAGAGGCGCACGCGCTCACGACGGCACGCGGTCAACGGAGCACAGCGAAGGGGCGTGGTCATGAATGTCGAACTGAACGTCAACGGCGTGCCGGAACGCTTCCCGGCCGAACCGAACGAGCTGCTCGTCGAGCGGCTGCGCGACGGACTCGGCCTCACCGGCACCAAGGTCGGCTGCGACACCGGCCAGTGCGGCACCTGCGTCGTCCGCCTCGACGGCAGGTCCGTCAAGAGCTGCCTCCTGCTGACCGTGCAGGCCGACGGCGGCGCGGTCACCACCATCGAGGGCGTCGCCGCCGGCGACGAGCTCACCGGCCTCCAGGAGGCCCTGCGCCAGGAGCACGGCACCCAGTGCGGCTTCTGCACGCCCGGCATGGTCATGTCCCTCGGCGAGCTGCTCGACGTCAGCCAGGACGGACCCGCGCCCACCGAGCCCGAGATCCGCGAGTGGCTCACGGGCAACCTGTGCCGCTGCACCGGCTACCACAGCGTGGTGCGCGGCGTGCAGCGCGCCTGCGCCGCCGCGGCCGCGGAGCCCGCGGCCGCCGCCTCCAGACCGGCCGCCACGACGGAGGGATGACCGATGACCACCGTGGTGGGGGACCACAACCGACCGCTCGGCGCGCCGCTCGACAGCCGCGAGGACCCGCAGCTGCTGCGCGGCCGGGCCACGTACGTCGCCGACATCGAACTGCCCCGCATGGCCCACATGGCCATCCTCGGCAGCGACCGCGCCCACGCGCGCATCCTGGGCATCGACACCAAGGCCGCCGAGCAGCTGCCCGGCGTCCTGAAGGTGGCCACGGCCGCCGACTTCCAGGACGTCATGCCGCTGCCCTGCATCTGGATACCCGGCGGGGTGGAGAGCCACTTCCCGCCCCACCCGTACGGACTGCCCGGCGCACGCCCCGTGCTCACCGGCGACACCGTCCGCCACGTCGGCGACGCCATCGCCGTCGTGGTCGCCGAGACCCCGAAGCAGGCACACGCCGCGCTGCGCGCCATCACCGTCGAGTACGAACCGCTGCCCGTGGTCACCCGAGCCGACCACGCCCTCGAAGAGGGCGCCCCGCAGCTCCACGAGGCCGTCCCCGGCAACCTCAACGCCTACTGGACCTGCGGCGACCGGGAGCGCACCGACCGCGCCATCGCCGAGGCCGAGGTCGTCGTGGAACTCGACCTCGTCAACCAGCGCACCATCAACAGCCCCATCGAGCCCCGCGGCGCCGTCGGCGAGTACGACGCGGCCACCGGCGAGTACACGCTGCACGCCTCCACCCAGGGCCCGCACAACCACCGCTTCCTGCTGTCCGCGCTGGTCCTCGGCATCCCGTTCAACAAGCTCCGGGTCGTCGCCCCCACCGTCGGCGGCAGCTTCGGCACCAAGGGCTACCTCTACCCGGACATGGCGCTCGTGCTGAAGCTCGCCAAGGCGCTGGGCCGCCCCGTCAAGTGGGTCGACACCCGCACCGGCCTGATGAACTCCACCGTCCAGGGCCGCGACCACCGCCAGCACGTCACCCTGGCCGGCACCCGCGACGGCCGGATCACCGCCGTGCGCTGCACCAGCTACGCCAACCTCGGCGCCTACCCGTCCACCATCGGACCCGGTGTGGCCACCGCCCTGATGGGCCGCTCCATCACCGGCATGTACGACGTCGACGCCGCCTTCTGCGAGGTGTACGCGGCCTTCACCAACACCGTGCCGCTCGGCGCCCAGCGCGGCAGCGGCCGCGCCGAGGCCGCCTTCCTCATGGAACGCCTGGTGGACCGCTACGCCGCCGAGATCGGCCAGGACCCCGCGGCCGTGCGGCGCAGGAACCTGGTCCCGGCGGAGAAGTTCCCGTACGACAACGGCCTCGGCTGGACCTACGACTCCGGCAGCTACCAGGAGAACTTCGACAAGGCCCTGGCCCTGGCCGGCTACGCCGACATGCCCGCCCGCAAGGCCGAGGCCCGCACCCGCGGCAGGCGGCTCGGCGTCGGCCTGGCCACGTACGTCGCCATCTGCGGGGTCGGCCCGTCCACCCGGATGTCCCAGGAGGGCATGCTGGGCGGCACCTGGGAGAGCGCCAACATCCGCGTCCACCCCACCGGCGAGGTCACCGTGACCGTCGGCTCGGCCTCCACCGGCCAGAGCCACGGCACCGTCTTCGCCCAGGTCGCCGCCGACGTGCTCGGCATCGACCCGGAGCTGGTCCAGGTGTACGAGGGCGACACGCTCAAGGCCCCCTACGGCCAGGGCACCTACGGCAGCCGTTCCTTCAGCATGGCCGGCCCCTCCGTCGCCCTCACCGCGGGCAAGGTCAAGGAGAAGATGCGCCGGGCCGGCGCCGCGCTGCTGCAACTCCCGGAGGACCAGGTCGTGTACGAGGACGGCCGCGTGTTCGAGCGGGCCAACCCCGAGAACGGCAAGGCCTTCGCCGACCTGGCCATGGCCTGCTGGTACGGCTGGAACCTCCCGCCGGAGATCGAGCCCGCCATCGACGAGACCACCCACTTCGACCCGCCGGACTTCAACTACCCCTTCGGCACCCACGTCGCGGTCGTCGAGGTCGACGAACTCACCGGCGAGACCGAGGTGGTGGCCTACACCGCCGTCGACGACGCCGGCAACATCGGCAACCCCAAGGTCGTCGCCGGCCAGATCGAGGGCAGCATCCTGCACGGCCTCGGCCAGGCCCTGATGGAGGCCGCCGTCTACGACGACGAGGGCGTCCTGGTCAGCAGCGACCTGCGCAGCTACGCCCTGCCGCGCGCCGCCGACGCGCCGTTCTTCGCCCTGGACAAGACCGTCACCCCCACGCCGCACAACGTCCTGGGGGCCAAGGGCGCCGGCGAGATCGCCACCGTGCCGCCCGCCGCCGCGGTCGTGAACGCCGTCGTCGACGCCCTGTCCGACCTCGGCGTCACCCACATCGACATGCCCCTCACGCCGGAGAAGGTCTGGCGCCGCCTGCGAGGAGAGGCCCAGTGATCCTCACCGAGTTCGACTACGCGCGCCCCGCGACGCTGCCCGAGGCGCTGGCGCTGCTCGGCTCGGCCGAGGGCGCGCGGGTGCTGGCCGGCGGCCAGAGCCTGCTCGCCGACCTGCGCACCGGGGACGCCGTCTTCCCCGACCGGGGGCCGCGGCTGCTCGTGGACGTCCGCCGGCTCGCCGAACTGCGCGGCATCCGCCGGACCGACGGCGGGGGCCTGCGGATCGGCGCCGCCACCACCCTGGCGGAACTCGCCGCCGACCGGCGGGTACGGGAGACCGCCCCCGCCCTGGCGGCCGCGGCCCGCGCCAACGGCGACCCGCAGGTGCGCAACCTCGGCACCGTCGGCGGCAACCTGGCCGCCGGCGGCCGGGCCACCGACCTGCCGGTCGCGGCGCTGGCGACCGACGCCCGGGTGCTGCTGGCCGGGCCCGGCGGGCGGCGGTCCGTACCGGCCGAGGAGTTCGCGCTGTCGGGCCCGCCCGCCGGGTCCGTGGTCACCGCGATCACCGTGCCGGCCGCACCCGCCACGGCCTTCGAGAAGACCGCCGACCGCGCCACCCGCTACCCGGTCTGCGCGGTCGCGGTGCGGCTCGGGCCCGACGGCCTCCGCGTCGCGGTCACCGGCGCCACCGCCCGGCCGGTCCGGCTGCGCGGCGTCGAGGACCGGCTGCGGGGCGGCGGCCTGGACACCGGGGCCGTGCTGGCCGCCTTCCGCGAGGAGCCGCCGGACCGGTTCGTGCCGGGCCGCGGGGTGTCCGCGGAGTACCTGGGGCACCTGGCGGGGGTGCTGACCGCCCGGGCCCTCGCCAGCGCGGGGGCCGTCCTGCGGGGCTAGCTCCGGCCCGCCCCCGCTCCGTTTCCCGGGTGTCCGCCCGGACCCGTTTCGTGGGGGCGCCGCCCCCACGCCTTCCCCCGGCCACCGCCGGGGGACCCCAGCTCCTCGAACGCCGGAGGGGCCGGGAGCAACCACAGTCGGGGGAGTAGCCGTGCTGAGCGAGACGTCCAAACGGCAGACCGGCGGTGCCCACCGGGCCCGCCGGGAGGCGCGGGCGGGCAACGGGTTCCGGGTGGTCGGGGCGGTCCTCGTGCTGCTCATGCTGTCCTCGTCCGTGCCCTCCGCGCTGTATGTGCTGTACCAGCAGAAGTGGGGGCTGTCCTCCGGCGCGGTCACCGTGGTCTTCGCCGTCTACGCGGTGACCGTGCTGGCCGGGCTGCTCGGCTTCGGCTCGCTCTCCGACACCCTGGGCAGACGGCCGGTGCTCGGCGCGGGGCTGGTGCTCGCCATCGTCTCCATGCTGCTGTTCGCCGGGGCCCAGGGCCTCGGCTGGCTGCTGGCCGCCCGCGCGGTGCAGGGCCTGGCGGTGGGGCTGGCCACCGGCGCGATGGGCGCCGCGCTGCTGGAGCTGGCCCCGCCCGCCCGGCCGGCCCTCGGGGCACAGGTCAACAGCGCCGGCCCCACCGTGGGCATCGGGCTCGGGGGGATCGGCGCGGGCCTGCTCGTCCAGTACGCCCCGGCCCCCACCGCCCTCAGCTACCTGCTGCTCGTCGGTGCCTTCGCCCTGACCCTGGCCGGGGTGGTCCGGATGCCGGAGAGCGCTCCGGGCGCGGGCGGCGGGATGCGGATCGTGCCGCACCGGATCCGGGTGCCGGCGGGCGTCCGCGGCCGGTTCGCCGTACTCGTCCTGACCATCGTCGCGGTCTGGTCGGTCGGCGGTTTCTACCTGTCCCTCGGGCCGCACCTCGCGCTCTCCCTGCTGGAGAGCACCGACTACCTGGTGGGCGGCGCGACCGTGGCGCTGCTCGCCGGGGCCGCCACCGCCGCGCAGCTGCTGCTCGGCGCCGTGGCCCCGCTGCGCACCGCGCTGCTCGGGCTGACGCTGATGGTCGCCGGCCTCGGCCTGGTGCTGCTGGCCCTCTCGCTGCGGTCGCCCGCCGTGTTCCTGGGCGCCACCGCCGTGCTGGGCAGCGGCTGGGGTGCCGCCTTCCTCGGCTCGTTCCGTGCGCTGAGCGCCCTGGCCGAGCCGGCCCACCGGGGCGAACTCACCGCCGCCGTCTACGTCTTCGCGTACCTCGCGATGAGCGTCCCGGCGGTGCTGGCCGGCCTGCTGACCAACATCCACGGACTGCACCGCACCTCGGTCGGCTTCATGGCCGCCGTGGCCGGGGTCTGCCTGGTCGCCCTCGCGGCGACCCTGCGCCTGGCCGCCCGGGTACGGCGCGAGGAGGCGACCGGATGAGCGACCTGCGCGCGACCCTGCGCTCCCTCGAACTCTTCGAGCGGCTGACCGAGGAGCAGCTCGACTGGCTGGTGTCGGTCTCCCGGCCGCGCACCCTCGCCGACGGCGAGGTGCTGTTCCACGACGGGGACCCCGACGCCGAGTTCCACGTCCTGCTCGCCGGCGGGCTGGTCGTCACCAAGGTGGTCGACGGCCGCGACGAGGTCCTCACCCGGCACTCCACCGAGGAGGAGGGCGCCGACGGGCACGACGGCAAGCCCTCCGCGGCCCACCGCTTCACCGGCGAGCTGCCGCTGCTCACCGAGGGCGGCTACGTCGCCACCGCGGCCGCCTCGGGACCGGCGACCAGCGTGGTCACGTATCCCCGGCAGGTCTTCTTCGAGATGCTGGGCCGCTGCCACGGTGTGGCGGCCGTGCTGCTGCCCGTCCTCGCCTGGCGGATCAAGTCCTCCGAGGTCCAGGCCCGCAAGCGGGCCACCGTGGAGGCCCTGGGCACCCTGGCCGCGGGCCTGGCCCACGAGCTGAACAACCCGGCCGCCGCGGTGGCCCGGGCCGCCCAGGAACTCGGGCCCGCCGTCGAGCGGCTCGTCCGCACCGCGCACAGCTGGGGCGCGGTCGCGGACGGTGCCGAGCGCGCGGTGCTCGACCGGCTCGCCGCCGGCCTCGACGCCCTCCCGCCGCCCGCCACCAGCGACCCGCTCGCCCAGGCCGACGCCGAGGAGGAGCTCGCGGACTGGGCCGAGGAGACCGGCGCGGAGGGTGCCGCGCTGCTCGCCGCGGGCATCGCCGACCTCGGCCTGGAACTGGGCTGGCTGCTGGAGCGGCTGGAGGGCGTCACCGAGCCGGCGCTGCCCGCCGCCCTGGACCACCTGGCCGCCCTCCTGGAGACCCGGGCGCTCACGGCAGAGCTGCGCGCGGCCGGCCCCCGGATCTCCCAGCTGGTCGCGGCCACCCGGGACTACGCCAACCTCGACCGGGCGCCGGAGCAGCGGTTCGCCGTCACCGACGGCCTGGAGAACACCCTCGTCGTGCTGCGGGCCAAGCTCACGGGTATCACCGTCGTCCGTGCGTACGAAGAGAACCTGCCCGAACTGACGGGCTATCCCAGCGAGCTCAACCAGGTGTGGACCAACCTCGTCGACAACGCCGCCGAGGCCATGGAGGGCTCCGGGACGCTCACGCTCCGCGTCCGCGCCGAGGGCGGCTGCATGGTCGTGGAGGTCGCCGACACCGGCCGGGGCATTCCCGAGGAGTCCCTGCCCCGGGTCTTCGAGCCCTTCTACACCACCAAGGACGTGGGCAAGGGCACCGGCCTGGGGCTCCACCTCTCGTACCGGATCGTCACCCAGCGCCACCGCGGCTCGCTCACCGCCCGGTCCGTGCCGGGCGACACCCGGATGACCGTACGCCTGCCCCTCGCACCGGGGCAGTCCGCCACCACCAGCCCGTCCAGAGGGAGTTGACATGCCCAAGTACGAGATCGAGAAGCTGCACCCGGTGTTCGTCCGGCAGATGGAGGCCCTGGCCGCCCTCGACATCGACGCCGTCATGAAGAACTACACGGACGACGCCGTGCTGCTGCGCTTCGAGGGCGTCTCCACCGGCATCGACGCCGTACGCGAGACGTTCACCGGCTATCTGACCCTGAAGCCCGCCCTGGTCGAACTCCAGGAGTACGTCGAGACCGACGACACCATCTTCTACCGCGCGATCATGAACCTCAACGGCGAGCCCGAGCACGCGTTCGGGACCCTCGTCGTCCGCGATGGCCGGATCTGGCGGCAGACGGCCGGCTTCGGAAGCTGAACCGGTTCCGGTGGGTAGGCGTGTGCGGGGAGGGGCCGGGAAACCCTCCCTCCCCGCACACCACGACAAACGAATCCAGGGATGGTCATGGAGCAGGAGACCAACCGCGTCGAGGCTTTCAGCGACGGCGTGTTCGCCATCGTCATCACGATCCTGGTGCTGGAGATCAAGGTGCCGGAGGAAGGCGGGCACGAACTCTGGCACGCCCTCTGGGAGCAGTGGCCGCATTACGCCGCGTACATCGTGAGCTTCCTCATCATCGGCGTCATGTGGGTCAACCACCACACGATCTTCAGTCACCTCAAGCGGGTCGACCGGCCGCTGCTCTACCTCAACCTGCTGGTCCTGATGGTCGTCTCGGTGATCCCGTGGACGACCTCGGTACTGGCCGAGAACCTGAACGACCCCGAATCGGACAACGCCGCGGCCATCCTCTACAGCGCGTGGACGGTCGTATACGCCCTGGCCTTCCTCGGCTTCTGGTGGTACGTGACGCGGGTGGGGCACCTGTTCCACGAAGCGGTGGACAAGGAGGGGGCCCGGGCCACCCGGATGCGGTTCGGTCTGGGCGCCGTGGCGTACCCCTTGACCGTCATCCTGTCCTTCTTCTCCGCTCCCGCCACACTGGTCGCACACGGGCTCATCGCCGTCTACTACGCGGCGAACCAGATCCCCGTTCCGCTCGTGGTGGGGGAAGAGCGGCTCGAAAGCGCCAGCGACCTCAGGAAGTAACCTCGGTGGCCTACGGGCGTTCGAAACGGTCAAGTAGGGTATTGGATCTAGAAGTTGGCGGGGGAGGCGCAGATGGCTCGCGGAGTCCTGCCGGAGGAATCCACGAAGGAGCTCTCCGAATTAATCGACGTACTGATTCCATTGTTCTTCGAATCATTACCCAGGCGGGACCAGCGGAACTGGGCCCGCGTCTATCTCAACGGTCTCGTATCCACCGAGGGTAAGAAGACCATCCGCAATATCGCGGGCGCGGGGGCCAGTTCCGTGGAACAGAGCCTCCAGCAGTTCATCAGCAAATCCCCGTGGGACTGGACCCCGGTACGCCGGTCCCTCGCCCAGCACCTCGAACGCACGGCGCAGCGGCCCCTGGCCTGGGTGGTCCGCCCCATGGTGATCGAGAAGGCGGGCGACCGGTCCGTCGGCGTCGGCCGGCAGTTCGTACCGCAGCTCGGACGCACGGCCAACTGCCAGCAGGCGGGCGGCATCTGGCTCGCCTCCAGCGAGGCCAGCTTCCCGGTCGAATGGACCCTCACCCTCCCGGGTCCCTGGACCAGCGAACTCCTGCGCAGGCGGCGCGCCGGCATCCCGGACACCGCCCGCTCCCTGACCCCCTCCCAGGACGCCGTGCACGCCGTCCAGCGGATGGCCGCCACCTGGCAGCTCCAGCGCCGCCCGGTGGTGATGGAGGTCGGCAACTCCGAACTCCCCGGCACCATCGACGCCCTGGGCGTCCAGGACATCCCCTTCGTCCTCAAGGTCGACGGCTCCCTGCCGGTGGCCTTCGGCGGCGCGGGCCGCCACAAACCGGGGTTCCACCTGGCCCCGGCCCGCGAGCTGATCGATTCCCTGCGCTCCCAGCGCCGGGTGGTCGAATGGACCAGGCACGGCCGTACCGAGGGCGCGGTGACCCTGCTGACCTCGGCGACGATCCTGGGCACCCACTGCGAGGAGCGCAGCGGCCCGCCCCACCCGCCGCTGCTGCTGATCGGGGCCTGGACCGAGGCGACCCTGCTGCCCAGCGAGTTCTGGATCACCAACATCGGGGACCGGCCGCTGGCCCAGCTCTTCCTGCTGGCCAAGCTGACCGACCGGGTCCAGCTCGACTTCGCCGAGGTCTGCGAACCCGTCGGCATCCGCGACTTCGAGGGCCGCTCCTTCCGTGGCTGGCACCACCACGCCACGCTCGCCAGCGTCGCCCACGCCGCGACGCTGCTGTCGGCCCGCCGCCGGAGCGAGAGCTCCTTACGGGCCGGCACCGGCACCCTCGACCCGGGGGCGTACGGGTCCCGGCGGACCGGACCGGTCCTGCCGCCCCGGCCCCTGATCCCCGGCCAGAGCGCCCGCCGCGCCTCCATCCGCTGACGGCCGCCGTGCTGGACATCGCATCGGAACTGCGCGCGTGGTGTGTGGCCCCGCGGGAGTTCGCGCTGGCCACCGTGGTCGCGGTCAGCGGCAGCGCGCCCCGCGGGCCCGGGTCGTCCCTGGCCGTCGACGAGCGGGGCACCGCCCTCGGGAGCGTCTCCGGGGGCTGCGTCGAGGGCGCCGTGCACGAGCTGTGCCTGGAGGCCATCCGTACCGGCACGCCCGGCGTGCACCGCTTCGGGTACAGCGACGACGACGCCTTCGCCGTGGGTCTGACCTGCGGGGGAGTGCTGGACGTGCTGGTCGCCCCGGTACGGACCGGGGACCCCGTGCGGCCGGTGCTCGGGTCGGTGCTGGAGACCGCCGCGCGGGGGGACCGGGCCGCGCTGGCCCGGGTGGTGGCCGGCCCGCCGGAGCGGCTGGGGCGGGCGCTGGCCGTGCGGGACGACGGCTCGTACGAGGGCGGGCTCGGCGGAGGTGCGGCACTCGACCGCGCCGCCGCCGGGCGGGCCCGTGCGCTGCTGCTGGCCGGGCGGACCGGCACCGCCGAGCTGGGCGGGGCCGGGGGCCTGTGCGGGGAGCCGCTCACGCTGCTGGTCGAGTCCGCCGCCGCTCCGCCCCGGATGCTGGTGTTCGGGGCCGTCGACTTCGCGGGCGCGCTGGCCCGGGCCGGGGCCTTCCTCGGGTACCGGGTGACCGTGTGCGACGCCCGGGCCGTGTTCGCGACGCCCGAGCGGTTCCCGGGCGCCGACGAGGTGGTCGTGGACTGGCCGCACCGGTACCTGGCCGCCGAGGCGGAGGCCGGCCGGCTGGATGCCCGTACCGCCGTCTGCGTGCTCACGCACGACGCCAAGTTCGACGTACCGCTGCTCGCCCTGGCCCTCCGGCTGCCGGTCGGCTACGTCGGCGCCATGGGCTCCCGGCGTACGCACGACCACCGGCTGGCCCGGCTGCGCGAGGAGGGGCTGCCGCCGGAGGCCCTCACCCGGCTGCGCTCGCCCATCGGACTGGACCTGGGCGGCCACACCGCGGAGGAGACCGCCCTGTCCGTGGCCGCGGAAATCGTCGCCCTCCGGCACGGCGCCCCGGGCACCCCGCTGACCGGCGCCACGGGCCCCGTACACCGCCGCCCCTCGCTCCCCACGAGCCCCGGGAGGACCATGGTCCCGTAGGAAACGACCAGGCGGCCCGGTATGTCCTGGACGATCGTCCCGGGAGTCGCAAGAGGCTGGACATGGGAGAATGAAGTACGTGCGTTTTGCCTCGGCTGCCGCCCTGTCGAGGTACCTCCGAACGACTGGGATGTCTGCACGTGCGTTTCCTCAATGACCTGAAGCCGCCGTACGACCTGACGTACGACGACGTATTCATGGTGCCGAGCCGCTCCGCGGTCGGCTCCCGCCAGGGCGTCGACCTCTCCTCGCCCGACGGCACCGGTACGACCATCCCGCTGGTGGTCGCCAACATGACCGCGATCGCGGGCCGCCGCATGGCGGAGACCGTCGCGCGCCGAGGTGGCCTCGTGGTCATCCCGCAGGACATCCCGATCGAGGTCGTCACCGACGTCATCTCCTGGGTCAAGACCCGGCACCTCGTGCTGGACACCCCGATCGTGCTGGCCCCCACCCAGACGGTGGCCGACGCGCTCTCCCTGCTGCCGAAGCGCGCCCACGGCGCCGGCGTGGTCGTCGACGAGAACCAGCGCCCCGTCGGCGTCGTCACCGAGCACGACCTGACCGGTGTCGACCGCTTCACCCAGCTCTCCGAGGTCATGTCGAAGGAGCTGCTGCTCATCGACGCGGACATCGACCCCCGCGAGGCCTTCAACCAGCTCGACGCCGGCCACCGCAAGCTGGCCCCGGCGGTCGACGCGGACGGGCGCCTCGTCGGCATCCTGACCCGCAAGGGCGCGCTGCGCGCGACCCTGTACACCCCGGCCACCGACGCCGGAGGCAAGCTGCGCATCGCCGCCGCCGTCGGCATCAACGGCGACTTCGTGGGCAAGGCCAAGCAGCTGCTCGACGCGGGCGTGGACACGCTCGTGATCGACACCGCGCACGGCCACCAGGAGTCGATGATCAACGCGATCAAGGCCGTCCGTGCGCTCGACCCGAAGGTCCCGATCGTGGCCGGCAACATCGTCGCCGCCGAGGGTGTCAAGGACCTCATCGACGCCGGCGCGGACATCATCAAGGTCGGTGTGGGCCCCGGCGCCATGTGCACCACCCGCATGATGACCGGTGTCGGCCGCCCGCAGTTCTCGGCCGTGCTGGAGTGCGCCGCCGAGGCGAAGAAGTACGGCAAGCACGTGTGGGCCGACGGCGGCGTCCGCCACCCGCGCGACGTGGCGATGGCCCTGGCCGCCGGTGCGTCGAACGTGATGATCGGCTCCTGGTTCGCCGGCACGTACGAGTCCCCGGGCGACCTCCAGCAGGCCGCCGACGGCCGCCTGTACAAGGAGTCCTTCGGCATGGCCTCCGCCCGCGCCGTGCGGAACCGCACCTCGGAGGAGTCCGCCTACGACCGCGCCCGCAAGGCGCTGTTCGAGGAGGGCATCTCCACCTCGCGCATGTTCCTCGACCCGGCCCGTCCGGGCGTCGAGGACCTGATCGACTCGATCATCGCGGGCGTCCGCTCCTCCTGCACCTACGCCGGTGCCGGCTCGCTGGCCGAGTTCGAGGAGAAGGCCGTCGTGGGCATCCAGTCCGCGGCCGGCTACGCCGAGGGCAAGCCGCTGCACGCCTCCTGGAGCTAGTCGCTCCCGAATGACGGACCCGTCGCCGGGGCCGGAACCGCACCACGCGGTCCCGGCCCCGGTGCGTTTGCCGGACCTTCTCCGTAGCGGGTGCGGGGCCGGGTGGCGGAGATGCGTACGGCGCTCGGGTGGTTGGCGGCGCATCGGGGGAGAGGGGCGGGCCCGGGCTGGTACCGGTCGGGTGTCCTCTGCCACCGCGCGACGAAGGGGCTGGTCCCATGCCGGGCACGCCGACGACGATCCGACGACGACTCCACCGGGTGTTCGCGGTGGCCGTGGGCGGGCTGCTCGCCGCCACCGCCACGGCCGCCCCGGCCCGAGCCGACGTGGGCGACCTGACGGAGTTCCCGGTCACCACCCCCGCGAGCGGGCCCGCCGGGATCACCGCGGGCCCGGACCGGGCGCTGTGGTTCACCGAGAGCGAAGCGAACCGGATCGGCAGGATCACGACCGGCGGCGTCGTCACCGACTTCCCGGTCCCGACCCCCTCCAGCTTCCCCTTCGAGATCACGGAGGGGCCCGACGGCGCCCTGTGGTTCACCCAGGGAGCGGCCGACCGGATCGGGCGCATCACCACCGACGGCGCGGTCTCCGAGGTCAGCCTCCCCGTGCCGGGCACCTTCCCGCTGGGCATCGCCCTCGGCCCCGACCGTGCCCTGTGGTTCACCGAGAACGGCACGAACAAGATCGGGCGGCTGGGGCGGGACGGCACGGTCACGGAGTACCCGGTACCCACCCCGGACAGTTTCCTCTACCGCATCGCCGCCGGGCCCGGGGGCCTGTGGTTCACGGAGCTGCTGGCCGGCAAGATCGGCCGCATCGACCTCCGCGGCAACATCACCGAGTTCCCGCTGCCCGCCGGCACCGACTTCCCGACCGACATCGCGGCCGGCCCCGGCGGCATGTGGTTCACCGCGGACGACGAGATCGGGCGGATCACCCCGCGGGGCGACGTCGACGTCTACCCGCTGGCGAACGCGTTCAGCGGTGCCGACAGCATCACCCGCGGCCCCGACGGCGCCATGTGGTTCACCGAGCAGTCGGGCCGGTACGGCCGGATCACCGCGACGGGCCGGATCACCGAGTACGAGGTGCCCGGCGGCGCGGACAAGGTGCCGTTCGGCATCGCGACCGGGCCGGACCGGAACATCTGGTTCACCGAGCTCTTCGGCAACGCCGTGGGCCGCGTCCGGGCGCTTCCGGGCCGGGGCCGGGTGGTAGTCGTGCCGCCCGCCGGCGCCCGTACGCCCCAGGAACCCGTCCGGGGCCGGCAGGCGCCGCCCCGGACCCCGGGGCAGGCCCTGCACCCGGTGCTGATGCAGCGCCTGCACCGGCGCTGATCACCCCGGGCGGCTCTCCCGGAGCCGTCCTGCCCCGGGAGCCGACCCGCCGGGGCCGGCCGGGGCAGGGCGTCCGGGGCGGCCCTCACGCCACGAAGCCCTCCTCCCGCAGTGCGCGGGCCACGGCGGCGCCCAGGCGGGCGTGGCCCGCGTCGTTCGGGTGGAGGCCGTCGGCCAGGTGCTCCGGGGCCAGCAGCGGCAGCCCCGGCAGGACCGCCAGGCGTCGGTCGCCGGCCAGGATGCGCTCCCGGGCCGCCCGCTCCATGGCGGCCCGCAGCTCGCCCAGGGTGGCGCCCAGCTTGTTCGGCACCCGCTCGGCGTCCGGCCGCAGCACGGGGGAGACCAGCAGCAGGGGGGTCTCGGGGTGGCCCTGCCGGACCAGGTCGAGGAAGGCCCGCGTGGTCTCGTACAGCAGCGGCGCCGAGAACGGCACCCGGGACCAGCAGTTGGTGCCGAAGGCGAGGGTCAGCAGGTCGGCGGGGAGGCCGGCCAGCTGCTCCGCGGTGGGGAGTTCGCCGCGCGCCGCCCCCGCGTAACCGAGGTTCACCGTGTCGAGGCCGAGGGCGCGGCCGGCCACCGCGGGCCAGCCGTGCGCGGGCCGGGTGGACCACCAGCCCTCCGTGATGGAGTCGCCGTGCACCACCCAGCGCGGGGCGTGCGGCGCCGGCCGGAGCTCCCCGCCGATGCCCCGCACCGCGAGGATCAGCGGAGACTGCGTTTCCGGGGGATGGATGGTGAACGGGCCCAGCCCCGTGGGGAGTTCTATCCGCACCACCGCCTCCGCGGCCGGCTCGGTGAACACCTCCAGCAGGGGCCCCTCCCGGTTCCACAGCGCGAAGCCGTGCGCGAGGTCCCGCAGCGAGTCGGTGGGCCCCGGCACGGTCGCCCGGTACCGGATCTCCACCGCCTGCGCCGCCGGCGCGGCGAACTCCAGCCGCACGCCGATGGGCAGGGTGGCCCGCTCGCCGGTGTCCCAGGGCAGCCGCGCCGCGTCGGCCGGGTCGGCCCGCACCGCCCGCCCGCCGTCCAGCCAGGCCACGCCGCGCAGGAAGGGGACAGGGTCCAGCCATGCGCTCACCGGTCGCCTCCGATCGTCGGGTTCGGGAAGTTCACGCCCACGCCGCCGTCCACCCCCAACGTCTGCCCCGTCGGGGACCCCGCCATGGGCGGGGGCGGCGAAATCCGGCGCCGTGGCGGTGCCGGAGCGGGCGCACCTTCCGTCAGATCTGACGAAGTGTCAAGTGTGGTCGCTGAGCGTTACCGCGCAGTGATCTTTCACTCGCATGCAACAAACACCCATCCTGGACAGATGTGCGCAATGATCGTGCGCCAATATGCAAGGATGGTGCATTACGGGCGGTTACCGGCTGCTCGTAGGCTCACTCGCTGTACGTGGAGTGGCGCGACCGCCTGCTCGGCGGTCCCCATGCTCCTGCCTGCCCAGGCACTGCCCTGCTCCGGACCGCCGCGGTCGATGCCTTTCCCGATCCGCGACGACAAGGAGTCCCCCCGTGCTGGACCACGGCCAGGCACCCCCCGCCACCCCTGCCGCCGGGCACCCGCAGCCCGCCGGCAACCCGCTGTTCCGGCGCAAGCCGGTCGAGCGGCTGGTCGCCGAAGGCGGCCAGGGCGAGGGCGGCGCCCTCAAGCGCTCCCTCACCATGTGGCAGCTGACGATGATCAGCATCGGCGCCACCCTGGGCACCGGCATCTTCGTGGTCCTCGGAACCGCCGCCCCCAAGGCCGGCCCGGCCGTGATGATCTCGTTCGTCATCGCCGGTCTGACCGCGCTGTTCTCCGCCCTCTCCTACGCGGAGCTGGCCGGCTCCGTCCCGGTCTCGGGCTCCTCGTACTCGTACGCCTACGCGACCATGGGCGAGTTCATCGCCTGGATCTGCGGCTGGTGCCTGGTCCTGGAGTACGGCGTGTCCGTCGCGGCGGTCGCCGTCGGCTGGGGCGGCTACCTCAACGAGCTCCTCGACGGGACCATAGGCGTCACCATCCCCGACGCCGTCTCGGCGCCGCTGGGCGAGGGCGGGTTCATCAACCTGCCGGCACTGATCGTCGTCCTGCTCTCGATGGTCTTCCTGATGCGCGGCGCCAAGGAGAGCGCCCGGATCAACTCGATCATGGTCGCGGTGAAGATCGTCACCCTGCTGCTCTTCATCGGCATCGGCTTCATGGGCATCAAGGCCGGCAACTACGCCCCGCTGGCCCCCCTCGGCATCACCGGCATCAGCGCCGGCGCCGCCACCCTCTTCTTCTCCTACATCGGCTTCGACGCCGCCTCCACCGCCGGTGAGGAGGCCAAGGACCCCAAGCGGGACCTGCCGCGCGCGATCATGCTCTCGCTGCTGATCGTCACCGTGCTGTACGTCCTCGTCGCCTTCGTCGCCGTCGGCGCCATGCCGTGGCAGGACTTCGAGGGCACCGAGGCCGCGCTCGCCCAGATCATGACCGACGTGACCGGCCACAGCTTCTGGGGCGTCGTCCTCGCCGCGGGCGCCGTCGTCGCCATCGCGTCCGTCGTCTTCGCCGTGCTGTACGGCCAGACCCGCATCCTCTTCGCCATGTCGCGCGACGGCCTGGTCCCCAAGGCCTTCGCCAAGGTCGACGCGAAGTCCGGCGCTCCCCGCGCCAACGTCGTCATCGTCTCGCTCTTCTGCGGCGTGCTCGCGGCCTTCATTCCGCTCGGCAAGCTGGCCGACGCCACCAGCATCGGCACGCTCTTCGCCTTCGGCCTGGTCAACGTCGCCGTCGTGGTGCTGCGCAAGACCCGTCCGGACATGCCGCGCACCTTCAAGGTGGCCCTCTTCCCGGTCACCCCGATCCTCGGCGTCGCGGCCTGCATCTACATGATGTTCAGCCTGGACACCGCCACCTGGATCGTCTTCGGTGGCTGGATGGCCGTCGGCGCCGTGATCTACTTCCTCTACGGCATCCGCCGCTCGGAACTGGCTACCGCAGAGAAGTGATCCACCCGCAGTGCGACTGAACGATCTCGACGAACGCATCGTCCACGCCCTCGCCGAGGACGCCCGCCGTTCCTACGCGGACATCGGCTCCGAGGTGGGCCTGTCGGCGCCGGCCGTGAAGCGGCGCGTCGACAGGCTCCGGGCGGAGGGGGCCATCACCGGCTTCACCGTCCGCGTCGACCCCGCCGCCATGGGCTGGGAGACCGAGGGCTTCATCGAGATCTACTGCCGCCACAACACCTCGCCGGACGACATCCGGCGCGGTCTGGAGCGGTACCCGGAGGTGGTGTCCGCGTCGACCGTGACCGGTGACGCGGACGCCCTGGTGCAGATCTTCGCCTCCGACATGCGGCACTTCGAGCGGGTCCTGGAGCGGATCGCGGGCGAGCCCTTCGTGGAGCGCACCAAGTCCGTCCTGGTCCTCTCCCCGCTGCTGCGGCGCTTCTCGTCGGGCTCGCCCGCGTAGCGGCCGTACGCCCGCGCGGCGCCCGTACCCCGTACGGCGCCCGTACCCCGTACGGCGCCCGTACCCCGTACGGCCCGGAGGCCGCGCACACCCGGACCCCCGTCCCGGTCGTGCGCGGCCTCCGGCGTTTCCCGGCCCTATTCGGCGGCCTGCGGGTACTCCGGGACCCAGGGCAGCACCTTCCAGTCGCCCGAGCCCGCCTTGACCTTCTCGAAGGGCGCGGCGCTCGTGCACGGCAGCGGCTCGCCCTCGCCCGGCACCCCGGTCGCGGCCCAGCTGTAGCCCAGCCGGTCGTGCCCGCCCAGGTCGTGCACCGTGATGCCGACCCGCTTGCCCACGGCGTCGGCGGCGACCCCGTCCGCCTTGGTGACGATGCCGGTCACCACCGCGACCTTCCCGCCGGTGATCAGGCAGTCGACCTTCACCTCGGCCGCGGCGCCCCAGGTGTCCGTGTAGTGGCTGAACCGGAAGGTGCCGGTGGCCGCCCGCGGGTCCATGTTGTGCTCCCTGGCCAGGTGGGCGTCGAACGTGAAGGTGATGTCGTCGCCCGCCGGCCGGTACAGCTTCGCCGTCCCGGTCAGCGCCGCCGCCTCACGGGTCGCGCCCCCGCCCGCGGCGTCGTCACCCGACGCAACGGCCGAACCCGCCGCCCCGGCGGTCATCAGCAGGGCCGCGCCCAGGGCGGCGATCTTCGTGCGGCGGTGTGCGATGCGGTTCATCTTCGGTCCCTTTCAGCTGGTGAGAGGGGGTGTCCCCCCGACACGCACCACTCTGTCGCGCCCGCCGCCCGGCGGCATCGAACGCCGGACTGGTCCCTCCTCCGCCGCGCGGCGGGGCCCGCTACGCCTGAGGTACGACAGGAACCGCGCAACGAATCGCCGCGGACCGCCCGGAACGCGCAACGAATCGATCAGCGCCGCGCAACGCTGGCGCCTTGTCCGGGCCGAACGCCGACCCGTACGGTCTAGAAGTCCCCAGGAACATACTTTCGCCCCAGAGGTACGCCCATGCCCCCGCTGCGCACCGCACTCCTCCAGAGCTCCGGACGGATCGGCGACGTCGCCGAGAACCTGAAGGCGCTCGACGAGGCCGCCGGACGTGCCGCGGCCGCCGGCGCGGGCCTGCTGGTGACCCCCGAGATGTTCCTCACCGGCTACGCCATCGGCGAGGACGTCCCCCGGCTGGCCGAGGCCGCCGACGGCATGTCCGCCCGCGCCATCGGCGAGATCGCCCGCCGCCACGGCCTGGCCGTGCTCTACGGCTACCCCGAGCGCGACGGCGAGACGGTCTACAACTCCGCGCAGCTGATCGGCCCCGACGGGACCTCGCTGGCGAACTACCGCAAGACCCACCTCTTCGGCTGCTTCGAGCAGGAGAGCTTCACCCCCGGTGACACCACGGTCGTCCAGGCCGAGTACGCGGGCCTCACCATCGGCCTGCTGATCTGCTACGACGTCGAGTTCCCGGAGAACGTCCGCGCCCACGCCCTCGCCGGAACCGACCTGCTGCTGGTGCCGACCGCACAGATGCACCCGTTCCAGTTCGTGGCCGAGCAGGTCGTGCCGGTGCGCGCCTTCGAGAACCAGATGTACGTCGCGTACGTCAACCGCACGGGTCCCGAGGGCGAGTTCGAGTTCGTCGGCCTCAGCTGCCTGGCGAGCCCGGACGGCGCCACCCGGACCCGCGCCGGACGCGGCGAGGAGATGGTGTTCGGCGAGGCCGACCCGGAGCTGCTCCGGGCCTCGCGGGAGAACAACCCCTACCTCCGCGACCGCCGGCCGGGCCTGTACCGGTCGCTGATCTGACCCCGGCCGGACCGGCCCGCACCCCGTCCCCACCCTGGGGGCGTCCCCGCTCACGCCCCCGCCTGCCACACCACCCCCGCGCAAGGAGCCGTACCCCATGACGTCCACGGTGCCCACGACCGCCGTTCCGCACAGCGACGGCCAGCCGCCGATCACGATGTTCGGTCCGGACTTCCCGTACGCGTACGACGACTTCCTCGCGCACCCGGCCGGCCTGGGCCAGATACCCGCGACCGAGCACGGCACCGAGGTCGCGGTCATCGGCGGCGGCCTGTCCGGCATCATCTCCGCCTACGAGCTGATGAAGATGGGCCTCAAGCCCGTCGTCTACGAGGCCGACCAGATCGGCGGCCGCCTGCGCACCGTCGGCTTCGAGGGCCAGGGCACCGAGGGCCTGACGGCGGAGATGGGCGCCATGCGCTTCCCGCCCTCCTCCACCGCCCTCCAGCACTACATCGACCTGGTGGGCCTGCAGACCGAGCCCTTCCCGAACCCGCTGGCCGAGGCCACGCCCTCCACGGTCGTCGACCTCAAGGGCGAGACGCACTACGCCGAGACCATCGCCGACCTCCCGCAGATCTACCGCGACGTCGCCGAGGCCTGGAACGCCTGCCTCGAAGAGGGCGCCGACTTCTCGGACATGAACACCGCGATGCGCGAGCGGGACGTCCCGCGCATCCGCGAGATCTGGGCCAAGCTCGTCGAGAAGCTCGACGACGAGACCTTCTACGGCTTCCTGTGCAAGTCCGAGGCCTTCAAGTCCTTCCGCAAGCGCGAGATCTTCGGCCAGGTCGGCTTCGGCACGGGCGGCTGGGACACCGACTTCCCGAACTCCATCCTGGAGATCCTCCGCGTCGTCTACACCGAGGCGGACGACCACCACCGCGGCATCGTCGGCGGTTCGCAGCAGCTGCCGCTGCGCCTCTGGGAGCGCGAGCCGGAGAAGATCGTGCACTGGGCCCAGGGCACCTCGCTGTCCTCCCTGCACGAGGGCACCCCGCGCCCCGCGGTGACCCGCCTGCACCGGACGGCCGGCAACCGCATCACCGTCACCGACGCCGCGGGCGACATCCGCACCTACCGGGCCGCGATCTTCACCGCGCAGTCCTGGATGCTGCTGTCGAAGATCGAGTGCGATGACACGCTCTTCCCGATCGACCACTGGACGGCGATCGAGCGCACGCACTACATGGAGTCCTCCAAGCTCTTCATCCCCGTGGACCGGCCGTTCTGGCTGGACAAGGACGAGGAGACCGGCCGCGACGTCATGTCGATGACGCTGACCGACCGGATGACCCGCGGCACGTACCTGCTGGACAACGGCCCGGACCAGCCGGCCGTGATCTGCCTGTCGTACACCTGGTGCGACGACAGCCTGAAGTGGCTGCCGCTGTCCGCGAACGAGCGGATGGAGGTCATGCTGAAGTCCCTGGGCGAGATCTACCCCAAGGTCGACATCCGCCGCCACATCATCGGCAACCCGGTCACCGTGTCCTGGGAGGACGAGCCCTACTTCATGGGCGCGTTCAAGGCCAACCTGCCCGGCCACTACCGCTACCAGCGCCGCCTCTACACCCACTTCATGCAGGACCGCCTCCCCGAGGACAAGCGCGGCATCTTCCTCGCGGGCGACGACATCTCCTGGACGGCCGGCTGGGCCGAGGGCGCCGTGCAGACCGCGCTGAACGCGGTGTGGGGCGTCATGCACCACCTGGGCGGCACGACGGACACCACCAACCCGGGCCCGGGCGACGTCTACGACGAGATCGCCCCGGTCGAACTCCCCGAGGACTGACCGTCCGCCTCCGTGCGACCGCACGGACCACGTGACTACGGGCCGTCCCCGCGCAAACATCGCGGCGGCGGCCCGTTTCCACGTCCGGAGCCGTCCCCGGCCGGGCCCGCGGTCAGACGGCCCGCCGCCAGAGCACCTTCCAGCGCTCCTCCCGCGCGGCGACCAGGGATTCGTCCCGCGGGGCGGGCCGGTTGTCCAGGCCCAGCCCGCAGCCCGCGCAGAGCCGGTGCAGGGCGAGCCCGTGCGGGATTCCGGCGCTGCGGCACAGGTGGTGGTACGTGGCCCGCAGACCGTACGGCGCGAACTCCGTTAGGCACGTGCGCAGCGCGGACAGCCGCCGGTACGGCGGGAGGGAGCGGTCGTGGACGCGCAGGCGGTGCGTGGCGAAGCTGGTCACCCCGTGAGCCTAGGCAGCGCCCCGCGCCACCCGCACCCCCTCAGCGCCCCGACGGAGTCAGCAGGCAGCGGCCCACCAGGCCGACTCCTGCCGAGAGGGAGTCGGTGACCTCGCGGGCGAAGTCGGGGCGGTCGCGCAGGGTCCACAGGAGCCGCGCCGAGGACCAGGCCGCGTCGCGGGCGCGGTCCAGGCTCCACGAGCCCAGCAGGTGGGTGAGCGGGTCGGCCACCTCCAGGAGGTCCGGGCCCGGCATCAGGTCCTCGCGGATGCGTTCCTCCAGGGCGACCAGCGTGTCCCCGACCCGGTCGAAGTCCGCCTCCAGGGCCCGCGGTTCGCAGTCCAGCTCACCGCACGTGGCGACCACCGCGACCGGCAGGTCGTGGCCGATGTGCGCGTTGATGCCGGCCAGTGCGTGCTGGAGGGGCCGCACCCCCGGGTGGCGGCGGTACTGGAAGAGCGGGCGCCAGCACGCGGGTACCGGCTCGTCGTCGGAGGCCGCGTCGACGGCCGAGAGGTAGTGCTCGGCGAACCGCACCGCCAGCGTCTCGGCCGTCCGGACGACCGGGAACCCGCCGTCCCCGAGCCGGCGCTCCAGCTCCTCCGTGACCGCCAGGTACACCCGGTTGAACACCGCCACGCCGTCCCGCGGGTGCAGGCGCCCGTCCAGGGCGCGCATCCGCGCCACCACCGGACCAAGCGACACCCCGACCGTCATCTGCGCCATGACCGAGAGGGTCCCAGGCGCGGGCCCGCGTTAGGGGGACTTGGCCGCGCGCTTCGCCGGTTTGGGCGAAAGCCGGGCTACGGCGTCTCGTCGCCGCGCTCCTCGTCGTACGCCGACGTGCCCGCGTCCAGCAGCGGCTCCTGGTCCTTGAGGTGGGCCGGCGCGAACAGCCGCAGCGCGTGGTAGCCGACGATCACCACGATCGTGCCGAGCGCGATGCCGCCCAGTTCGAAGCTGTCGGTGATCTTCAGGCTGACGCCGCCGACGCCGATGATGATGCCCGCGGCTGCCGGCACGAGGTTCAGCGGGTTGCGCAGGTCCACCCGGCCGTTGATCCAGATCTGCGCGCCGAGCAGGCCGATCATGCCGTACAGGATCACGGTGATGCCGCCGAGCACGCCGCCGGGGATCGCGGCCACCACCGCGCCGAACTTCGGGCAGAGGCCGAAGAGAAGGGCGAAGCCGGCGGCGGCCCAGTAGGCGGCCGTGGAGTAGACCCGGGTGGCGGCCATCACGCCGATGTTCTCGGAGTACGTGGTGTTCGGGGGCCCGCCGACGGCCGTGGACAGCATCGAGGCGGCGCCGTCGGCGGCGATCGCGGTGCCCAGCCGGTCGTCGAGGGGGTCGCCGGTCATCTCGCCGACGGCCTTCACGTGCCCCGCGTTCTCCGCGATCAGGGCGATCACGACGGGCAGCGCCACCAGGATCGCCGACCACTCGAAGGCCGGCGCGTGGAAGGACGGCAGACCGATCCAGTCCGCGTTCGCCACGCCCGAGAAGTCCAGCCGCCAGTGGTCCACGGCCTCGCCGCCGCCGACGGGGGAGTGGATCTGCCCGAAGATCCGGTCGAAGAGCCAGGAGACCGCGTACCCGAAGACCAGCCCGAGGAAGATCGCGATCCGCGACCAGAAGCCGCGCAGGCAGACCACGGCGAACCCGGTGAAGCCCATCACCAGCAGCGCGGTCCACTGGTCCTGCGGCCAGTACGTCGAGGCGGTCACCGGGGCCAGGTTGAAGCCGATCAGCATCACCACCGCGCCGGTCACCACCGGCGGCATCGCCGCGTGGATGACGTGCGCGCCGAACCGCCGGACGGCCAGGCCCGCGAGGAACAGCACCGCGCCCACCACGAAGACGGCGCCCGTGACGGTGGCGCTGTCGCCGCCGCTCGCCCGGATCGCGGCGGCCACGCCGACGAAGGAGAGGGAGCAGCCGAGGTAGCTGGGGATCCTGCCGCGCGTCGCGAGCAGGAAGATCATCGTCGCGACGCCGGACATCATGATGGCCAGGTTGGGGTCGAGCCCCATCAGCACCGGCGCGACGAAGCTCGCGCCGAACATCGCGACCACGTGCTGGGCACCGAGCCCGGCGGTCCGCGGCCACGACAGCCGCTCGTCCGGCCGGACCACCGCTCCGGGGGCGGGGGTCCGCCCGTCACCGTGCAGGGTCCAGCGCACGCCGAGGCCCATTCCCACTCCATTCGCCGTCGCGACCGTTCATGATCGGCCGCGGTACGGCAAGCGATATATTACGGCCGGATTCTTTCCGGTTCGTCCTGCTTGACCAGGACCTCCGTCCCGCCCTTCGTCCTCTGCCGCAACACCCCGGCCCCCAGCGCCAGCGCACACGCCAGTGCGGTCACCAGCGCGAAGGACACCACCAGCGACGTGGCGTCGGCGACCGCGCCGATGGCGGAGGGCGCGATCAGGCCCGAGGTGTACGTGATCGTCGCGACGCCCGCGATGGCCTGGGCCGGCGCCGGGCCGCTGCGCGCCGCCGCGGCGAAGGCGAGCGGCACCACGACCGCGATCCCGAGCCCGGTCATCGCGAACCCCGCCATGGCGGCGGCCGGTTCGCGGACCAGTACCACCAGCAGGCCGCCCGCCGTGGCCAGCAGGCCCCCGGACCGTACCGTCCGCACCGGCCCGAACCGGTCGACGACCCGGTCGCCGGCCAGCCGGGCCACGGCCATGGTGAGCGCGAACGCGGTGGTGGAGGCGGCGGCCAGACCCGCGTCGGTGTGCAGCACGTCGCCGAGGTAGACCGCGGACCAGTCCAGGCTCGCGCCCTCCGCGAACACCGCGCAGAAGCCGATCGCCCCGATGAGCACCGCGGACCGGGGCGGCAGCGCGAAGTGCGGCGGCGGCTCCTCGTCCGCCTCGCTCCGCAGGTCCAGCACCCCGCGCACGGCGACCAGGCCGAGCGCCGTCAGGGCCAGCGCGGCGACCAGGTGGTGGGTGCGGGCGTCCGTGCCGGAGTGGGCCGCGACCGTACCGGCGGCCGAGCCGAGCAGCGCGCCCACGCTCCACATGCCGTGCAGCGAAGACATGATCGACCGGCCCAGCCGGTTCTCGGTCTCGACGCCGAGGGCGTTCATCGCCACGTCCGACATCCCGGCCGAGGCGCCGTACACGAGCAGCGCCAGACACAGGACGGGCAGGTTGGGGGCCAGGCTCGGCAGGATCAGGGACAGGGTCCACATCGCCAGCAGCCCGCGCAGGGCGGCGCGGGCGCCGAAGCGGTGGTTGATCCGCCCCGCCAGCGGCATGGTCACGGCCGCGCCGACGGCCGGGAAGGCGAGCGCGAGGCCGAGGGTCCCCGCGCTGAGGGAGGCGTGGTCCTGGATCCACGGGATGCGGGTGGCGAAGCTGCCGGTGACGGCGCCGTGCACCAGGAAGACGGAGGCTACGGACGTGCGGGCGCGCTTGAGGCGCCGCAGGCTGAGGTCGGGTTCGCCGAGCGACATGCCGATAAACTATCAGGGAACCTGCCTGATAAATAACCCCCGTGATCTGACGCCGATTAGGATTCCGCCATGCGTCCCGCCTCCCCGAGCACCGCGCGCGCCCTCAACGACCGGCGCGCCCTGAGCCTCCTCCAGGACCGGGGCCCCCTGACGGCCACCCAGCTCAAGGAGGCGACCGGGCTGTCCCGGCCCAGCGTCGCGGACCTCGTGGACCGGCTCCGCGAGGCCGGCCTGATCGAGGTCGTGGGCGAGTCGGGCGAACAGCGCCGCGGCCCGAACGCCAAGGTGTACGGCATCGTCGCGGACCGGGCCCACCTCGCCGCCCTCGACGTGCGCACCGACAGCGTGCACGCCGTCGTCGCCGACCTGCTGGGCCGCCCGGTGGCCGCCGCGGAGCTGCCGGTGGACGCCGTGGACGAGGCCGTGACCGCGCTGGTCCGGGTCGCCGCGCAGGCCCGAGCGGAACTGCACACGGTGTGCGTCGGCGCCCCGGGACTGGTCGACCCCGAGACGCGGGAGCTCCGCGACACCGCCAAGCTCCCCGGCTGGCACCGGGAGCTGACCGGTGCCCTCCAGCGCCGGCTGCCCGCCGCGGTGATCGTGGAGAACGAGACGAACCTGGCGGCGGTCGCCGAACGCGACGAGGGCGCCTGCCGCGACCTGGACTCCTTCGTGCTGCTCTGGCTGGGGGAGGGCGTCGGCGCGGCCGTCGTCCTCGACGGGAGGCTGCGCCGGGGCGCCTCGGGCGGCGCGGGCGAGATCGGGTTCCTGCCGGTGCCGGGCACCGGCACGCTGCCCACGGCCACCGGGTGCGACGGCGGCTTCCACAGCCTGGCCGGCGGGGCCGCCGTACGCGAGCTCGGGCGGGAGTACGGGTTCTCCGGCGACGCGGGAGCGGTGGTGCGCGGCGCCGTCGCGGCCGGGCCCGACGGCAAGGCCCTGCTGGACGCCCTCGCCGAGCGGATCGCCCTGGGTGCCGCCGCCGCGGCCGCCGTCCTGGACCCGGGCTGCGTGGTGCTGGGCGGGCAGACCGGGCACGCCGGCGGCCCGGTGCTCGCCGCACTGGTCGCGGAACGCCTGTCCGCCCTGACCCCGGTGCCCACCGAGGTGCGGGCCACGGACCTCGGCGACGCGGCGGTGCTGCGGGGCGCCCTGCTCACCTCCCGCGCCGCGGCCCAGGACGCCCTCTTCGCACCGCCCGCATAGCGCTCGCACCGCCCGCATAGCGCTCGTACCGTCCGTGTGGTGCTCAGGCCCGAGCGGTGTGGTGCTCAGGCCCGAGCGGTGTGGTGCTCCGCGAGGTAGTGGGCGAAGGTGCCCTTGCCCACCGCGTGGTCCGGGGTGAGGTGGCCGCCGCGCCTGAATGCCGCGTACGCCTTGCCCCACAGGGGCACCTCCACCACCCGGCGCCCACTGCCCTTCGCGGCCAGCCAGGCACGCACGAAGTCCGCCAGCGTCGCCGTCTCCGGCCCGCCCATGTCCGGCACCCGGCCGGCCGGCGGGGCCGCCGCAAGCTCCGCGAGCCGCTCCGCGACCTCCTCGGTGGCGATCGGCTGGGCCCGCACCCCCTTGGGGACCGGCACGACCGGCAGCTTGGCCAGCAGCTCCGAGAACATCGCGACGAGGTCGTGGAACTGCGTCGTCCGCAGGATGGTCACGCCCAGGCCGGAGGCCTCCAGCAGCTGCTCGACCCGGTGCTTCCGCCGGTAGTAGGGGAAGGGGACCACGTCCACCCCGACGATCGAGATGTAGACGAGATGCCCCACCCCGGCCCGCCGCGCGGCCTCGATCAGGTGCCCGGCGGCGATCTCGTCCCCCTTGCCGGCGCCGCGGGTGTTGCTGGCGCAGTGCACGACGGCGGCCGCCCCGGCCATCGCCGCGCCCAGCCCGCTGCCGTCCCTCAGGTCGACGGGGTGGTCCTTCGAGTGCCGGCTCAGCACCCTGACCTCGTGCCCCGCCGCCCGCAGGCGCTCCGTGACGAGCGAGCCCAGGGTGCCGGTGCCGCCGGTGACGAGAATGGTGCTCATGGTTCCGGTCCTTCCTCGTGGTGTCTTCCCCAGCTGAGACCGGGCACCCGTCAGGAACGTGACAGCTGGCGCTGTACGAATCCCAGCTTGTCCGGGTTGACCACGGCCCGCAGCCCGAGGATCCGCCCGTCGGCCACGTCCACCACCAGCACGCCGGTCACCAGGTCCCCGGCCCTGAGCAGCACCGCGGGGGAGCCGTTGACCTCGGCGAAGCCGACGTCCAGCCCGGCCGCGTACTTGCTCCAGAGCCCCGCCACGAGACGGGCGACCCGGTCCCGGCCGGAGACCGGGCGCCGCGCGGCGCTCACCTTCTCGCCCCCGTCGGACCAGTACGTGGCGTCCGAGGCCAGCATCCGCTCCAGCGCGGCGACGTCACCCTCCCGGGCCGCCGCGAGGAAGGCGTCCACCAGGCCGCGCAGCCGTTCCGGGTCGGCCTCGAACCGGGGCCTGGGCGCGGCCACCCGCTGGGCGGCCCGCCGGTACAGCTGGCGGCAGTTGGCCTCGGTGAGGTCCAGGACCGCGGCGATCTCCCGGTGGCCGTACCCGAACGCCTCGCGCAGCACGTACACCGCGCGCTCGACCGGGGTGAGCCGCTCCAGCAGCACGAGCAGGGCGAGGGACACTCCGTCGCGCTGCTCCGCGGACTCCAGGGGCCCGAGCGCGCCGCCGGCCGTGAGCACCGGCTCCGGCAGCCAGGGGCCGACGTAGCGCTCGCGGCGCACCCGGGCCGAGTCGAGCCGGTTGAGGCAGAGCCGGGTGACGGTCTTCGCGAGCCAGGCGGCCGGCTGCCCGACGTCCGTGCGGTCGGCGCCGCTCCAGCGCAGCCAGGCGTCCTGGACGGTGTCCTCGGCCTCGTCCGCCGAGCCCAGCATCCGGTAGGCGATGCCGAACATGCGCGGCCGGTGCTCCATGAAGACGGCGGTGCCGCCGCTGGTGTCGGTCACGGTACGAGCGTGCCAGAGGGCCCGGCGGCTCATGGCCGCCGGGCCCTCTCCTCCGCTCCCGCGTGCGTCAGCGGGTCGGCGCGGTCACCGGGTCACGAGGTTCAGCAGGCGCCGAGGTCCTCCCAGACGCCCCACTGGCCGGTGGTGCCGGGCTCCTCGTTCTGCGTCCACCACTTGGCCTTCCAGTTGTGGCTCTTGTGGGAGACGAGCGAGCCGCCGTTGTAGACGTTGCCCGCGACGTAGGCCGGGTTGGTGCAGGTGCCACCGCCGCCGGTGGTGCCGCCCGTCGTGCCGCCGGTGGTGCCGCCCGTCGTGCCGCCGGTGGTGCCACCCGTGGTCCCGCCGGTGGTGCCTCCGGTCGTACCGCCCGTGGTCCCGCCGGTCGTGCCGCCCGTCGTACCGCCCGTCGTGGAGCCGGAGCCCGGCTCGACCACGGTGGTGCCGCGGGCCAGGTCGTCGGCCAGCGCGTAGCTCGTACCGTTGATCTTCACCGTCCAGTTGGAGGGGGTGGAGAACGGCAGGTAGTAGTTGAAGGTGACGTCGACCGACGCGCCCGGGGCCAGCGACTGCCAGCTCGGCAGCTTCAGGGAGACCCGGTGGAAGTCGCCCTTCAGGCCGCCCACGTTGTTGCCGGTGTGGCCGGTGCTGACCACTGTGGTGCCGAAACCGGACTGGTCCGAGGCGTTGGACGGGGCCGAGGTGGAGTAGTCGAACTGGAACTCCGTGCCGCCCGGCAGCGTCGTCTGCGTGTTGTTGGTGATCTTGATCTTCGGGGTGATCGGGTAGTTCTGGTCGCCCAGCTTGAAGTCGGTGAAGTCCACGCCGACCTTCACGGCCTGGGTGGGCAGGGCCGTGGCGCCCGCCTTCTTCGCGCCGTACGGGGTGGCCGCCTTGAACTTCTCGTACATCGCGCTGGTCAGGGTGTCGCCCGGCTCGTACTGGCCCTTGGCCGCGTTCCAGGAGTAGTCGCCCGCGAGCTCCCAGACCATGGTGCCGCCGATGCCCTTGTCGACCACGTAGTCGGCCTTCGCGTTCACCGACTGCTCGTCCTCGGTGGAGAGGAAGACCTTCTTCTGCGCGTTCCACAGCCACGGCGCCACCAGGGTGGAGTCGTAGTTGCGGACGTAGGTGCCGGTCAGGGTGGTGTTCGCCGGGAAGCCGTACTTGGTGACGTAGTCGCCGACGACGCCCTTCTCCAGGTTCTTGGCGTGCCACATCGGGTTCGAGCCCGCGGGGGACTCGACGCCGTTGGTGTCCTTGTCGTGCCACAGGTTGTCGATGCCGACCGCGCCGTCACCGCACTTGGTCAGGCCCGCGCCGGCCGGGCAGCTGGTCGCCGCGGCCTTGCCCCAGAGGCCGTTGGTGCCGCCCTGCACGTTCTTGAAGCCGCGGGTGTAGTACGGCAGGCCGATGTTGATCCGGCCCGACGGCATCGAGCCGCGGAAGTAGTGGTAGGCCCAGTCGGTGTTCAGGTAGCCGATGCCGCCGTACTGGGAGGTGCTGTACACGCTCGCCGCGGCCAGCTCGCCGTCCTTGCCGTCGTCGAAGAGAGAGGCGTTCGGGCCGACGTACTCGTTCCAGGCGCCGTGCAGGTCGTACGACATGATGTTGACGTAGTCCAGGTACTTCTGGACCTGGAACGTCTCCATGCCGCGCAGCAGGTAGCCGGAGGACGGGGCGGCGACGGAGAGCAGGTAGTGCTTCCCGTCGGCGGCGCCGGCCGCGTCGAGCTTCTCGCGGAGGGTCTTCATCAGCGCGGCGTAGCCCTTGACGAGGCCCGCGCGGCGGCCGTTGGCCAGCTGCCAGTCGAGCGGGTTGCCGGCGTCCTTCATCGTCGTCGGGTACTCGTAGTCGATGTCGACGCCGTTGAAGCCGTACTTGCGGACGAACTCGACGGAGGAGTCCGCGAAGGTGTTGATGCCCGCCTGGTTGACCGAGCCGTCGGCGTTGGTGGCCATCGAGTAGAAGCCGCCGGAGGCCACGCGGTCGCCGTTGTCGGCGAAGTAGCCGCCCGTCTCCGCCCAGCCGCCGACCGAGATCAGCGTCTTGACGTTCGGGTACTGCTTCTTGAACTTGCTGAGCTGGTTGAAGTGGCCCTTGTAGGCGTACGCGGGGTCCATCTCGGCCCCGGCCACGCCCGGCCAGGTCATCCCGGTCGCGGAGTTGTTGGGCCCGTCGGTGCCGACCGAGATCTTGTTGTCGGAGCCGACGTGCGCGAAGGCGTAGTTGAGGTGGGTGACCTTGCCCCACGGGATGTTGTTGGCGAGGTAGGCGGGGGTCCCGTCCTTGCCGGTACGCCAGCCGGTGAAGTAGCCGATGACGCGGCGCTGGTGGTCGGCGCCCATCTTCTCGCGGCCCTCGGTGTCGTAGACCGAGCAGTAGGGGACGTCGACGCCGGGGGTCTTGTACAGACCGTCGGGGCGACACGCCTCGTTGTCTGCGGCGTGCGAGACGCCGGTGGAGAGCGTGCTGATCAGCAGGCCCGCGACGGCGGCTCCCGCGGCCAGCAGCGTGGCCCTCGTACGCGTGGGGGACAGCATTGTGCCTCCTGGGGAAGGGAGGTTGGCAGGACACAACGAACAGGCGGAACACAACGAACAAAGGGGTGGCGCGTGTTGACCCGTGATGTGCGCACATCTGACGGGCTGTCTCCCTGGGAATGTGAAGGAGACATTAAGGAGGACTAGACCACCAGTCAATAGGTCTGGACCATCTCTGGAACCTCGGCCCCCGCCGGCGGCACGGCGCGCAGCGGGCGCCCTCGCGGAACGGTGGAATCCGGCCAGTCTGTGAGCCAGCACACAGCGCATCGCCCGCATGGGTGTCGATCAGCCGTGGCAGACTGGTTTCAGTACCAGTAGCAGCGCACTCCGGGGTCGGTGTAATTCCGAACCGGCGGTTATAGTCCGCGACCCGTCCGCAGCCAGCGGCCGGTTGACCAGGTGAAATTCCTGGACCGACGGTTAAAGTCCGGATGGGAGGCAGTGCGCGGCGGGCCAGTCACGGTACGCCGCCTTCGGCGGTTCACGGGCGTACGAGCACGTACGCGGCGGAACCGCCGGGCCCCGGCGTATCCCGTGTGCGTCCCGCTCATCTGTCGTATCGACAGGCCCCGGAGTCCGTGCCCGACGAGGCAGGAGGACCCGGTGGCCACCACCGCCGACGCAGCAACCGCCATGCGGCGCGCCATCGCGCTGGCCGCCCGCGGCCTCGGCGCCACCAGCCCCAACCCCGTCGTCGGCTGCGTCATCACCGCCCCCGACGGCACCGTCGTCGGCGAGGGCTGGCACCAGCGGGCCGGCGGCCCCCACGCCGAGGTCCACGCCCTGCGCGCGGCCGGCGAGGCGGCCCGCGGCGGCACCGCGTACGTCACCCTCGAACCCTGCAACCACACCGGCCGCACCGGCCCCTGCGCCCAGGCCCTCGTCGAGGCCGGGATCGCCACCGTCCACTACGCGGTCGGCGACCCGAACCCGCAGGCCACCGGCGGTGCCGCCACCCTGCGCGCGGCCGGCGTCGAGGTGCACGGCGGACTCCTGGAAGAGGAGGCCGAGGCCGGCAACACCGCCTGGCTCACCGCCGTACGCCTGGGCCGCCCGCACGTCACCTGGAAGTACGCCGCCACCCTGGACGGCCGTACCGCCGCCGCCGACGGCACCAGCCGCTGGATCACCTCGCCCGAGTCGCGCGCCGACGTCCACCGGCTGCGCGCCGAGTCCGACGCCGTCCTGGTCGGCTCCGGCACCCTGCGCGCCGACGACCCGCACCTCGCGGTGCGCGGCGTCGAGGACGCCGTCCAGCCGCTGCGGGTCGTCCTCGACACCCACGCCCGCATCCTGCCGACCGCCCGCGTCCTCGACGACGCGGCGCCGACCCTGCTCGTCGTGGGGGAGGACGCCGACACCCGGCACCTCCCCGAAGGCACCGACATCCTCCGGCTCCCCCTCACCGACGGCCGCATCGGCATCCACGACCTGCTCCCCCGGCTGTACGCGCGCGGCGTCCGCGCCCTCTTCCTCGAAGGCGGCGCCACCCTGGCCGGCGCCTTCGTCGAGGGCGGCGCCGTCGACCGCGTCGTCGGCTACCTCGCTCCGGCGCTCCTCGGCGAGGGCCCCGCGGCCCTGACCGGCGCCGGCATCGAGACCATCACCCAGGCGCTCCGCCTCGACATCACCGACGTCGTCCGCCTGGGCCCCGATCTCCGCATCACCGCTGTCCCCACCACCGCCCCCAAGGAGCACTGAGTGTTCACCGGAATCGTCGAAGAACTGGGCGAGGTCACCGCCATCGAGCGGCTCGCGGACGCCTCCCGCTTCCGCCTGCGCGGCCCCGTCGTCACCGAGGGCGCCAAGCACGGCGACTCGATCGCCGTCAACGGCGTCTGCCTGACGGTCGTCGAGACCGAGAACGGCGAGTTCACGGCCGACGTGATGCAGGAGACCCTCAAGCGCTCCAGCCTCGGCGCGCTGGAGCCCGGCTCCCGCGTCAACCTGGAGCGCCCGATGGCCCTCGGCGGCCGGCTCGGCGGACACCTGGTCCAGGGTCACGTCGACGGCACCGGCACCATCCTCGACCGCACCCCCTCCGAGCACTGGGAGATCGTCAAGGTCTCGCTCCCGGCGGAGCTGGCCCGGTACGTGGTCGAGAAGGGCTCCATCACGGTCGACGGCGTCAGCCTCACCGTGGTCGACGCCGCCGCCGACCACTTCACCATCAGCCTGATCCCCACCACGCTCGCGCTGACCACCCTCGGCACCAAGCAGGCCGGCGACCCGGTCAACCTGGAGGTCGACGTCCTCGCCAAGTACGTCGAGCGCCTCCTCGCCGCCGGCGTCGACCCGCTGACCGCGAAGGAGAGCGGGCAGTGAGCGCGCTGGGCTGGCTCAACTCGGAGGCCTTCACGGTCTTCGACCAGCACATCGTGTGGTCCGACATGATCGGCAACACGATGGGCCTGATCGCCCTCGCCCTCGGCTGGCGCCGCTCCATATGGACCTGGCCCACCCAGTTCCTCTCGGGCGCGGTCCTCTTCACCGCCTTCGCCGCCGGCCACCTCTCCGGCAGCGCCGGCAAGCAGGTCGTCGTCATGCTCGTCGCCGCCTGGGGCTGGCTCCAGTGGACCCGCGGCCGGCAGCAGGCCCAGGACGGCTCGCTCGCCGTCCGCTTCGCCACCTGGAAGGAGCGCGGTGCCCTCCTCGGCGCCGCCGCCCTCGGCACCGCCGCCGTCACCGGCCTGTTCACCCTGTACCCCTGGATGAGCTGGAACCCGCTGCCGGACGCCTACATCTTCGTCGGCACCATCGTCGCCATGTACGCCCAGGCCAAGGGCATGGTCGAGTTCTGGTTCGCCTGGCTGCTGGTCGACGCCGTCGGCGTCCCGCTCGCCTACACCAGCGGCTACGCCTTCTCCGCCTTCGTCTACGTCGTCTACGGAGCGCTCGTCGTCTGGGGCGCCTACGACTGGTACCAGCGATCCCGCACCAACACCCCCGCCACGGCCCTGGAAGGAGCGACGGCATGACCTCCGTCAAGCCCACCCTCACGCCCGTCCCGGACGACTACGAGGCCTTCCGCCTCGACCCCGTCGAGCAGGCGATCCGCGACATCGCCGCGGGCCGGCCGGTCGTCGTCGTCGACGACGAGGACCGCGAGAACGAGGGCGACCTCGTCATCGCCGCCGAGAAGGCCACGCCCGAGATCGTCGCCTTCATGATGAGCGAGTGCCGCGGCCTGATCTGCGCCCCGATGGAGGGCCCCGAGCTGGACCGGCTCGAGCTCCCCCAGATGGTCCAGAACAACACCGAGTCGATGCAGACCGCCTTCACCGTCTCCGTCGACGCCACCGCCGCCCACGGCGTGAGCACCGGCATCTCGGCCGCCGACCGCGCCACCACGCTGCAACTGCTGGCCGCCGGCAGCTCCACCGCCGAGGACTTCGTACGCCCCGGCCACATCTTCCCGCTGCGCGCCAAGCCCGGCGGCGTGCTGGTCCGCAACGGCCACACCGAGGCCGCCGTCGACCTCGCCCGCCTCGCGGGCCTGCGCCCGGCCGGTGCCATCGTCGAGATCGCGGGCGAGGACGGCGTCATGCTGCGCCTGCCCGAGCTGATCCCCTTCGCCCGCAAGCACGGCCTGACGATCATCTCCATCGAGGACCTGATCGCCTACCGCCGCTCCGCCGAGCCCACCGTGCGCCGCGAGGCCGAGGTCAGCCTGCCGACCTCCTTCGGCCACTTCACCGCGTACGGCTACCGCTCCACCGTCGACGGCGTCGAGCACGTGGCCCTGGTCCACGGCGACCTCGGCGACGGCCGGGACATCCTGGTCCGGATGCACTCCGAGTGCCTGACCGGCGACATCTTCCAGTCCCAGCGCTGCGACTGCGGTCCCCAGCTGCACGCCTCCATGGAGCGCATCACCAAGGAGGGCCGCGGCGTCGTGGTCTACCTCCGCGGACACGAGGGCCGGGGCATCGGACTGCTGTCCAAGCTGCGCGCCTACGAGCTCCAGGAGCGCGGCCGCGACACCCTGGACGCCAACCTCGAACTCGGCCTGCCCGCCGACGCCCGGGACTACGGCGCCGGCGCCCAGATCCTGGCGGACCTCGGCGTCCGCGAGGTCCGGCTGCTGACCAACAACCCGGACAAGGCCGACGCGCTCGTCCGGCACGGCATCGCGGTCACCGACCGCGAGCCCATGCCCGTCGAGGCCGGCGAGCACAACCTGACGTACCTGCGCACCAAGCGTGACCGCATGGGCCACGACCTGCCCTGGCTGGACGGCGGCCCGGTCGCCACCGCCTGCGGCAACCAGTAACACGCACCACACCACCCGAACACCACCGGCAAGAACCACCGAGGAGAGCTGTGAGCGGCAAGGGCGCACCCGAACTGAGCGTGAAGAACTGCGGAGACCTGCGGGTGGCCGTGATCGCGGCGCAGTGGCACGAGAAGGTCATGGACGGACTGGTGGACGGCGCCCTGCGCGCCCTCCACGAGCTCGGGATCGACGAGCCCACCCTGCTCCGCGTCCCCGGCAGCTTCGAGCTGCCGGTCGTGGCGAAGGTCCTCGCCGAGCGCGGCTACGACGCGATCGTCGCCCTCGGCGTGGTCATCCGCGGCGGCACCCCCCACTTCGACTACGTGTGCCAGGGAGTCACCCAGGGCCTGGTGCAGGTGTCGATCGACACCGGAGTCCCCGTCGGCTTCGGCGTGCTGACCTGTGACAACGAGGAGCAGGCGCTGGACCGCGCCGGCCTGGAGGGGTCGAACGAGGACAAGGGCCACGAAGCGGTCACCGCCGCCGTCGCCACCGCCACCACCCTCCGTACGGTCAGCGAGCCCTGGCGGTAGTCCACGGAGTGAACCCCGGCAACGGGGCACCCGGGTGAAGCCGTACTCTAAGGGCATCATGGCGAACAAAACCTTCGAAGCGCTCTTCACCGAGCTCCAGCTCAAGGCCGCCAACGGCGACCCCAGCACCTCCCGCACCGCCGAGCTGGTCGGCAAGGGCGTCCATGCCATCGGCAAGAAGGTCGTCGAGGAGGCCGCCGAGGTCTGGATGGCCGCCGAGTACGAGGGCAAGGAAGCCGCCGCCGAGGAGATCTCGCAGCTGCTGTACCACGTCCAGGTGATGATGGTCGCGCGCGGGATCTCGCTCGACGACGTCTACGCCCACCTCTGACGCACCCCACCCCGGCCCCGGCCGGGAGGGGGTGCGTCCACCCGACCCCACCCCACCCCACCCGCTCCGCATAGCGCTCCATACGCGAACAAAGGAACCGACCTCATGCTGCGCATCGCCGTCCCCAACAAGGGTTCACTGTCCGGACCTGCGTCGGCGATGCTCCATGAGGCCGGCTACCGCCAGCGCAAGGAGTCCAAGGAACTCGTCACCGTCGACCCCGAGAACGAGGTCGAGTTCTTCTACCTGCGGCCCAAGGACATCGCGATCTACGTGGCGTCCGGCAAGCTCGACATCGGCATCACCGGCCGCGACCTGCTGCTCGACTCCGGCGCCAACGCCGAGGAGATCCTGCCGCTGAACTTCGGCCGCTCCACCTTCCGGTACGCCACCAGGCCCGGCACCGCGAAGGGCCCCGAGGACTTCCACGGGATGACGATCGCCACCTCGTACGAGGGAATCGTCGCCAAGCACCTCGCCGAGCAGGGCATCGACGCCTCCGTCGTCCACCTGGACGGCGCGGTCGAGACCGCCATCCAGCTCGGCGTGGCCCAGGTCATCGCGGACGTCGTGGAGACCGGCACCAGCCTGCGCAACGCCGGACTGGAGGTCATCGGCGAGCCGATCCTCCAGTCCGAGGCCGTGGTCGTGCGCCGCCAGGGCGCCGACACCGACCACCCGCAGGTGCAGCAGTTCCTGCGCCGCCTCCAGGGCGTCCTCGTCGCCCGCTCGTACGTGATGATGGACTACGACATCCGCGCCGAGCACCTGGAGCGCGCGGTGGCCCTCACCCCGGGCCTGGAGTCCCCGACCGTCTCCCCGCTGCACAACGAGGGCTGGGTCGCGGTCCGGGCGATGGTCCCGGCCAAGGAGGCCCAGCGGATCATGGACGACCTGTACGAGCTGGGCGCCCGCGCGATCCTCACCACCTCGATCCACGCCTGCCGGCTCTGACCCGCCCCGTCGTCCCGGCTCGACACGTCATCGCAAAGGCTTCAAGAACACCATGAGCGAGTCCGCCGCCCGCGCCGAACTGCCCGCCCTGCCGGTCACCTTCCGGCCGACCCGTACGCGGGCCGTCCTGCTGGGCGTCGGGCTCGCCATGTTCACCACCATCACGGCCATCGCCCTGATGCTGGAGCGCCTGAGCACGGGCGAGCGGATCAGCTTCGTCTTCACGGCCGTCCTGCTCACCTCGGTCCTGGTGCTGCTCAGCCGCCCCAAGGTCGTCGCGGACGACGGCGGCGTCACGGTGGTCAACCTCACCACCAAGCGGCGCCTGGAGTGGGCGCAGATCCTGCGCGTCAACCTCCGCCCCGGCGACCCCTGGGTCTTCCTGGACCTCAGCGACGGCACCAGCCTGCCCGCCCTCGGCATCCAGCCGGGCGTCGCCCGGCAGCAGGCGGTCGCCGACGCCCGGGCGCTGCGCGCCCTCGCGGAATCCCGCGGCACCGGCGCGCACGACAACTGACCGCCATTGCGGTCGGGACCCCAATGACTACCCTGGTGGCGGGGCGCACGCGCGTGCCCCCGCCCCGCGCCCCGGGACCCCGTGGCCCGTGGGCTCCTGCGACTTGAGGAGTGACTCCCTCCAGCAATGGACGGATCGTCCGGTAGTACCCGCGCCGCCACCTCCCCGGAGGCGGCGGCATGACCATTCCGCTACTGCTTCTCGCGGCGGCCTTCGCCCTGATCCTCGCCAACGGCTTCTTCGTGGCCGCCGAGTTCGGCCTCGTGACCGTGGACCGGCCCGACGCCGAACGCGCCGCCGCCGAAGGCGACCGCAGGGCACGCACCGTCGTCAAGGCCCTGGGTGAGCTGTCCTTCCAGCTCTCCGGCACCCAGCTCGGCATCACCATCACCTCCCTGGTGACGGGCATGCTCGCCGAGCCCGCCCTGGCCGCCCTGCTCACCGGCCCGCTCCGGGCGACCGGCCTGCCCGGAGGCGCCGTGTCCGGCGTCGCCGTGCTCGTCGGCATGCTCCTCGCCGCGGCCGTGCAGATGGTGGTCGGCGAACTGGTGCCCAAGAACTGGGCCGTCTCCCGCCCCCTCCAGGTGGCCCGCTTCGTCGCCGGCCCCCAGCACGCCTTCTCGCGCGCCTTCCGCCCGGTCATCGCGGCCCTCAACGCCGTCGCCAACCGGCTGGTACGCGCGCTCGGCGTCGAACCCGCCGAGGAGCTGGCCTCCGCCCGCACCCCCGGCGAGCTGGTCTCCCTCGTCCGCCATTCGGCGGAACAGGGAGCCCTGGAGCAGGACACCGCCGACCTGTTCGTGCGCACCCTCTCGCTGGGCGGCCTCACCGCCCAGCACGTCATGACCCCGCGCGTGAAGGTCAGCGCCCTCCAGTCGACCGCCACCGCGGCCGACGTGCTGAACCTGACCCGTGCCACCGGCCTCTCCCGCTTCCCGGTCTACCGGGAGCGCATCGACGAGATCGTCGGCGTGGTCCACCTCAAGGACGCCCTCGCCGTACCGGAGGCCGACCGCCTGCACAGCACCGTCGGCCGGATCTCCGTACCGCCCCTGCTGGTCCCGGAGACCCTGCCCGTCCAGCCGCTGCTCGAACGCCTGCGCAACGAGCAGCCGATGGCCGTGGTCGTCGACGAGTACGGCGGCACGGCCGGCGTCGTCACCCTGGAGGACATCGTGGAGGAACTGGTCGGCGAGGTCCGCGACGAGCACGACCGGGCCGAGGCGGAGACCCCCGAGCTGGCCACCGTGCCGGCCGAGGACGGCCGCCCCGCCTGGGACGCCGACGGCAGCTGCCGCGTGCACACCCTGCGCCGGATAGGCCTGGACGTACCGGAGGGCCCGTACGAGACGGTCGCCGGCCTGGTCGCCGACCTCCTCGGCCGCATCCCCGCCCCCGGGGACCACGCCGAACTCCCCGGCTGGCAGCTCTCGGTGCGCCAGGTCCGCCGCTACCGTGCCGACCGGGTGCGCCTGGTGCGCACCGCGCCGGCGCCCGGCGGCCCCGGCAGCCCCGGCAGCTCGCCCGAGGCGGAGATGGCGGTCAGCCGGTGAACACCCTCCAACTCCTCTTCGCGCTGCTGCTCGTGCTCGCCAACGGTTTCTTCGTGGCGGCCGAGTTCGCCCTCGTCTCGGTGCGGCGCAGCCAGATCGACCCGCTGGCCGCCACGTCCGCCCGCGCCCGCCAGGTGCTGTACGGACTGGAGAACCTGCCCCGGATGATGGCCGCCGCGCAGTTCGGCATCACCCTGGCCTCCCTGACCCTCGGCGCGGTCGCGGAACCCACCGTGGCCCGCCTGCTGGAGCCCGTCTTCCACTGGGCCCACGTGCCGCAGGGCCTGATCCACCCGCTCGGCTACGCCGTCGCCCTCGCCGCGGTGGTCTTCCTCCACCTCGTCGTCGGCGAGATGGTGCCGAAGAACCTGGCCATGGCGGCCCCCGAGAAGGCGGCCCTCTGGTTCGCCCCCGGGCTGGTCGGCTTCGCCCGGGTCTGCGGCCCCGTCACCACGGCCCTGGGCGCCTGCGCCCACCTGGTGCTCAAGCTGTTCCGGGTCGAGCCCAAGGACGAGGTGGAGGCCGTCTTCACCAGCTCCCAGCTGGGCCGGCTGGTCGAGGACTCCCGCCAGGCCGGACTCCTGGAGCCGGTCGAGCAGGAGCGCCTGGAGGACGCGCTGGAGCTCGGCAGCCGCCGGGTCACCGACGTCCTCCTGGACAGCGCCCACCTGGTCACCGTCGCCCCGTCGGCCACCCCGCGGGAGATCGAGCAGCTCACCGTCCGCACCGGCTACTCCCGGTTCCCGGTACGCACCGACAGCGGGGCCTTCATGGGCTACCTGCACGTCAAGGACGTACTGGACCTGGACGACCGGGAGCGGGCCGTGCCGCAGCACGTCTGGCGGCGGATGACCACCCTGTGCGCCAACCTGCCGCTCGACGACGCCCTGACGGTGATGCGCCGGGACGCCACCCACCTGGCCCAGGTCGCCGACCAGGGCGGCCGGATCATCGGCCTGGTCACGCTGGAGGACGTCCTGGAGATGCTGGTGGGCGAGGTCCGCGACCCCGCGCACCGCACCGCCGGGCTCGCCGGCGTCTGAGGCCCGGACAGGGGGTCCGGGCCGCCGCCTACAGGGGCGGCGGCTCGGACCGCCCCCGGTCCTGCGGCCCCCTCCCGGACAGCACCTCGCCGTACGCCTGCATCAGGTCCGCCAGGCGCAGCGTCGCGAGGTCCTCGCGGGTGGGCGTACCGGCGTACCCCGCGAGCCGCAGGTCCCGGTACGCGCAGCTCTTCTCGTACAGCGTGCGCAGGAACCTGCCGTTGCCCAGCTCGTCGATCCAGCCCTGGTCGACGACGTGCCCGCTGATGCTGCGCAGTTCGTCCAGGGCCTCCTCGTCCCACCGGTCGCCGTTCCCGTCGGCGAGCACCTCGCCGATGGCGGTCAGCTCCAGGGGGCGGTAGCTGGGGAAGTCCACCCGCGTGGTGAAGCGGGAGGACAGGCCCGGGTTGGTGGCGAGCAGCCGGTCCATGCCGGCCGGGTACCCGGCGAGGATCACCACGAGGTGGTCGCGGTTGTCCTCGGCGCGCTTGAGGAGCACCTGGAGCGCCTCGTCGCCGTACGCGTCGCCCTTGCTGTAGCCGGAGTTGGAGAGGCTGTACGCCTCGTCGACGAACAGCACCCCGCCCAGCGCCGAGTCGATCAGCTCGTTGGCCTTCACGGCGGTCTGCCCCAGGAACTCGCCCACCAGGTCGGCCCGTTGGGCCTCCACCAGGTGGTCGCCGCCCAGCAGCCCCAGCGCGTAGAAGACCCGGCCGAGGATCCGGGCCACCGTGGTCTTGCCCGTACCGGACGGCCCGGAGAAGACGAAGTGGCGTTTCGGCGGCTGGACGGGCAGCCCCTGGCCGGCCCGCAGCCGGGCCATGTGCAGCTGCGCGGAGAGGGCCTTCACCTGCCGCTTGACCGGCTCCAGGCCGACCATCCGCTCCAGTTCGGCCAGCGCCTCCGCCAGCAGCCCCGGATCGGAGGGCCCGGCCGGCAGCCCCGACGGCGCGGCCTGCGGCGGTACGGAGAACCGGCGGCGCACCCCCTCGCGCGGCACCCCCGACCCCACCGGCTGCCCGCCGAGCCCCGGACCGAACCGCGGCTCACGGCCGTCCGGCGGCTCCCCGCCCCCGGAACCGTCCGTCTCCGCCGGGCCGTCCAGGGCGTCCTGCCCGAGGCTGCCGGAGAGCGCCACGGCCGCCAGGTCGACGCCCGGGTCGTAGCCGCCCAGTCCGTCCGTGCCGTCCATCCCGTCGCCCTCGGCGATCGCGGTCAGCCGGGCGGCGGTGTCCATGAAGGCCGGGTCCACCCGGTGCACCGCGCGGTACAGGGGGAGTGCCGCGGCGCTGCGGCCGGTGCCCTCGTGGGCCCGGGCCAGCCAGTAGCGCAGTTCCTTGCGCTGCGGCTGCTCGCTGCGGCAGCGCATCAGGGCCGCCGACAGCATCGGCTCGGCCTGTCCGTACATCTCCAGCCGGACCCGCGCCATGCCGCCGAACAGGCCGGCCTCGATGCCCAGCAGCGCGTCGTCGACCAGCGGCTCGGTGTGCCGGACCAGCTGGTCCCAGTCCTTCACCAGGTAGGCGCGGCAGGCGTGCAGGAAGCGGACCTGCGGGTCGGCGTCCACCGGCGGCAGGCCGGCCAGCGCCTGGTCCAGCTCGGGTACGTGCCGCCCGTCCAGCCAGTGCGAGGCGTGCGCGAGTAACAGGTCCCGGCGGCTCTCCAGCACCGGCTGGACCCACCAGCCCAGCCAGTACCAGGAGTTCAGTGTGCGCCGGTGCCGGGCGCGCTGCTCGCCGAAGCGCTCGCGGTGGGCGTACATGCGCAGCAGCGCGTTCGTGGTGTCCACGCGCAGCGCGTGCAGCCCGAGCCACGCGTCGGCCATCGCGGGATCGAGTCGTACGGCCGACCTGAACTCCTCCTCGGCCTGCGGGTAGGCGCCCATCGTGTAGGCGTCCACTCCCCGCAGCCAGGCGAGTTCGGCCGGGGCGTGCGGGCTGCCCTGCGTGCCGAAGTCCATCCCATCCCCCACAAGCCTGCCCCCGTGGTGCGCGACCGAGCCCCTGCCCGGCTGCCGGATTGACCAAACCTCCGCGTCGAGGACGGGAGTTGCGCGACTGAGCCGTGAAATCCGTCGCATCGTACCTGCGGTGACGGTCCTTACACAGGCTGTCGTCGCCACCTTCCCGCGCGGGACCCGGGCGACGGTGGTGACGGAGGGTGAGGAAAGGGGGCGGTGGGGATGGCCGGAAAGCGCCCCGGGACAGAACGAAGCCCCCGATCACGGGGGAACAATCGGGGGCTTCGTGTCCGTGTCGGCCGTGGAAGGCCGCACATTGAGAACGTAAGACCTCCCCAGGGGCCAGGTCAAGCGGGAGCGGAGGGCTCCATCAGGTGCCTCCGCGGGCCCCGCTCAGGCCCGGGGCAGGTCGTGACCCTGAGTGACGGAACCGAGGATTCCCGGCGTCGCAGGAGCCCCGGAAGTCCACTCGTATCCCGTATCCCTCTGGTGCACCAGGGCGTCGGCGAAGGGGCGCGAAGGGTCGTCCGCGAAGTGCGCGCGCTCCGCGCGCTCCCACCCGTCCCAGAAACCGGACAGCTCTGCGCCGTCGCGCCGGCGGCCCCGGCCCCAGGACTCGGCCCGGGGGGTCTCCATCCACAGCAGCCCCGCCAGGTACGGGCGCAGCTCCCGCCGCCCCGCCCCGACCCCCTCCACGAGCACCACCGGCGCCGGCTCCAGCACCCGCTCGGGCCCGAAACGGCGCGCCACCCAGTCGTACGGGGACCAGTGCGCCGCCCGCCCCGCGGCCAGCGGCTCCAGCACCTGGGCCCGCAGCCGGCCGGTCCACGCGAAGAGCTCCTCGTGCGTGGCCACGTCGTCCAGGTGCAGCACCGGCGCCCCGCCCAGGGCCGCCGCGAGCCGGCCGGTGAAGGTGCTCTTGCCCGAGCCCGCGTGGCCGTCCACGGCGACCAGCCGGACCGGGCCGAGGGAAGGGGGCAGCGCGGCCAGCTCGGCGGCCAGGTCTTCGAGTCGGTGCACGCCCTCAGCGTACGTCGGGCCCCGACACGGCCCGCGACACGAGCCGCGCACCCTGGCAGCGGCCCCCGCGGGCCGGGATAGTGGCGGGGGTGCCGCGGCCGCACCGGGCCCCGCACCCGCCGGGGCCGTCGGCAGCCGCACCGACGCGGCGCCCGCCGCACCGGCGAGCCGGCGCCGCGCTCGCCGAACCCGCAGCACCAGCAGTACCAGCATCACCAGCAACGCCTGCAGCACCACCGCACCGACCGGATCCGACTGGGGGTTCCCCGCCGATGACCGCAGCCACGCCCCGCCGGGCCGTCCTGGCCGCCGCCCTCGCCGCCGCCACGGCGGCCTCCGTGCCCACCGCCGCCGGCGCTGACCCACAGCCGGGGGACGGGGCGGAGACGGGGGAGGAGCGGGAGACGGACGCCCCGACGGTCGACAACCGGTTCTGGTACGCCTACTCGCACTGGCGGTCGGGCGAGCACCACGGCACCGCCGCCGCCGGCGGACGCCGCCCCGGCCTGCTGATCGCCGCGCCGGAGGGACGTACCGACTACACCGACCCGCACACGGGCCGGACCGCCACCTGGGAGTACGCGACCTGGACCTCGCCCCGGCACCGGCCCGCCGTGCCCGCCACCGAGCTGATCGCCTCCTGGAACGCCTGCACCCCCGAGGGCACCTGGATCCAGGTCGAACTGTGCGGCGACTACTCCGACGGCACCACCACCCCCTGGTACGTGATGGCCCGCTGGGCCTCCGGCGAGGCCGACATCCGGCGCACCTCCGTCGACGGGCAGAAGGACGGCAAGAGCACCGTCTGGACCGACACCCTCTCCGTGGACGACCCCGCGGGCGGGCTGCGCCTGACCGGCTACCGGCTCCGGCTGACCCTCCACCGCGCCCCGCGCTCCGGCCTCACCCCGGTGGTCTGGCTGGCCGGGGCGATGGCCTCGGACGTGCCGGACCGTTTCACGGTGCCCGCCTCCCAGCCGGGGCCGGCGCGCGAGCTCGACGTACCGCGCTACTCGCAGGAGATCCACGCCGGCCGGTACCCCGAGTACGACAACGGCGGCGAGGCCTGGTGCAGCCCGACCTCCTCGCAGATGGTCGTCGAGTACTGGGGGCGCGGCCCCGCGGCGGAGGAGTTGGCCTGGGTCGACCCGTCGTACCAGGACCCGCAGGTCTGCCACGCGGCGCGGCGCACGTACGACGCCCAGTACAAGGGCTGCGGCAACTGGCCCTTCAACGCCGCCTACGCCGCCACCTACGAGGGCCTGGCCGGAGTGGTGACCCGGCTGCGCTCCCTGACCGACCTGGAGACCCTGGTCCGGGCCGGCATCCCGGCGATCACCTCGCAGTCCTTCCTGGCGGGGGAGCTGACGGGCGCGGGCTACGGGACGGCCGGGCACCTGATGACGGTGATCGGCTTCACGGCCGCCGGCGACGTGGTGGCCAACGACCCGAACTCGGCCTCGGACCCGGCCGTCCGCCGGGTCTACGCGCGCCGGGAGTTCGAGAACGTCTGGCTGCGCACGAAGCGGCACAACACGGCCGGCAAGGTGGTCTCGGGCTCCGGCGGCGTCTGCTACCTCTACGCCCCCGCCCGCCCGGCCCCACGCCAGCTCGCCGCCCTCCGCGAGGTGGGCGTCCTCTGACCGATTCGCCTGCGGCGGGTGCGCGGAGTCGGGCTGAATGGACGGATCGGACCGACGACGCGACGGGGGCGGGGCGGTGTTCCCACACATGCGGGGGCCGGGGAAGGGGCCGAAGCGGCCGACGGCGCCGGAGGGCCCGGACGGTCCGGAAGCGCCGCACGCCGACGCGCCGCGGAACCGCGGCGCCGGGACCCCGCTCCCGCCGCCGCCGACCCCGATGGCGGACGGGACGGCCGCCCCCGGCTGGAGCGCCCGGCGGCCGGAGCCTCCCCACGACCCCTTCGACGCGCACCTCCCGGAGGGCCCGTCCCTCGCACCGGAGCCACCGGGACACCCGACCTGGCCGACCGCGCCCGAGGCACCGGACGCCCCGGACCGACGGGGGGCATCGGCCGCCCCGGGGAGCCCCGGCCGGCCGCCCACCGCCCCCGGCACCGCCGGCTCGGCCCCCCGGCCGGAGGATCCGCTGTACGACCCGCTGGCGGCGCTGTTCGCCGCGTTGTCCAGCCCCGTCGCCGACGGACCGGACGACCTTGCCCACGGTCCGGGCCGACCGGCCGGACCCGTCGTCGCGGAGCCAGGCTCCCGCCAGGACGGCTCCTTCGAAGACCCGGAGCGCAGGAGCGGCGAGGCCGTCACCGGGCCGGTGCCCGGGCGGGAAGGGGGAGTCGGGAATCCGGGATCCGGGCGGGACGCGCTGGACGGGGGCATCGGCTCAGATGGGGCTCACGCGGAGCCTGGGCCTGGGTGGGAGGAGCCGGTCGGGGAGCCGGGGTCCGGGCGGGACACGGCCTTGGGCGGGCCGGGGTTCGGGCGGGACGGGGCTCTCCGAGAGCCTGCGCCTGGGTGGGAGGAGTCCTCCGCGGAGCCGGGGTCTGTACGGGATGTGGCCTTCGGCGGGCCGGGGTTCGGACGGGACACGGCCTTGGGCGGGCCGGGGTCCGGGAGGGATGTGGCCTCCGGCGGGCCGGGGCCCGGGATCGAGGAGCCCTTCGGGGAGACGGGAGCCGGGCGGGAAACGGCCTTCGGGGGGCCGGGGTCCAGGTGGGACGAGGGCCTCGACGAGCCGGGGTCCGGGCGGGACGGGCGATTCGACGAGCCGGAACTCGGCCGGAGCGGCGCCGGCGCGCGCGTCGGGGACCCGGGGCCCGAGCGCCTGCGCCGGGCCGGCCGGGGCGACGGGCCCCCGGACCGGGGCCCGGCGGATCGCGGCGCGGAGCGGTGGCCCGAGGACCCGCCCCGGCCATCCGGCCCGGCGGACCGGGCAGCCGGCACGGCCGGCTTCGCCGCCGCCCTCGCCGTCGTGGCCCTCCGGCAGGCGATGGAGGACGCCCTGGCGGGGGTCGACCGGGTCCGCCTGGCCGGACGCCTCGGCCTCGACCCGGAGAGGATCCCCGGGCTCCTCCGCTCGCCCCACAAGATGTCCCGGCAGTCCCTGGACCTGCTGATGGCGGCGATCGGCGGGCCCGACCGGCCCGCCCTCACCCCCATGGAAAGGACCCGGCTGCGGGTCAAGCACGCCGCGGCGCTGCTCCAGGCCGCACCCACTGAGTTCGAGGCCCAGGACACGCGCCTGCGGCACGACAGGGCCGTCGGCGAGGCCGCCCGCCTCGAAGCGGCCCTGGAGTCCACGCGGGCCGAACTCACGGAGGCCCGCAACGCCGGTACGCGGGCCGGACAGGAGATCCAGGCCCTCCGGGAGCGCATCGACACCCTCACCCGGGAGCTCGCGGCCGCTCTGGACCGCATCACCGCACTCCAGCGCCGCATCGACGAGCTGGAGGCGGAGCTCACGCGGGCGACGGACCCGGCGGACGCCCCCGCGCTCGCCGCCGACCCGTGGCGGGCCGCCAAGGTCCTGGCGGCCGTACGCGAGCCCGGCCACCGCGCGGGGCTGGCGGCCGGCCTCATCCGGGAACTGGACGGGCCGCATGCCGTCGCCCTCTTCCTCACCGAGCTGCTCCACCGCACCGGCCCGGAGGCCATTGCCCCCGTCCTGGAGCAGGCGATGACCACGATCCCCGTGCCGGTGCTCGCCACCCTGCTCACACCCCGGCCGGAAGGCCGCGGACCGGAGGGCCCCGCGCCGGCCGGCCCCCAGGACCCGCCCGCCGGACCCCCGGCCGACGCGTCGGCCACGCCCCGGGTCGGCGCCCGGCCCGGCGGCGGCCGCGAGGACGGGGCGCACGAGGCTCCGGGCACCGGGGACGACAGGCGGCACGTGGGCACGGTCACCCCGGCCACCCCGGCCGGATCGGCCACCGAGCCGGCCGACCGGCTCCGGGACGGGCTAAGGGACCGGCTCAGGGACGCGCTCCGGGACCTCCTGCTCCTCACCACCGGCCGCCACCTGGACGCGCAGGCCCTCGCCGCGGTCGCCTACCTGCTCGCCGAGCAGCAGCACCACGGGACCGTCAAGCGGCTGCTCACCGAGGCCGCCCAGGAGGACGACGCGGACGTCGCGGACGTGTCGGCCGCCCTCGGCGCGCTGACCGGCCCCCACCTGCGCGCCGCCGCGGCCGCCCGTACCCCCGCGAAGACGGCCGCGCTGGCCTCGCACCTCCTCGCCGCCGGACGCGACCACGACGCCCTGACCGTGCTCCGCCCGGACCCAGGACCCGCCCCCGCGTGACGAACGTCTCTACCCGCGCACCCGGATCGGCTGGCACATTGGACGGACGTCGGGGGACGTTCACTGCCAGACGACCACAAGCGAGACATCATGACCGCGAACACCGCTGCCCTCACCCGCGCCCGGAAGCTCGTCCGCACCGGCGGTCCCAAGGACGGCCACAAGTGGCTGGAGCACGTCGCCGGCTGGACGCTGGTGGTCGTCCTCGCGATGTTCGTGACGCAGACCGGACTGCTCTAGCCCCACCCCCTGCGGCGGCTGCCATACTGCGGGCAACCTGAGGCAGTTCGAGGCAGGGGCCGGATTTGAGTAGAAGTCAACAGCGCGGAACCACCGAGCGTTCGCAGGCCCGCAGGGCCGAACTCATGGCGACCGGACGGAAGTTGTTCGCCGACACGGCGTACGACGCGCTTTCCATGGACGACATCGCCCAACACGCCGGTGTCGCCAAGGGGTTGATCTACTACTACTTCAAGAGCAAGCGCGGCTACTACCTCGCCATCGTCGAGGACTCCGTCGCCGAGCTGCTCGCCCGCGCCGGCAGCGACACCGGGCTCCCCCGCGGGGAGCGGGTGCGCCGCACCGTCGACGGCTACCTCCACTACGCCCAGCACCACCAGGCCGCCTACCGCACCATCGTGACCGGCGGCGTGGGCTCGGACGCCGAGGTGCTCGCCATCCGCGACGCGGTCCGCGAGGAACTGGTCGCCGCCATTGCCGAGGGTGCGTACGGGCGTCGTTCCGTGCCCCCGCTGGCCAGGCTCGCCCTGATCGGCTGGCTGGGCGGCGTCGAGGGGATCACCCTCGACTGGATCGCGCCCGGTACGCCCGGCCCCGTACCCCCGCGGGAGGAACTCGCCGCCCTTCTGGTCCGGACCTTGCGGGGCACCCTGACCGTGATCGAGGAGTTCGTCCCGGAGTGCCCGGCACCCCCTCCTTCCTAGGGTTTCCCGCGGTTACCCCTAGTCGATCTTGGACCCGTGACGCGGCGGGGATTGTCGGGCATACTCGACCCGCCGCAGCCGCTGATCAGTCCCTTCCGTGACCCGGGAGGGCAGCATCGGCTGTGAGAGCACAGAACATCCGGCGCCGCGGCCGCACCCTGGACGCGTCGTCGCAGTGCCCGACCAGGGAGGAGAGCGCCGCCATGACCGACCGCGCCCCGCAGCCGGTGGACCGACAGCTGCCGACCGAGGAGTCCCGTGACCTCCTCGCGCTCGTACGCGAGATCGCGCAGCGAGAGATCCGGCCGCGCGCCGCCGAGGAGGAAGAGGCCGGCCAGTTCCCGCGCGAGGTCTTCTCCCTGCTGTCCGAGTCCGGGCTGCTCGGTCTGCCGTACCCGTCCGACTTCGGCGGCGGCGACCAGCCGTACGAGGTCTACCTCCAGGTCCTGGAGGAGCTGGCCGCGGCCCGCCTGACCGTCGGCCTCGGCGCCAGCGTCCACACCCTGGCCTGCCACGGGCTCGCCGGCTTCGGCACCAAGGAGCAGCGGGCCGAGCACCTGCCGGCCATGCTCGGCGGTGGCCTGCTGGGCGCCTACTGCCTCTCCGAGCCCTCCTCGGGCTCCGACGCCGCCTCGCTGAGCACCAAGGCCGTGCGCGACGGTGGGGACTGGGTGATCAACGGCACCAAGGCCTGGATCACCCACGGCGGCATCGCCGACTTCTACACCGTGCTCGCCCGCACCGGCGGCGAGGGCCCGCGCGGCATCACGGCCTTCCTGGTCCCGGGCGACGCGCCGGGCCTGAGCGCCGCCGCCCCCGAGAAGAAGATGGGCATGAAGGGCTCGCCCACCGCCCAGCTGCACTTCGACGACGTACGGGTCCCCGACTCCCGCCGCCTCGGCGAGGAGGGCCAGGGCTTCACGATCGCCCTCGCCGCGCTCGACTCGGGTCGCCTGGGCATCGCGGCCTGCGCGATCGGCGTCGCGCAGGCGGCGCTGGACGAGGCCCTGGCGTACGCGGGCGGGCGGCAGCAGTTCGGCCGGCCCATCTCGGACTTCCAGGGGCTGCGCTTCATGCTGGCCGACATGGCCACCAAGATCGAGGCGGGCCGGGCGCTGTACCTGGCCGCGGCGCGGCTGCGGGACGCGGGCAAGCCGTTCTCGCGGCAGGCGGCCATGGCGAAGCTCTTCTGCACCGACGCGGCGATGAGCGTGACCACGGACGCGGTGCAGGTGCTGGGCGGCTACGGCTACACCCAGGACTTCCCGGCCGAGCGGCTGATGCGCGAGGCGAAGGTGCTCCAGATCGTCGAGGGCACCAACCAGATCCAGCGCATGGTCATCGCCCGTCACCTGGCGGGTCCGGAGAGCCGCTGACGCGGTTTGTGGTCCTGCGGCCTTCGGCCTGCGGCTTGCGGCCCGCGGCTGCGGCCGGCAGCCGGCGGCTCAGAACGGGTCGCGGCCGCCGGGCCAGACCGGGGACGACGTGAGCCGGGACCACTCCGGATCGCGGCGCCCCGGGAGGGTGCGCCCGTCGGTCGCCCAGCGGGCGAGCAGGGCGCGGTAGATCGGCGGGTCGGCCGGGTGGTGCTGAACCGATTCTTCGTACCCGGGCGACGTCGGCTTGCGTCGTCGCCCGGTGCTGGGAGCGGACTGCAGCATGGTCATGACGGGCCAACGCGTCCCCCGCCCCCCAGGTAATCCCCACCCGAGGGCGCCCATCCGTTCGACGGGTACCCAGGGCCACCGGGGGCCGGTGCAGGCCTGGGGCCGGGGTCAGGGGTGGGGGTGTTCCTTGTGCCACTTCCAGTCCCACAGGGCGTTCAGGCGGTGGTCGGGGCGCGGGAAGGTGTCCAGCGGGCCGATGCGCGCGTACGCGTCCTGCGTGCGCGGGTCGTTCCGGCGGGCCAGGCCGTAGCCGCCCTCCAGGCGGATCCGGGGGTCGTCGAGGTCGTCGAGCAGGGCCGCGAGGGCGTCGAGGACGGCCGGGTCCTCGTCGGCCGACTCGGACAGCGCCGACGCCGCGACCAGCCGCACGCCCGGGTCCGGGTCCCGTACCAGGGTGAGGAGCTCCCGCCGCGCCCCCGGCGTCAGCTCGCCCCGCCAGCCGCCGCCGAGCACGGCGGCCACCGTGCCCCGGACGTCCGGGACGGGGTCGCGCGCGAGCGCGCGGAGGGCCGCGGAGGCCGCGGGGCCGTCCGGCGGGTGGAGGAGGGCGGCGGCCCGGGACCGCACCCGGGGGTCCGGGTGGCCGGTGTGGCGCAGCCCGGCGGCCACCAGCCCCGCGTGGTCGTACTCGGAGCAGGCGAGCAGGACCGTCTCCAGCACCTCCGCGTCCGGCTCCGCGGCCGCCCAAGCAGTGAGCACGGCGGCCGCCTCCTCCTCGTACAGGTGGGCCTGGGGGCCCGTCACCGCCCGGGCGAACAGGAAGTGGGCGGCGAACCTGCGGTGGGCGGGGGAGGGGTGCCGGCCGTGGGCGACCACGGCCGCCCAGGTCTCCTCGTCGTGGCGTCCGACGAGGGCGTAGGTGCACGCGGACCGGTCGACGTGGTCGTCGTCGGGGTGCCGGACGGCGCGGGCCACCAGCTCGTCGACCGGCGTCAGGATCTGGAAGGCCCGCTCCAGGTCGGTCAGGACCGCACCGTGGCCGGCGCGCACCGCGTGCCCGCCGAGGGCGACCTCCTCGACGTGGCCGTACCCGTCGTCCTGGACCGGCCGGATCGCGGCGGTACCCGTCGCGCCCGTACGGCGGCGCAGCTCCGCGACCGCCCCGGCGTCGTACCAGGTCCTGGCCTCGGAGAGCGCGCGTTCCCGCGCGGTCTCCGGCAGCCGGAGCAGTGGCTCGCGCCCCAGGACCGCTCCGACCACCGCCGGTGAACCGAGGGCCACGGCGCGGAGCAGCGGGGTCGTGCCGTCCGGCAGGGTCCGGTCCGGGTCCGCGCCGCACTCCACCAGTACGGCGGCCATCTCGTCGTCGTACGCCGCCACGGCCGCGCACAGCACGGGGAGCCCGTCGGGGCCGGGGGTGTCGGGATCCGCACCCGCGTCGACCAGATCGTGCACCGCCCACACGTCGCCCCCCGCGAGCACCACGGAAACCAGCCGCCCGCCCGGCTCCACCCACGCGCTGTCACCGCGGGTGCCGTCCCGGCCCCCACCGTCCCGGCCCCCACCGTCCCGGCCCCCACCGTCCCGGCCCCCACCGTCCCGGCCCCCACCGTCCCGGCCCCCACCGTCCGGGCTCCCGCCGTCCCCGCCCGCAGCCGCTTCGAGGACCGGCTCCGCCGCCCCCTCCCGCGCCTCGCGCGCCTCCTCCGCCGGTCCCATCCCCGTCCCCTCGTCGCTCCCGCACGGTTTCCCGTCGGCGGGTGACACGAGTATGGTCCGGCAGCGGTTTCTGACGTACCGTCATATCCGCTTGTCCGCCCGTAGCCAGGAGGTTTGACGTGCCCGCGGATCGTCCCATCGCGCTCGACGAGTACCCGATCCACCAGGCCCCGCTGTCGATGAAGCACGTGGTCACCGGCGACCGGAACGCCTACGACCGGTGCATCTTCCACGTGTTCGACCACGCGGGCCGGGCCGTGCTCATCGTCGGGCTCGGCGTCTACCCCAACACCGGGGTCATCGACGCGTACGCCACCCTCCGCCGCGGCGACGAACTCCTCGCCGTCCGCGCCTCGGACGCGCTCGGCGACGACCGCATGGACCTCTCCGTCGGCCCGCTCCGCATCGTCGTGGACGAGCCGCTCAAACGCATCACCCTCCGCTGCGACCCCGACCCCGAGGACCCCGACGGCCTCTCGTACGAACTCACCTGGACCGCCGACTTCCCGGCCGTCTGGGAGCCCCACCACGTCCAGCGGCGCGGCGACCGGCTGATGCTGGAGGGCCGCCGCTTCGTCCAGGCCGGCCACGTCACCGGCCTGATCCGGGCCGGGGGAGAGGAGTACGAGGTCACCGCCGGGCAGTGGACGGGCACCCGCGACCGCAGCTGGGGCGTCCGGCCCATCCCCGGCGAGGACGGCGGCCGCGCCGCCGAGGAACACCGGCCCGAGGGCTTCCACTGGCTCTGGATCCCGGTCCGCTTCGAGGACCGCTTCCTGATGGTCATCGCCCAGGAGGACGCCGACGGCCACCGCTTCCTCAACGAGGCGCTGCTGGTCCACCCGGACGGCAGCAACCGCCCCGACGTCCAACTCGGCTGGCCGCACACGGACATCACCTACCGCTCCGGCACCCGCCACCCCGAGCGCGCCGTCGTCCACCTCACCGACCCCACCCGCAAGCCCCTCGAACTCGGCGTGGAGATCCTCGCGTCCAACCCGATCGCCATCGGCGCCGGCTACCCGCCCGCCACCGACTGGCAGCACGGCACCTGGAAGGGTCGCGGCTGGACCGACCGCCGCGTCTACGACCTCTCCGACCCGGCCGCGCACCCGATGGCCGCCTTCGGCGTCACCGACCACTCGGCCCGCTTCACCCTCGACGGGCAGACCGGTTACGGGATCTTCGAGCACGGCAGCTTCGGCCGCCACGACCCGAGCGGCTTCACCGGGTACGACTCCGTCGCCCCCTGAGCCCCTGAGACCCCACCCGAATCCGCCGTCACCAGCCGAGGGGAAACACCGCATGGCAACCGCGCCCCGCCCCCGCACCTCCACCCGCGACCCCGAGGAACTCGGCCGGCGGCTCACCGCCTGGCTCGGCCGGGAACTCCCCGGCGCGCGGGTGGCCAACGTCTCCGTACCCGGGTCCAACGGCATGTCCAGCGAGACCCTGCTCTTCGACATCGAGCACCCGGACACCCCGCTGCGCGCCTGCGCCCTGCGGCTGGCCGCCGACCCCGAGGCGTACACGGTCTTCCCGACCTACGACATGCCCCGCCAGTACCGGGTGATGAGCCTGGTCGCCCGGCACACGGACGTGCCCGTGCCGCCCGTGCGCTGGCTGGAGGAGGACCCGGCGCCGCTCGGCGCCCCGTTCTTCGTGATGGAGCGCGCCGAGGGGCGCGTACCGCCCGACGTGATGCCCTACACCTACGAGGGCAACTGGCTGCACGCCGCCACCGACGCCGAGCGCGCCCGGCTCCAGGAGGCGAGCATCTCCGTACTCGCGCGCCTGCACGACCAGTTCCCGGCGAAGGAGGCCGAGTTCCTGCTCCCGGAGGGCGCCGGCAGCCCGCTGCGCCGGCACGTGGAAGCCCAACGCGCCTACTACTCATGGGTGGTCGACGGCCTCTCCCGCTCACCCCTCATCGAGCGCGCCTTCGACCGGCTGGAGGAGCTGTGGCCCGCGGACGAGGGTCCGGCGGTCCTCAACTGGGGTGACGCGCGCATCGGGAACATCGTCTACGACGGCTTCGAGCCCGCGGCCGTGCTCGACTGGGAGATGGCCGCCTTCGCCCCGCGCGAGGTGGACCTCGGCTGGACCGTCTACCTGCACCGCTTCTTCCAGGACCTGACCGTCGGCTTCGGCCAGGCCGGGCTCCCCGACTTCCTGCGCCGCGAGGACATCGAGACGCGGTACGCGGAACTCACCGGCCACACCCCGCGCGACATGGAGTTCCACACCCTCTACGCGGCCCTGCGCCACGCGATCGTGATGCTCAGGATCGCCTACCGCCAGGCCCACTTCGGCGAGGTCGCCGTACCCGAGGACCCGGACGGCCTGATCCTGCACCACGCCAGCCTGGCCGCCATGGTGCAGGGCACCTACTGGTGACACCGCGGCCCGCAGGGTCCGTACGGGCCGCGGCGCCGGCGCCGGTGGTGCGTACGGGCCTTCAGGCGGCCTGTACGTGCTGCCGCATCTGGGGCAGCTGCATCCGGACCGGACGCGAGCCCGGACCGCCCACGTGCGAGAACGGCTGGGTACGCCAGTCCAGTCCCTGAGGGAGCGTCAGCAGGACCACGTCCAGCTCCCCGGCGTCGTCGGAGTCCTCGGAGGGCTCGGTCTCGACGGCCGGACGGCCCGTGCCGCCGCAGACGGTGAGCCCGAACGGGTTCCACGGGGACAGGCAGAGCCCGTGCTCCGGCAGGAACTCCTCGTCGGCGACGAGGGCGATCGACTGCCCGCAGTCCGGGCAGGTCGCGTGGTGGACCTCGAAAGAGTCGTAGGCCTCGGACTCGTCGTCGACGAGGACGTCGCTATCGAGGGGCTCCGGTTCGGTGCGCCCGGAACGCTTGGTGATCGGCATGGATGTACTCCCCCTTGGGTGGGCCGGGCAGACGGTTCGGGCCTCGGCCACAGCAAGCACTTCCCGCCACGCGGCACGAGTAACCACAACACTCCGGCGTACGCGTTCATACCCTTGTGGCATTGGTCACATGCCTGCCGCAGGTGCCACTTCCGGGGCCATCGCCACTGTGCCGGGAGCGCCCCGGGGCAATAGGTTGGGCGGCTATGAGCGCAATGGAGGAATTGGACCGGCAGATCGTGGATCTGCTCGTCAGAGACGGGCGGATGAGCTACACGGACCTGGGCAAGGCCACCGGCCTGTCCACGTCGGCGGTCCACCAACGAGTACGCCGCCTGGAGCAGCGTGGGGTGATCCGCGGGTACGCCGCGGTCGTCGACCCCGAGGCCGTCGGGCTCCCCCTGACGGCGTTCATTTCGGTCAAGCCCTTCGACCCCAGTGCACCGGACGACATCGCCGAGCGCCTGGCCGGAGTGCCCGAGATCGAGGCCTGCCACAGCGTGGCCGGCGACGAGAACTACATCCTCAAGGTCCGGGTGGCGACCCCCCTGGAGCTGGAGGACCTGCTGGGCCGCCTGCGCGCCCTGGCCGGGGTGTCGACCCGTACCACCGTGGTCCTCTCCACCCCCTACGAATCGCGGCCACCCCGCGTCTGAGCCCCACCCGCCCCTCGCACCACCCGCCCCCGCACCGGCCGGCCCCGCCGGCCCCGGAGGGCGTCCCGGCCCGGAAGGGCATCCCCCGGCCCCCGGGGAGCCGCGGCGGAACCCGTCCGACAGGCTCCGGCCCCCCGGTGGCGACCGGCGCCCCACGAAGGCGCGAGACTGTTCCGCATGACCGAGCGCACCACCACCCCCGCGGGCACCCCCGCAGCCGGAACCGACCGCACCGTCCTCCTCCGCAGAGGAGAGGTGCACAGCCCCGCCGACCCGTTCGCCACCGCGATGGTCGTCGAGCGCGGGGAGATCGCCTGGGTGGGCTCCGAGGGCGCGGCCGACGCCTTCGCCGACGGCGTGGACGAGGTCGTCGACCTCGACGGCGCGCTGGTCACCCCGGCGTTCACCGACGCCCACGTCCACACCACCGCCACCGGCCTCGCCCTGACCGGGCTGGACCTGTCCGGGGCGCCCACCCTGGGCCGGGCCCTGGAACTCGTACGCGAACACGCCGACCGGCGGCCCGGTGACCGGGTCCTGCTCGGCCACGGATGGGACGCGGCGCGCTGGCCCGAACGGCGCGCGCCGCGCCGCGACGAGCTCGACGCCGCCACCGGCGGCCGTCCCCTCTACCTCACCCGGGTCGACGTGCACTCCGCCGTCGTCACCACCGCCCTGCTCGACCTCGTCCCCGGCGTGCGCGAGCGCACCGGCTTCCTGGACGGCGAGCCGCTCACCGGCGACGCCCACCACGCGGTGCGCGCCGCCGCCTACGCGGCCCTCACCCCCGCCCAGCGCACCGACGCCCAGCGCGCCGCCCGGCACCACGCGGCCTCCCTCGGCATCGGCACGCTGCACGAGTGCGGCGGCCCCGAGATCTCCTCGCCCGAGGACTTCACGGGCCTGCTGGAGCTGGCCGCGGCCGAGCCCGGTCCCCGGGTGTTCGGCTACTGGGCCGAGCAGGACGTCCGCCGGGCCCGCGAGCTCGGCGCCGTCGGCGCGGCCGGCGACCTCTTCGTCGACGGCTCCCTCGGCTCCCACACCGCCTGCCTGCACGCCTCCTACCAGGACGCCCCGCACACCGGGGTGGCCCACCTGACGACGGCCGACGTGGCCGCCCACGTGGTCGCCTGCACCGAGGCCGGGCTCCAGGCCGGCTTCCACGCCATCGGCGACGCCGCCGTCTCCTCGGTGGTGAACGGCTTCCGGGCCGCCGCCGAGAAGCTCGGCACCGGCCGGATCCGCGCCGCCCGGCACCGTGTCGAGCACGCCGAGATGGTCACCCCCGAGACCATCGCCGCCTTCGCCGAGCTGGGGCTCACCGCCTCCGTGCAGCCCGCCTTCGACGCCGCCTGGGGAGGCGAGGACGGCATGTACGCCGACCGGCTGGGCGCCGAGCGGGCCCGTACGCTCAACCCCTTCGCCGCGATGCTGCGCGCCGGGGTGGCGCTGGCCTTCGGTTCGGACGCCCCGGTCACGCCGCTCGACCCGTGGGGCACCGTGCGCGCCGCCGCGTTCCACCGCACGCCCGAGCACCGGGTCTCCGTACGCGCCGCCTTCACGGCGCACACGCGGGGCGGCTGGCGGGCCGTCGGCCGGGACGACGCGGGCGTCCTGGTGCCCGGCGCCCCCGCCGACTACGCCGTCTGGCGGACCGGAGACCTGGTGGTCCAGGCCCCGGACGACCGGGTCGCGCGCTGGTCCACGGACCCCCGCTCCGGCACCCCCGGCCTGCCCGACCTGACCCCCGGGCAGCCGCTGCCCGAGTGCCTGTCCACAGTGGTCGGAGGACGCACGATGTACGTACGCCCGCAGGGGTGAGCAGGCGTTTTGACAGGCGGCGCCGGTCGCCGGGTACCTTCTGCGGCGTCCACCACAGGACGTCCGCTCGGCAGGACCCGTACGTCCGCGCGCCCGCGCCTCGGGGGCCAGGGAAAGGTTTCACCGAGTGGGGGTCCCCCCTCCCCCCGAGGGCCCGGGGGACGGTGCGAACCGGGTGGGGCCCGGCTCCAGTAGACAACGGCCCCGGCCGCCCGCAGCCGGCGGGCGCCGGGCCGGCCCGAAGGACTCCGGGCCCCGATCCGCGGAACCCGCGGCCCGCCTCGCTAAGGTGGGGACCCTGTGAACGGACGCGTTAAGGGGTATCAGTGAGCGACGGCGGTGTGGGTATCCCCGCGGACGGAGTCCGGAGGAGGAAGTACGGTCCCCTCGGCACGGCACTGGTGATCATTCCGACCTACAACGAGGCGGAGAACATCGGGCCGATCGTCTCCCGGGTCCGCGCGGCCGTACCCGAGGCGCACGTCCTGGTCGCCGACGACAACAGCCCCGACGGCACCGGCAAGATCGCCGACGAGCTGGCGGCCGAGGACGACCACGTCCAGGTCCTGCACCGCAAGGGCAAGGAGGGCCTCGGCGCCGCCTACCTCGCGGGCTTCCGCTGGGGCATCGAGCACGGCTACGGCGTGCTGATCGAGATGGACGCCGACGGCTCCCACCAGCCCGAGGAACTGCCCCGGCTGCTCACCGCCCTCAAGGGCGCCGACCTGGTGCTGGGCTCCCGCTGGGTGCCCGGCGGCCGGGTCGTGAACTGGCCCGCGCACCGCAAGCTGCTGTCCCGCGGCGGCAGCACGTACTCCCGGCTGATGCTGGACGTGCCGATCCGCGACGTGACCGGCGGCTACCGTGCCTTCCGCAAGGAGACGCTGGAGGGGCTGGGCCTGGACCAGGTCGCCTCGCAGGGCTACTGCTTCCAGGTCGACCTGGCGCGGCGGGCCGTCGAGGCGGGCTTCCACGTGGTGGAGGTGCCGATCACCTTCGTCGAGCGCGAGTTCGGCGACAGCAAGATGAGCCGCGACATCGTGGTGGAGGCCCTGTGGCGGGTCACCGCCTGGGGGCTGGCCACGCGCGCGGGGAAGATTCTGGGTCGGCGGCGGGGCTGAGGCCGGCGGGGGCCGGCGGCCGGGCTCGTGGCCGGCGCCCTCGCGCAGCCGCCCTGCCCACCGGGCTCTTCGGCCGCTTTATGCCAGTCCGGCAGGGGTGCGGGCACACTGGGAGCATGATGACCGGCGTTCCCACCTCGACGGCCCCCAAGCGATCCCGAGCCCGCTCCGTGCTGCCCCTCGCGGTGGCGGCCTGGGTGGTTCTGGAGATCTGGCTGCTGACCCTGGTCGCCGAGGCGGCCGGGGGACTGACCGTCTTCGCGTTGCTGGCCGGTGGCTTCGTGCTCGGAGCCGTGGTCATCAAGCGGGCGGGCCGGCGGGCCTTCAAGAACCTGACCGACGGCATGCGGCAGGCGCAGGCCCGGATGCAGGCGGGGGAGATGCCCACGGCACCGCCGCCCGGCAGGGGCAGCGGCAACGCCATGACGATGCTCGGCGGTCTCCTGCTGATGGTGCCGGGCCTGCTCTCGGACGTGGCGGGTCTGCTGTGCCTGGTCCCGGGCGTCCGTGAGCGGATCGCGAAGGCGCTGGGCCGTACCTTCGAGCGCCGGATCGCCGCGGCGGGCTCCGGGAGCCTGGGCGGCGCCTTCCAGCAGGCACGCATCCGCTACCCGGACGGCAAGGTCGTCCAGGGCGAGGTCATCCGTGAGGAGGACGGCCCGGCCGGGCCGTACGACCGTCCGCGTCCGCCGCTGACCCCGTGACGGCATGGCATGGGCCCCCGGTCGCTGTGAGCGTCCGGGGGCCTGGCGCAGGCAGAGAAGACAACGAGCCGAGGGCCGTGCCAGGTGGCACGGCCCTCGGCTCGTATCGCAGCGTGTACGCGGATTAAGCGGACTTGCGGCTGTCGCGCGGGTGTACGGCGATGTTCATGGCGCCGGAACGAAGGACCGCCAGCCGTTCGGCCAGCACCTCTTCCAGCTCTTCGCGGGTACGCCGCTCCATGAGCATGTCCCAGTGCGTTCGCGCAGGCTTGCCCTTCTTCTCCTCGGGCCCGTCCCCGTCCACCAGGAGTGCCTGGGCGCCACACGCCTTGCACTCCCACTCCGGCGGAATCTCCGCCTCAACCGAGAACGGCATCTCGAATCGATGTCCGTTCTGGCATGCGTACTCCACCGCCTGGCGCGGGGCCAGATCGATGCCACGGTCCGTCTCGTAGCTGGTAACCACGAGCCGCGTGCCGCGGAGAGCTCGCTCACTCATGAATCGTGCCTCCCGGGCTTGTCGCCCACAGGACAGGTGTCGCTGTCGTCGTCATCCGGACAACGTCCGGTCGGCGGTATAGATTCCCGCTCCGGGTCATGCGTCGCCCGTCGTGCCGCCCCTTGTTGTACCCACCAATGCCCGTTTTGTCACATCTGGCAGCAGATGTCACCCAACGTCTTCACTTCTTCAGCACGCAGTAACGGTCCGCCTGGCAGGCCAAAGGCGTACACTACCGGCCTTTGACTTCGACGTCTAAATCCGGTCCGGAACCGGGTTTCCGGCAGCCTCCACGGCGCGCCGTACGGGCACCCGTGCGAGCAGTACGAACCCCAGCGCGAAGAAGGCCACCAGCGAGATGATCGCGTCCCGGTAGCTGCCCGTCAGCTGGTACGTGAGACCGAACACCAGGGGCCCCACCCAGCTCACCCCGCGGTCGCTCATCTCGTACGCGGAGAAGTACTCGGCCTCCTTGCCGCGCGGCACCAGGTGCGAGAACAGCGAGCGCGACAGCGCCTGGCTCCCGCCCAGCACCAGACCGATCATCGAAGCCAGCACGAAGAACGCCACCGGTGCCCCCGCCGGCAGGAAGTACCCCGCCGCCAGCGTCAGCGTCCAGGCCGCCAGCGAGCCCAGGATCGTCCGCTTGGCCCCGTACGAGCGCGCCAGGCGCCCCATGCCCAGGGCGCCCACGACCGCGAGCACCTGCACCAGCAGGACCGCCACGATCAGCGTGGACTGCTCCAGCTTCAGCTCCTCGGAGCCGTACACGGACGCCTGCGAGATCACGGTCTGCACGCCGTCGTTGTAGATCAGGTACGCCAGCAGGAAGGACAGCGTCAGCGGGTGCTTGCGCATGTCCTTCAGCGTGGCCACCAGCTGCTTCCAGCCCGTGCCGGCCGCCGGACCCTCGCCCTCGGCGCGCACCACCGCCCGGTCGCGCAGCCGCTTCAGGGGGATCAGCGCGAAGGCGCCCCACCACAGGCCGGCCGAGGCCAGGCAGATCCGCACCGCGGCGCCCTCGGAGAGCCCGAAGGACTCGTGCCCCTGGAACAGGACGAGGTTGAGGACGAGCACCAGTGCGCCCGAGGTGTAGCCGAAGGCCCAGCCGCGCGAGGAGACCGTGTCCCGCTCGTCCGGCTCGGCGATCTGCGGCAGGTAGGCGTTGTAGAGCACCATCGAGACCGCGAGCGAGGCGTTCGCGACGATCAGCAGGAAGCCGCCGAGCAGGTAGCGCTCGCCGCTCAGGAAGAACATCCCGGCCGTGGCCGCCGCACCCGTGTAGGCGGCCACCGCCAGCAGCGGCTTCTTCCGGCCCCGCCGGTCCGCGGCGGCGCCCACCAGCGGCATCACCAGCACCGCCACGATCACCGAGAGGGAGACGCAGTACGCGAAGAACGACCCGGCGCGCACCGGGATGCCGAGCGGGTGCACGTACCCCTCGGCATCGGCGGCCGCCCGGGCCACCGCCGTGAGGTACGGGCCCAGGAACACCGTCAGCACGCTGGTCGAGTAGACCGAGCACGCGAAGTCGTAGAAGTACCAGCCGTGCTGCTCGCGCCGCCGCTCGGCCGCCGTGCCGACGGCTCCGCCGCCGGCCGCGACCGCCTCCGGCGGACCGTCCGCCCCGTCCGTGGTCTCCGCAGTCACCCGTGCCCCCTCGCTGTCCCCGTCAGGCACGGGAGGAGGTGACCCGGCACGGGGGAACGGGCGCTCAGGCCCAGGCCCCGCGCTGGTCCAGCACCGTGCGCAAGATGTCGATCCGGTCGGTCATGATGCCATCCACACCCAGGTCGAGAAGAGCCTCCATACGTTGCGGTTCGTTCACGGTCCAGACGTGGACCTGCAGGCCGCGCGCGTGCGCCGTCTCGACGAACCGCCGGTCGACCACGCGGATGCCGGCCTGGGTCTCGGGCACCTGCGCGGCCACCGCACCGACCCGCAGGGCGGCCGGGATCGCGTACGAGCGCAGCCGCAGCCCGAGGACGCCGCTCACGCCGTACGAGGTGGCGAGACGGGGCCCCGCCAGGCGCTGCGCCCGCGCCACCCGGCGCTCGGAGAACGAACCGACGCAGACCCGGTCCCACAAACCCCTGCGCGCGATCAGGTTGATGAGCGGGTGCAGGGCCGACTCGGCCTTGATGTCGATGTTCCAGCGGGCCTCGGGGAAGGTGTCCACCAGCTCCTCGAAGAGCGGCAGCGGCTCCTTGCCGGCGACCCTCGCCTCGCTCACCTCCCGCCAGGGCAGGTCGGCGATCCGGCCGGCCCGGTCGGTGACCCGGTCCAGCGTGGGGTCGTGGAAGGCGACCAGCTTGCCGTCCAGGGTGGCGTGGACATCCGTCTCGAAGTACCGGTATCCGGCCTCGGAGGCCCGCCGGAAGGCGGTCACCGTGTTCTCGAGCCCGTCCGCCGCCCCGCCGCGGTGGGCGAAGGGGATCGGGGCGGGGTGGTCCAGATACGGGTGGGGGGTGCGTACGTGCGTCACGGCGGCAGTATGCATCCCCGCACGCCACGCGGGACGGCCGGGCGGTGAACAGAGACCAGGCACACACCCCCCTGGTGGAGGGCACAGGCCACATGACACCCTGGGAGCCGGGAAACGCGATCCAATAGCGCCCCTCGGCACGGCCTCGATGGCCAATCGGACGAAGGTGGACCGGACAGCATGGCTCAGTGGACCTCGGCGGTGGGCGCCGCGCAGCTCGCCCGGCTCATCGGCTCCCAGCAGCCGCGCCCGGCCTCGCCCGGCGCCCGCAAGCCCCCCGCGTACCGCTCGCTGGCCGACGGGATCAGGGTGCTCGTCCTGGAGGGCCGGGTCCCGGTCGCCGCCCGGCTCCCCGCCGAGCGCGAACTGGCCGTCGCCCTCAACGTCAGCCGCACCACCGTCGCCGCCGCCTACGAGGCCCTGCGCGCCGAGGGCTTCCTGGAGTCCCGGCGCGGCGCCGGCAGCTGGACCGCGGTCCCCGCCGGCAACCCGCTGCCCGCGCGCGGCCTGGAGCCGCTGCCCCCGGAGTCCCTCGGCTCCCTCATCGACCTCGGCTGCGCCGCCCTGCCCGCCCCCGAACCCTGGCTGACCCGGGCCGTCCAGGGGGCCCTGGAGGAGCTGCCGCCCTACGCCCACACCCACGGCGACTACCCCGCCGGCCTGCCCGCGCTCCGCCGGATGCTCGCCGACCGGTACACGGCCAAGGGCATCCCCACCATGCCCGAGCAGATCATGGTGACCACGGGCGCGATGGGCGCCATGGACGCCATCTGCCACCTCTTCGCCGGCCGCGGCGAGCGCATCGCCGTCGAGTCGCCCTCCTACGCCAACATCCTCCAGCTCATGCGCGCCGCCGGCGCCCGCCTCGTGCCGGTGGCCATGGCGGACGGCCTGGCCGGCTGGGACCTGCCGGTCTGGCGCCAGGTCTTCCGCGACGCCGCCCCGCGCCTGGCGTACGTCGTCGCCGACTTCCACAACCCCACCGGCGCCCTGGCCGACGAGGAGCAGCGGCGCGCGCTCGTCGAGTCCGCCCGCTCGGCGGGCACCGTGCTGGTCGTCGACGAGACCATGATCGAGCTCCACCTGGAGGCGGACCTGGAGATGCCGCGCCCGGTCTGCTCCTTCGACCCGGCCGGCTCCACCGTGATCACCGTCGGCTCGGCGAGCAAGGCCTTCTGGGCCGGCATGCGGATCGGCTGGGTCCGGGCGGCACCCGACGTGATCCGCAGCCTGGTCGCCGCCCGCGCCTACGCCGACCTCGGCACCCCGGTGCTGGAACAGCTGGCCGTGAACTGGCTGATGCGCACCGGCGGCTGGGAGGAGGCGGTGGCCCTGCGCCGCACCCAGGCCCGGGAGAACCGGGACGCTCTCGTCGCGGCGGTGCGCCGGGAGCTGCCCGACTGGGAGTTCGAGGTGCCTCAGGGCGGCCTGACCCTGTGGGCCCGGGCCGGCGGCCTGTCCGGCTCGCGCCTCGCGGAAGTGGGGGAGCGGGTCGGCGTACGGGTCCCCTCGGGCCCGCGGTTCGGCGTCGACGGCGCCTTCGAGGGCTACGTGCGGCTGCCCTTCACCGTCGGCGGCCCGGTCGCCGAGGAGGCGGCCGCACGCCTCGCCGGCGCCGCCCGCCTGCTGGACACCGCGGGCCCCGGCACCGCCGAGACCCTGCGCACCTTCGTGGCCTGACGCGGCACGGCCGGCACCCCGGATCGTCAGGGGTGCCGGCCGTACGCGAAGCCGCTAGCGGGCGCCCTCGACCTCGCCCTTGACCGTGTTCACCTCGACGGTCTCCGCCGCCGGGATCTCCAGGCCGGCCGGCGTGTCCGGACCCGGACCGGCCGGCCCCTGGCGCTGCGGCAGCAGCTCCCGCACGGCCTGGCGGTGCGGAGCGGCCGCCGTGTCGTCGTACGGATCGGGCGTGGCCGGCACCTGGAGCCGGTGCACGGGCCCGGAGCCCAGCCGCGCGTACCCCCGCCCCGGCGCGACCTGCGCGGTCGGCGTCGTGTGGGGCGGCACCCCGAGGATCGCCGCGATCTGCGGGATCGAGGCGGGGCCCAGCACCACACGGGCCCGGGTGTGCGCGTACACCGCGTCGGACAGCAGCTCCAGGTGCTCGAACTGCTCGGCGACGACCACCGTCACGTGGGCGGACCGGCCGTGCCGCAGGGGGACCTGCAGCAGCGACAGGGGATCGGGGCGGCCCTCGGCCGCGGCGAGGTGCCCGAGCACGCTGGGCCGGTCCAGCAGCACCCACAGCGGGCGCCGGGTGTCCTCGGGAGCCTGCTGCCCGGCCTGGCGCGCGCGGTTGGCGGCGATGAGCCTGCGCTCGGTCTCCACGGAGACCCACTCCAGCGTGGCCAGCGCCCCCGTGAGCCCGCACTCGACGGCCAGCACGCCGGCGCGGCCGCCGAGGCAGGCGTACTCGCCGGTGCCGCCGCCCTCCACCACCAGCACGTCGCCGCCGTGGTGCAGGGCCTGGAGCGCGATGGAGCGCAGCAGCGTGGAGGTGCCGCTGCCGGGCTGGCCCACGGCCAGCAGGTGCGGTTCGGTGGAACGGGCACCGGACCGCCACACCACCGGCGGGACGTCCCGGGTCTCCTCGCCGTCGGCGACGGGCAGCGTGCGCTGCACCCCGCCGGCGTCCGTGAAGCCCAGGACCACCTCGCCGGGGGCGGTGACGAAGCGCTGGGCGGCGATGCCCGTCGGCAGTGCCGCCAGCACGGTCATGTCGAGCAGGTTGCCCTCCTCGTCCCATTCGAAGAGGTACTCGCGGCCGCGCCCGGACTTGGCGGCGAGCAGCTGCTCGATCCGCGCCCGTGCCGCCGCCTCGCCGTCCGTGAAGTAGGCGGGGTAGCGGATCCGCAGCCGGGTGACGCGGCCGCCCTCGTCGAAGGCGTAGCCGCTGAAGGCCTTGTCCCACTCCCCGCCGTGGGCGAAGAGCGGGGCAGGGTCCTCCGGGACGGCGAAGTACGGCACGAGCGCCTCGTACAGCGCGCCCAGGCGTTCCGTCTCCGCATCGCTCGGTCCCGTCTTCACCGGGGTGCGGTCCCGGCCCTGCCACGCGGCCGCGGCCATGAGCGCGACGAGGGCCAGCAGCGGCCCGTACGGGACGAGCACGACCACCAGCAGGCAGGCCGCCACCAGGAAGAGCGTGGGACCACGCTTGTCCTTGGGGGTGTCGGCCCACTTGCGCCGTGCGGTCGCGGCCAGCACGCGCAGGCCGCGCCCGACGGTGAGGAGCGGATGGATGACGTCCGTGGCGCTGTCGGCGGCCGTGCGCGCGAACTCGCGGCCCTTGGCCAGCGACGCGCTGCCGCTGCTGAGGATGCGGGGAAGTGGTCGCCGGGCCACGGGCGTCTCCTGGAGTTGTCTCTTTCGTGTCCTTGCTGGGCGGGATCAGAGCTTGATCCCGCCCAGCAGCGAAGCGATGCTCGCGGTGCTCGCCGTGATGCTCGGGGCGATGGCGGAGCCCGCGAGGAAGAAGCCGAAGAGTGCGGCGACGAACGCGTGCGACAGCTTCATCCCGTCCTTCCTGAAGAACAGGAAGCAGATGATGCCGAGCAGCACGACGCCTGAGATGTTCAGGACCATGAGAAGTTCTCCTGGTTGATGGGGACAGTCACCATGAGTTCTTCCAGGCTCACAGGAAGTATCTATGCGATAAAAGGTGCATTTGGGTGAATCGGGGCGGATTTCACTTGACCGGCCGCGTTCGGGTGGCGGGAACCGCCCCGCTCGGTGCAGGAGGGGTCACTCCCGGGTGATCTTTGCCTCGGCCGGGTCCCGCCACGCCCCCGCCGGGGCAGTACCCTGTCGATTCACTCGTACGGACGCAGTGCCGTACCGCCCCAGACCCGCCCGGCCTGGGGAAACTCGTGCCAACAGCGGCGGAAGGCGGCAGTGATGAGCGAGACCCCGGAGACCCCGGACGCCGACGTGGTGGAACTGGCCACCAAGATCTTCGACCTGGCGCGCCAGGGCGACGCCGAGGCCCTCGCCGCCTACGTGGACGCCGGCGTTCCGGCGAACCTGACCAACGACCGCGGCGACACCCTCGTCATGCTCGCCGCGTACCACGGCCACGCCGAGGCGGTCACCGCCCTGCTGGCCCGCGGCGCCGAGGCGGATCGCGCCAACGACCGAGGTCAGACCCCGCTCGCCGGAGCCGTCTTCAAGGGCGAGGAATCCGTCATCCGGGCCCTCCTCGCCGGCGGAGCCGACCCGGAAGCGGGCACGCCGTCCGCTGTGGACACGGCCCGTATGTTCGGCAAGACCGCGCTGCTGGAGCTCTTCGGAGCCCGGTGAGCCGGAAGCCGGGGCTACGCCGCAGGGGAGGCCGTAAATGTGGTCGCGGCGTGCAAACCGGCTGGGTCATCATGGCGTCGGATCGGGACTTGCACCCCGACATCACGGGGGGAAGCTCCGGACACTGACGAAAGGCTGAATGTGATGGTCCACATCAAGCGGAAGACGACTGCGGGCGCCCCGACATGCTGTTACGCGGCCACGTGAATCCCGTTTCCCGGTTGCGTCCCCAGCTTGATTTGAGGCCATTCCCATGTTCGAACCGTCCATAGCGCCAAGCGGCACCCTGCTCGGCCTCCTCCAGAGGGGCCGAGGCGACGGGACGCTGCACGCGCTCGCGGCGCCGCGCGCCGACGCGCTCGCGGCACTCAACCAGTGCGTGCTGAGCGACCCGCGCCGTGACTGGCAGGTCGAGAACCGCTCCCTCTACTACGCCCGCCTGTACGTCGACCTCGACGGACCCCTGGGCGCCATCGAGGCCCACCTCTTCTCCGCCGAGGACCTCCTCGACGAGGACGAGAACCGCACCGGCCTCGCCCTCTCCGTCCTGGGCCACCTCGCCTCGTACGGCCGTGACGACGCGCTCATGCTGCTGCGCCGCTACGCCGCCACGGGCGCCAACTGGTCCTGGGCCCTGGACGAGCTCGCCGTCCGCGACGACGACGCCGGCCTGCGCTCACTCGGAGCCCCCGTGCTCGCCCGCTTCCCGGAGACCCCGGAGGGCGCGGCGCGGCTGGCCGCCGCCGTACGCGACGCCTACGAGCCCCGCCCCTGGCGCCTGTGGGAGGAGCTGCCGCAGTTCACAGCACGCCTCTCCGCCGCCCGCGAACAGGGCTCCTTCGACCGCTGGCAGCGCCAGATGACCCCGGCCGGCCCCCGCCCCGGCTGGAGCGTCGACGCCGTCTTCGAATGGGCCGAGCAGGGCCTGCGCCGCGGCACCCCGCTGCACGTGCCCGCCGCCCGCTGTCTCGCCGCCGTCGCCACCCCGGAGGACCGCCCCCGCATTCTCGCGGCCGCGGCCACGGGCACCGAGGCCGCCCGCGCCACCGCCCTCCACCACCTGGTCACCGCCGAGCCGGAGAACCCGGCCGTGCTGGACCTGATCGAAGCGGCCGCCGAGGACGACGCCGCGGTCGCCGCGTACGAACGCCTCCTCACCGAAGCCGCCGTCGACCGTGCCCGCGCCTGGGTCCACCGCCCGGACGCCCTCGGCGCCGCCGCCGGCCGCATGCTGGCCGCCCACGGCGACGCCGCCGACGCCCCGCTGGTCCTGGGCGCCCTCAGGGAGTCGGTCCGCACCTCGGGCCCCGACGCAGCCGCCCTCTGGCCCCTGGTGGACGGCACGGGCCGCCTCCACATCGCCTGCGCGGCGCCGGTGCTGCGCCACGTCTACCGCGAAACGGCCTCGTCCCACCTCCGCGGCCGCGCCGCGGCCGCCCTCTCGGCCACGGACCCGTCCTTCGCCACGGGCTTCGCGGTGGAGTGCCTGTGGGACTGCGAGGAGTCCACGAGGGAGATCGCAGCCCGCCACGCGGAGACCGGCGACGCCCGAGTGGTGGACCGCCTCCGCCGCCTTGCGGCGGACCCGGCGGAGGAAGAGGAAGTCCAGTCGGCGGTCCGCAGCCGCATAGACCCCCGAGTGGCCTGACCCCGACGCGCGTCGCACGCGGCGCGCGGCGCGCGTGCGGCCCACGCAACCCCTGGAGCCCCTGCCCTTCACGAAGGGCGGGGGCTCCAGGGGTTGGGGGCGGTGGCGGGCCGGCATCAGGAACCGGCCGAAGCCCGGCATGCCGCGGGCCGGCACCGGGACGCGGCGGCCACTCCGCGACCGGCACTACGTGCCCGAGGTCGGAGAGGTGGGCGGAGGGCTGTACCGCGTGAGGCGGTGTGGGGAGGTGGGCGGAGGGGCGGCACCGCGTGAGGCGGTGTGGGGAGGTGGGCGGAGGGCGGTACCCCTGGGCCGGGATCAGCGAGGGCGCCGGATGGCGGCATCTCCTGGGCCGGTCTGAGGGATCTGGACGTATCTGGGGTTGTCCGCCGACCGAGGGTTTCCGGGCCGGGGCACCCTGTCAAGGGCGCTCCTTCGTCGCGTCGCCTGCGGCGATTCCACTTCGTTCCACCCTTGACAGGGCACCCCGGCCCGGAATGCAAAGCCCTCGGCGGACACCCCCAGGAAAGACGCCCAGGGGGACCTCCCAGGCCAGTCGGTACCGGGTGAGTGACGCGGCAGCGAGGCCCGGCCCCCGCCCCGAGGGGCGGACGCGTCAGCGTCCGTAGGCCCTCCGCCCGTCTCAGCGACTTCCGGGCCGTCTGTGCCCCTTCATAAGCCGCCACAAATCGCTACGCGCTCCTGCCTCAGGGCGGCGGACGGCCGTCTGGGGTCGGACATAGGCCGCCAGCGATCGCATGTGCTTCTCCCGTCACGCGATGACCGGCCCGTCGTGGTGGGACGTAGGCCGCCAGCGATGTGTAGGCGCTTTTCACGTCTCAGCGTCCGCCAGGCCGGTCGTGGTGGGACGAGAGCCGCCCACGATGGCCGCGTGCCGCTCTCGCTGGGCGGCTGGCGGGCCGTCCCGCCCGCCAGTTGCGCGAAATGGACACTGAATCCAGGTCATCCCCGCCCCCATCTCTTCCCAGCCCCAGACGGCCGCCTGTCGCTGAGATATGAGAAGCGCGTAGCGATCGTTGGCGGCTTATGAAGGGGCACAGGCGGCCCGGAGGCCGCTATGCCGAGTGGCGGGCCTACGGACGCTGACGCGTCCGCCCCGTGGGGCGGGCCCGCACCCCGACACCGGGACGCGCACCCGGTACCGGAATGCATGAGGTGTCCCCTGGGCGTCTTTTCTGGGGTTGTCCGCCGAGGTCTTTGCCTTCCGGGCCGGGGTGCCCTGTC